>JAKQOD010000598.1 GCA_029565465.1 Deltaproteobacteria bacterium
CGATCGCCAAGTCGAGTGCGCGCTTCGTCAGCAAACGCATCGGCCGCCGCCATGGAGCCTGTTTCACCGACCGCTGCGGCATACGCTTGTGCTGGCGCCGATGATTTAACTTTCGCTGATGACTTTGGCTTTGGGGTTCGCGGCATAGCCTACTCGACGCCGGCTGGCTTGGTCCAAAACGGGCTGATGTTATCAGCTGCAATGCTTTGGCCTGGCAGCCACATTGGCGCTGCGCTTGGGTCACCACCGGCAGCGAGCTTGGCTTTGCTGATGCCCGCGATCCAAATCTGTTTGCATTGACGCACGCCGTTGGCAACGCATGGTGCAGCAGTGTTGGCGGCGGTCAAGCGATGGCCATAGTCGCGCTCGCTCGAAAATACCAACCAGTAATAATCCGACGTGCCACCCGGCGCCCAGTGCGGCCAGGTGATGTCACTGTCGATGTAGCCGCCGTTGAGCGCAGTAAGGTCAGTAACTGCTTTGGTTTGCGCATCGACCAACATCAACCGTTGGCCCGGCGCTTTGGCGTCCATACCGTTGCGCCACGTGCTGCGCGCAGCATTGAACGCAACCAACTTGCCATCAGGCGAAATACTTGGGAAGAAGAAGTTGTTGAACGTGCCATTCGGCAAAACAATCGGTGCATCGACGAGGAATTCGGGATCGCCAAACACGTGTTCGCCGGTTGAATGGCTGTAAGACATCTTTGCGATCGCACCGTCGCCCAAGTCGATCCATTGCCCTGCATGCGGCGTCGACGCGTACACAATCGTGCCACCATCGGCCGACCAATCGGCCATCAACGCAGCGCGTGGTGCGCCCGGCCCCTGCGTGGCGACCGTGCCGACATTCGACGGCACGGCGGCGCCGGTGTCAGGATCGTACAGGCCAAGCGTGCCGTTATTGAGCGTCACCAATGCAAGCGATTGATCGTCGGTTGGGAACGGATTGCCCACCGGCGAAAACGTGCTGTACGAACCACGCACGCCAAGATTGTTAGCGTCGACGGTGTCTTCCCATGCACCGGTTTGTTTGTTGAATCGCATGAAGCCCAAAAACACGTTGTTGCAATCGTTGCCAACGCAGCGGCTGTAGCCAAACCGAGTGCCAGTGCGCGACAGCGAGTGGCACGACGTGCAGTCGCCTTTGACTTGGGTTGGTTGCGCCGTCGAGCCAAACAAGCTGCTCATGATGCTGCCCTGCGACGACGCCCAGTAGTAGATCGTGGTGCGGTCGATCGCATCGCGCGAAATATCAAGGGTAACAGGCGCGCTGGCATACTTCAGCGTCGGCGCCGCCTGCACCAAGCCTTCGACGACAAACTTCAAATCGCGGCCGGCAGCTGTACGCGCAACCAAATCCCAGTCAGCAGCACTAAGCGCCGCATCAATGTTTGGCGTGTACACATCAACGGCGACAAAGGCCGATGCCATCGTGAGGTGAAACAAATCGTTGTTGCGCGGTGCCCATTGGGCTTCGACCGATGCGAGGTTAATTGGCGCAACCGCCTGATCGAGCGGATATTCGATGGCGGGTTGTTTGCTTGGATCGGCCGTCGCGGTAGCGGCACCAAAAATGGCAGCGGCATCGGCAGGCGCGCCTGGAACGATGACCGTGCTTGACAGTTTAATCGTCAGCACACCGGGGCTTGCCGCTTGGCCGCCGCACGTCGCCCCAATTTCGGTTTGGCCACCACGCGCTCCGACGGTAACCTTGGACGCTTCAAACCGACCAAAGTTGTTATCCACCGTCAGCGTGCAATCCGCCGTGATATCGGTTTCAACGCCATCCACCAAGCCAATGACTTGGTAGGTTTGAGATGCACTGCCACCGAGCGCCACCTGCAGCGTTTGGTTTTCGGGTTTTACGATGACTTTGCTGTATGGGTAAGCATCCGAATTGCTCTTAGAGCGACCGCCGCACCCGGCAAGCAAGCCGGCCAACGCAAAACAAAACCATGCTTTCATGGCGAAATTGTAACCGAAACTGCCGGCAACAAGTTGGCGAATTGCGCCAACGCACCCACGCATTACCCCAGCGCGCGTTCAATCGATGCGCGCCAACTCGGTGCCTGCCGGCATCTCGTCGAGGGTCGAGATCAGGACCTGCAGCGAGTCGCCGGGCCGCACTGGCAACTTAGTGCCGGCGCCTAACGCGACCCAATACACTCGCGGCTCCCATGGATATACTGCACGGCGGGTTACCAACCCGATGCGACGTGCGCCAGCGCGCATGCCGTCGGCAATGACCGCGCGCAAATCGGCGAGGCGCGTGCTTGGCAACGCATGCAATAGAACTTCGCGGTCGCCTCGCAGCAAGCGCAAGCGCTCAACCCGATCAACCACCGAAATACGCTGTTCGTCGACGGTCAATTCACCAGTAGAGCTCAACTCCAGTGTGATCGCCGAGCCTGGTGCGACGATCGGTTGCGACGCGCGTCCCGCAGTTGGCCAACGAATCGGATCGCCCAACCGTTCAGCGCGGCGACGGCGCTCGATCGTCGCGGCTTCCAACGCTTCCCACTTGCGTACGTACTCACGCCAGTTCGAATCATTGGCGCACAGGACACAATCCGACACGGCAGCGCGAACGCGTTCGGTAAAACGCTGCATCGCTAAGTGCCGCACCACATCGGCTTGGTACTCCGAAACGACGCTGTAACACTCGGCTTTGAGGCCGTCGCCGCAAATGCGCAGCAGATAGGCATCCGGCTCTTCGTACGCGAGTGGAATCAGCTTGGCGTCTTTGCTTTCGCGCCGCACTTGCAGCGAATCGGCGCGCACTGGATCTTGCAACCCGATCGGCCATACCGAGGTTGCCAATTCTTTGATTTCGCGAGCTGGTGGCAGCGTGCTTGCAGCAACGGTTGGCGCCAGCGCGAGCGTCACTAGCTTTAGCTCGGCATCGTTGGCAACGGTGACGTCCATCGTCGAGCGCATGGTTGAAAATTGGCTGGCCATGACCGCATACGCAGTTGCGGTGCGGCCTTTGGCGACGTATGCATCGACGGCGGCACGCACATCGGCGCGGTGATAGTCGTTGAGCGTTTCATCGCGAATTTCGATGCGCTCTTGCTTGCACGCTGATGCAAGCACGACGCATGCACCGATGGCGAGCGCTGCGTGCAACGTGGCCCGCAACGCCTTCACGCCAAAGCTCCAAACAGCGCGCGCATCGGTGCTTGCACCATCGCTTCGGTGACGCCACTGCCCAACGCCACGATGCGTGGTTGCGGCGCCGGACCCGTCAGCGTCATGCGTTCCGACGAGAACCGCGGCCCAACCCGATGAAATGCTACCCAAGCTGTCGCGTCACCGTCGACAACTTGCACAATGCCTTTGATGCGAATTGCGTTATCAGGAATGGCCAACACTGCATCTTCGAGGTCTTCAAGATCAATGCCAGTTGCAGGCAGTGCCATCGCGACACTTGAAATGCCGTGCACAGCGTGAGCGTGGCCATGCTCGTGACAATCCGGGCCGCATCCATGTGCTGGGCCCGGCGTTGCACCCGCTGCGCCATGATGCTCACCGAGCAACGGCGGATCGCTCACGATGTCGTCGAGGATTTGAGCAGCTTCGGCCGTCGGTAGCGCATACCAAAGCGCGCGCCCAGCGAGTGCCATCGCGGTTTGCTGCACCTCCGCGGCCACGGCTGCCGAAACCAAGTGCGATTTGGTTTGCAACAAGATGTCGGCGTAGGCCACCTGGGCATCAACCGACGCTGACAACGGCCGCGAAGCGAGAAAATTCTCAGCGTCCACCAGCGTAATCACCGTCGCGAGGCGCACGCGGCCAACCAACGGTGCGCGTTCGAGCGCCCATGCGATCGGCAAAGGTTCGGCAACGCCGGTGGTTTCCAGAATGATTGCATCGAGGTTCGGCTGTTGATCCAACATCGCAACGATGGACTGCGCCAGATCATCGCCGAGTGCGCAGCACACACAACCGCCTGGCAGTTCGACCTGGGCAGTAATGCCGTCGGCTAACAAATCACCATCGATACCAACCGCGCCCAACTCGTTTACCAACAAGCCAATGCGGCCACTAGCAGCGCGCGCAGCACGGCGCCGCAACAACGCTGCGATCAGCGTCGTTTTGCCAGAACCCAAAAAGCCAGTGACAAGAAGTAAGGGAGTCAAAACCAGAACCTATAAGACATCGTAGCGCGACGGCGCGCTGGCGCACAGCCTCGGACGGCGACTTAACGATTTGTAATAGTTTGTAACGCGCCGCGCCTGTCGGATTTCTTCCACTGGCGCGTCATGCCTGTCGCTTTTCTTTGCAGTTGCGCCGCCCAATTGCGGTGCGGGCTGGCCGTTTAGGGAGGACGCGTACGGCGTTTACGGAGAACGCTATTCTTCGCGATTGGCTTGCTGCTTCGCGCGCCGTGCACGCCACGCAGCAAAATGCTTTTCGAGCAGTTCGCGTTGGATGCGCGCGGTCCGTAACTGCTGTTGCGCAGCGTCGAACTTGGCGTCTTCGCCTCGCGCCAACCCAGCAAGCCGATCCGCGTCTTGTTGCAGTTGCTGCAAGCGTCGGCGCTGCCGTGCTGCAGCAGTGCCAGCCAGCGACGCGAGCTGAGCCGACGCGCCCGCCTGCAACCGCGCTGTTGCCTTTTGCAACACTTCGGCCGCCGCTTCCTGTTGTGCTGCAACCTGGGCAGCCGCTGCTTCGGCTCGTTGTTGCGCAGCGCGCAAAACACTGGCCTGCGCTGCAACACTTTGCTGCTCGGTCGATTCTTCGACTCGGCGCACATCGCGCAACGCTTCCAAGCCGTACCGTTGCTTATCTACCACCCGCTAATGATACACTGGCTCGCCCGATGAAATCGCCTGTTGCACCTTCGCAAGCGCCTGCCGACCGCTATGTCGTGCTGGAGTATTTATCCGAAGGAGGCATGGGTGCGATCTACATCGGCAAAAAGCTCGGTGCCGGCGGCTTCGAAAAAGAAGTCGTGCTCAAACAATTGCTGCCGGAGTTCACCCAACAAGAAGAATTCATCGACTTGTTTTTGCGTGAAGCCAAGCTGTCGGCAACGCTTGATCACGCCAACATCATTCACACGATCGACCTAGTCACCGCCGGTGAAGACTACTTCATCGTGATGGAATATCTCGCTGGCGGCGACTTACGCTCGCTGCTGCGCCGAGCCAAGCGTCGAGGCAAACGTTTATCACCAAGCGCTGCGTTGTACATCACACGCGAAGTGCTGGCGGCCCTCGCGTATGCTCACGTCAAACGCGACTTTAACGGCCAGCCGCTCAAGCTGATTCACCGCGACGTCTCACCGTCGAACCTGTTGGTGTCGTTTGCTGGCGAAGTCAAATTGACCGATTTTGGCATCGCCAAAGCGGCGACTCACACGTCGCTGTTCTACCGAGTCAAAGGCAAAATCGGCTACATGTCGCCGGAGCAAGCCAAAAGCGAAGACATGGATCATCGCTCGGACTTGTACTCAGCTGCCGTCTGCATGTACGAAATGCTAACCGGCGAGCGACTGTTCATTTCAGCCAGCATGCTGACCTCGGCCGACGAAATCTACTCGCAGCCGATCCCCATGGTGTCGCGCAAACTGCCAGGCGTGCCGTCGGATATCGATTTCATTTTGCAAAAAGCGCTCAGCATCAACCCAGACGAGCGGTACCAAACCGCAGGGCAATTGGGCGAAGCGCTGACGCGTTGTGCGCACCGCCACGGCTTGTTGATGTCGGCTAGCGAGCTCGCGGATGAATTGGCCGTGGTCTGCGGCCCAACCAACACGTGGCGCGACGACGATGAAGATGATGAAGACGAAGGCGCACGCCCAGGCACTGCGCTGCTGAGCGACGACGAAGATGAAGAGGATTACGGGATGCTCGCGGCTCCAGCCGCCCCCGTGCTACCGCATGCAATGCCCGGCTTTGCCAACGCGCGGGCTGCGCGGCCTGCACCGTCCGCCGACGGCCAGTTTCGTGGCCGTGAGCTGACATCGATTATCAACATGATCGACGACGAAGCCAGCGGCAGGCCAGCCAACGGCCCCATGGCAACCGGTGCCAGTCCACTGGTGCGGTTCGACGACAGCAGTCCCGGGCGGTTGCCATTTGGCGCGCCTGGGCCAGCAGCACCGCCTGTGGTAACGCCACAGCGGGACCGCATGGCGTCGCCGACCCCACTGAGCGTTAACGCACGCCTGCCAGTGCCGGGCCGCGACGACGCGTCGGCTGTCAACGGCGCCAAAGCCGACAAAAAGAAGGCGAAGCGCGCGGCTGCCGCCGAAAACACGCAAGGCACGTCCAAGGTAGCGAAAGCCCCTACCACTAAAGGTTTTGCGCTGCGCTGGTGGATGGTCGTGATTGTCGTGCTGGTCGCCGGAGCGATCGCTGCTGTGGTCGTTGGGCTCTCGGGCCCCGATTTGTAGCGGCAAGTTGTGCCCGGCTGCGTGGACTTTTCGGCCACGTCGGCGCTACCATAAGGCTTCGGAATGGCACGCGATCCGCGCAACGCTACAGCACTGTTAGATGACACGCCGTCGTATTCACGACAGGGTCGTGGTGGCATCTTTTTGGTCATCAAGGGCCCAGACCGCGGTGAAACCGTGCGCTTGGTCGATCAACCGATCTCATTTGGCTCGGGCTCGTCGTGCAGCCTCGCGTTGACCGACAATACAGTTTCGCGCAAACACCTCGAAGCGCACATCATTGGCGACGAAGTGATCATGGTCGACAGCGGCTCAACCAACGGCTCGTTTTTGATGGGCGCTACCGATACCCGGATTGAAAAAGTCGCCATTGGCTTCGGCGCCGAGATCAAACTCGGCCGTACCGTCATCAAGTATTTGCCCGACGAAGAAGCAGTTTCGCCGGTGCCTTCGGCGCAAAGCCGGTTTGGTTCCATCGTTGGTGGCGATACCAAAATGCGGCAGATGTTCACCATGCTGCAAGACGTGGCGCCAACCAACGCGACAGTGTTGATCGAAGGTGAAACCGGCACCGGCAAAGAACTTATCGCCGAAGAAATTCACAATCACTCATCGCGCCGCGATGGGCCGTTTGTGGTGTTTGACTGTGGTTCGGTGCCACGCGAACTGATCGAATCGATGCTGTTCGGCCACGTCAAAGGCAGCTTTACTGGAGCGATCAGCGATCGCCGCGGTGCGTTTGCCGAAGCCAATGGCGGCACCATCTTCCTCGACGAAATCGGCGAAATGGCAATCGACCTGCAGCCATCGTTGCTGCGAGTGCTCGATAAGCGTGCGGTGCGCAAAGTTGGTTCGAACACCTACGAAAAGATCGACGTCCGCGTGGTCGCCGCTACCAACCGCGATTTGCGCGCCGAAGTTGCCAAGCGCACCTTCCGCGAAGACTTGTACTACCGGCTCGCCGTGATTCGCTGCGGCGTGCCACCGTTGCGCGAGCGCGGCACCGACATACCTTTGCTGATTCAACATTTTGTGAACTCGTTCGGGCCGAACCTGCGCGTGTCGGCCGAAGACATGAAGGTGTTGTGCGGCCATGCCTGGCCAGGCAACGTGCGCGAACTCCGCAACGTCATGGAACGCGCGTGCTTGCTGGCGCGCGGCGACACCATCAATCTCGACGACGCCTTGGTCGCCGAAGCGCAATCGCCAACCTTCGGCGTGCGCACCGACTTGCCGTTCAAAGAAGCCAAGGGTCAGCTCGTCGAAATGTTCGAGCGCGAATACATCGAAGACCTCATGAAGAAGCACAAGATGAACTTGTCCGCTGCTTCGCGTGAAGCCCAGATCGATCGCAAACACTTGCGCGAACTCATTCGCAAATACGGCCTCGACTCTCGCCAAACCGACGACGCCGACGACGCTGAGTAGCAGTCAACCGTCGCGCAGCGGCAGCTCAGTTATTTATTGTCACCGCGCTGCGGAACGCAGTAACGCGCAACGACAGCGTCGACGATCTATAGGTAGCGAAAGGGACGGACGTGGACTTTGATTTCAAAGTGGTAGGCTTTTCGTTGACCAACTGCGGCCCGTTTCTAGAAACCCTGGAAATGCCCGTCGGCGACCTGTTTACGTTCGTAATTGGCAGAAACAATACCGGCAAGTCGTGGGTACTCAAGGGCTTGGCGATGAAGGACCTCAAGCGGCATGTGCGCGGTGGCAAAGTCTCAACCAGCTGCACGCTTAGTCTTGAAGCGCGCTCAAAAGAAGATGCGTTGGCAATTATTAAGTACAAATCCTTTAGCGACGAATACGCCGGGGTACACCCTGACCCGACGGGCCAAGGCACAAACTCCATTGATGCGGCCCAACGGTACTGGGCGTATTTACAGAAAAGCCTCAAGCCTTTTACGATAAAAGCGAAACGGGCAGCGCCCACAGGAACACCTATCGTTGAAATGCCGTGCGATGCGTATGAAACTAATCAAAAGCCGGCCAATGCAGGGGATGGCAAGGCGCACATTGCGATGTTCAGCAGCATCCAGAATGTGTTCAACCGCGTGCGGTACTTTGACTTTCGCACAACAAGTTTCGAAACCACCGAGGATTCCGCCGACCGAACACTGCAAGCATCTGGAAGCAATCTGCCAACTGCGCTGGCGGCGCAATACCAAATCAACAGCAGCATCTATGCGCGATACATGGCACTTGTGACCCGTGTACTTCCAGAGCTCGCTTGGATATCGCCAACGACGTCGAATAACGTTGCAAAGCTCTCAGCCCGCTTCGCTGTCCCAACCGAAACTAGCGACGAGACACTTATCCCGCTCGGCGATTGCGGCGCAGGCGTTGGCCATGTACTCGCGATTCTGTACGCGGCGTTCTACGAGCGGAACAAAATCATCCTCATCGACGAACCGCAGGCCTATTTACACCCATCCGCCTGCCGTGAACTCATCAAAGTCTTGCGTGAACTACGCCCAAACGGACATCAATACATCATCGCAACCCACTCAACCGCGATCCTTTCCGAAGGCCTGCCCGCCACGGTTATCCAAGTCGAACGCGAAGGCGATGCGTCGACACTCCGAGCATCATCGCGCTCGACTATTAACGAAGCCATCAACGACTTAGCTTCGGTGGGAGCAAGGTGGTCCGATGTTTTCGCCCCAGATGAAATCGCTTGGGTCGAAGGCGAAACCGAAGCACATTGCCTGCCCTTGGTAATGATGCATTTCTTCGGCCGAGCAGGCGTGACGTTCATTCCACTTGTGCAGACTGGCGACCTCTATGATGGAGGAACCCGGCCACAAAGCATTCAGCAAGCGAGACGTAGTCGTGCTGAATTGGCGCGCGACATGTACCAAAAGTTCTCAAAGCAACTCTCGTTAGCGTCGTCAAATTTTCACATCTGGCTCGACAAAGAAGGCCTATCAGACGCAGAGCAGGCCGATTTCAAAAGCAAAATCGGCCTTAGCCTGAAGTTCTTTCCCTTCACAATGTTCGAAGACACGTTGCTGCACCCGCAAGCCATTGCAAACGTCTTGCGCCGCGATCTTCAACTCGACGAAAAACTTGTGCTCGCGAAAGTCACGGAAGCGCTCGAACAACGAACGCAAAATCCTACCCCTGAAAAATCAGCCGAATTCCTAGCGGAGCTGTTTGCCGATATTTCAGGGACAACCGTGAGATACGACAAAATCCGCCACGGCAAAGAACTTACAGCATATTTGCTCAAACATGAGCCGGCCAACTTCCGAGAACTACAGGCATTCCTCGCGCAAGAGCTTCGGCTGATTTAGCTTGCACACGAAGCAATGTTGATTCAATGTATCTACATGCTGAAACGTTCGATTCAAAAATGGGGCAACAGCGCTGCGGTTCGACTGCCGGCCGCCATGTTGGCGCAAACAGGCACGGCGCTTGGTGATGCTGTCGAACTTTCGGTCACCCCTGAAGGAATCCTTATCCGACCAGCGACCGAGAAGCGCTATAAGCTCGCCGAGCTAGTCAAAGGGATTACGGCCAAAAACACGCACCGTGAAGTGGAAACGGGCGCACCAGTCGGACGTGAAGAACTGTGAAGTCTGGCTTCGTCCCCGACAAAGGGGAAATTGTTTGGTTAGACTTCGACCCGCAGGCAGGCCATGAGCAGGCTAAACGCCGGCCCGCACTGGTGCTTTCACCGAAGATCTACAACAAGCATGGGTTGATGATTTGTTGCCCCATCACGAGCAAGGTCAAAGGCTATCCATTCGAGGTAGCTGTCGACGGTGGAGTAGTTCTGGCTGACCAAGTGAAAAGCCTTGATTGGAAGATCCGGCATGCCAGGCCTAAAGACAAAGCGCCAGCGGCGGCAGTCCAAGACGTGCTCGCGAAAGTCGCGGCGTTACTTGGGTTCTGAGCCAGCCACGCCGCCCTACTTGTAGCGCTTCATGATGTGAAATCCGAAATCGGACTCGCACACGCCGATTTCGCCGACGTTGAGGCGGAGGCCAAGCTGGCGAAATTCGATGACGAGTTGGGCGTCGGGCGCAACGTCGAACAACTTGCCAATGGCTGCGCTGCCTTCGTCTTCCGACGACGCTTTCATCAGCGAATCAAAATCGGCGCCGGCTTTGAGCTTTTCGAGCAACGCCAACACTTCAGTTTCGGCGTCTTTTTTGGTGCGGGTTGCAGCGCGTTCGTGCGCGCGACCGCCGGGCTTGTCGCCAAGTTCTTTCCAGCCGATCAAAATGTGTTTCACGCCAGCGGTATTCGACACCGGCTCGCGAGCCAAAATATCCTGGCTAACCACCGGCGAAATCGACGGATCAGCCGCAACCGCCGAACCTGACCCCGTGCCAGCGCCAGTGCCGAGGGTTGAACCATGATTCTTGCTGCCACAGCCAACGGCCGCCAGCAATGTACAAACCAAAACAGAGCGAAGGAGCAACATGCGCGGGACTCTAGCAGGTTGTGGGGCCAGCGACTATTGGCGATCGTGCCGCTGCAGCCTTGTCGACGGCAAGCGAATTGAGGCAGGGTAGCGCCATGAGCAACGAAGAGCGCGATACCAAACCCGAAGACGTGACGTCGATGGATCAGTTGGTTTCGTTTTTGCCACCGCGGATCTGGTATCTGACTTCAAACGGTCAAGACATGTGGTGCCGCCGGCCGTATGGTTTTTTGTTTTCAACCGGCCAATTAGCCGAAACCTTTGCCAAAGAAATGGGCACCGGCGAGGATCTGTTTGCGGTTGGCCTCGACGCTGGCGCGCTGATCTCCGACGAAATGCTCGATGGCTTGCGCAACACGTCGGTCACGCGCTTGTTCGTTGACCCGTCAATCGACCCAGCCACAGGCGACGTTTTCGGCAAAATTTTGCGGCTTGCAACCACGCACTGAGACTTCTATGCGCAAAGCGATTGTTCTTCTTTCCGGCGGCCTTGATTCAACCACTGCACTTGCAATTGCGCGTGCCGAGCAATTTGAGTGCTACGCGCTCACCGTGCGTTACGGCCAATTGCACCAAGTCGAAATCGACGCAGCGAAGCGCGCGGCAGCAGCGTTTGCAGCACAAGCGCATCAGATCATCGAAATCGATTTGTCACCGCTCGCAGCGTCGGCGCTGACCACGCGTTCGATCGCAGTGCCCAAAGACCGCTCGCTCGCTGAAATCGGCGCGGCAGGCGATGTGCCTTCGACGTACGTACCCGCTCGCAATACCGTGCTGCTCTCGCTGGCGCTGGCGTGGGCCGAATCGATCGGGGCACGCGACATCTTCGTGGGCGTTAACGTGCTCGACGCCAGCGGCTATCCTGATTGCCGGCCCGAATTCATTGCGGCGTTCGAAGCGGTGGCCCAAGTAGCCACCCGCAGCGGTGGTTTCAAACTGCATGCGCCGCTGATCGCCATGACCAAGGCGCAGATCATTGAGCGAGGCATGGCGCTGGGCGTGGATTACAGCCAAACCCACTCGTGTTACGACCCAACCGCCGCCGGGATGGCCTGCGGCCGTTGTGACGCGTGCGCTTTGCGCAAAAAGGGCTTTGCCGACGCTGGCATAGCCGATCCAACGCGCTACGGCTAACCGCTAGCCGCATCACCACCGGCTACGCATTTCTGCTATGCTCGGCCCGGCGATGAAACTAGGTGCTTTGTTGTTGCGAAACGCAGCGATTGGTCAAAGCCAATTGGATGCAGCATTGCGCAATCAAGTGTTGTTTGGCGGCCGCTTAGGCACCAATTTGGTCGAGCTCGGCTATATCGAACTTGAACACCTCACGGAATATCTCGAAGAGCTTACCGGTTTTCCTGCCGCGACCGCCGAGATGCTTGAACAAGCCCCGCATGACTTACTTGCCAAACTCGGCGCCGAATTCGCAGTTAGCCGAGGCGCCATTCCGCTTGGCGTGCTCAGCAGCGAAGCCAACAGCGTCACGGTGGCCGTGGCATTTGTCGACCCGTTCGACGCTGCGCTGGTCGACGACGTCGCGATACAGTTGGGCGCACCAGTGGCGCCATACATCGTGCCCGAACTGCGTGGCATGTATTTTCTTGAACGGCATTTTCACTTGCCACGGCGCGCGCGTTTTATTCGCTCGGGTGGCTCGGCTAGTGCCATCGATACCCAAAGCGCCCCCGATGATCGCCGCCGGGTGCAACCTGCCGGCGGGATCGTGATGCCACCGCGGTTTACGCTCGAGCCACGCCGACGCCGCGGTTCGTCGTCGATGCCGGCCTATGCTAGTCAAGTTGCAACCACGCCGTTCGCCGAAATCTGCCAACGCATCGACGACGCTGTCCATCGAGACCAAATCGCAGAAGCCTTGATTCAATTTGGCCGTGGCCGCACCACCGCCTTCATCAGTTTCATGATTCGCGACAGCAATGCGCTGGGTTGGTGTGGCTACATCGCACGCGGTGCAGCGACGGTGATTCCAACCTTGTCGTTGCCACTCGCGGGTGTCTCGGCGTTTCAAGATGCCCACGACAGTCAACGCGTATTTAGCGGCTTGCCGCCATGTGTGCCCTACCCGGTTGAAGCCGCGTTGTGGTTGGCGATCGACGGCGAAACCGAGCCGGTTGAAATGATCGTTGCCCCCGTCTTGGTCAAGCAACGGGTCGTAACGTTGTTATATGCCCAAAGCAATCGCCCAACCCCGGTCTCAAACTCGCTGCTCGATGAAGTAACGGCGTTGGCCGCGCGCCTCACCGACGCATATGCGCGCTTGATCCGCGATGTAAAGGTGTCGTAGGCGCAGCTATGGCAGGCAGCGACACCAACGATCCGTTAGCGAATACGGTGACCGCGGCACCCAGCGCAACGCCAGCACCGAGCTCGCCAGCATCGGTGTCGGCAAGCCATGGCGAGCCACGCGCCGACGATTTGCGAGGCGCCTTCGGGCGCTACATGATCGAGCGCGCCATTGGCAATGGTGCCATGGGCATCGTGTATCGCGCCATTGATCCAGATCTTGAACGCGCGGTTGCGCTCAAGGTGCTGCGCAACGATACCAACCATGAAGCGCGAACACGTTTGTTACGCGAAGCGCGTGCCATGGCCAAAGTGAGTCACCCCAATGTTGTTGCCGTACATGAAGTCGGTAGCGTTGCTGGGCGTGATTTCATTGCGATGGAATTGGTCGAAGGCACTACCGTTGCCGAATGGATCCGCGCCACGCCACGCAGCATCGACGAACTGCTCAACGTATTCGTCGCTGCAGGCAACGGCCTCGTCGCTGCGCATGCCAAAGGCGTAGTGCATCGCGACTTTAAGCCGCACAATATTTTGCGCAGCGCCGAAGGCCACGTGCAGGTAACCGACTTCGGCCTGGCTCGTTCGGTCGACGCCGATCCGTTGGCGCAAACCATCGACGCTGCCAGCCAAACCGCCGCGGCGACAACGAAGAGTGCACCCGAACTCACCCAAACTGGTTCGTTGCTCGGCACGCCAGCATATATGGCGCCTGAGCAGTGGCACAATCAAACGGTAGGGCCCGCAGCTGACCAGTTTGCGTGGTCGGTTGCACTGTGGGAAGCGCTTGCTGGCAAACGGCCTTTTCCTGGCGACACCATTGCGCAGCTCCGCGAAAACATTCTTGCTGGCGCCGAAAAACTCGACGCGTCGGCGATTCCTCGGCGAATTCGACCAGTTTTGTTGCGCGGCCTTGCAGTCGAACCACGCAACCGCTTTCCGTCGATGAATGCATTGTTGCATGCGTTGCTGCGAGCGCGCCGCAAGCGCTCGCTTGCATTCATTGGGTTAGGCGCTGTTACCGCGACGGCGGTCGGCATCGCGGCACTTAGCATGAATCGCAGCACTGAACCCGCTGCTGCCGGTTGTCCGGAACCTACGGTGGCGCCGACCACGCTGTGGACAGCCAGCGTCGAAGCCGACCTGCGCAAGGCCGGCAAAGTGCGCTTTGCCGACGAAATCAGCGCCGAGTTGCAACTATGGAACGCGACGCGGACCAACGCTTGCAAAGCCGAACCCAAGCTACGCGTGACGCAGCTTGCTTGCCTCGATGGCGTGATGGCGCGCACCGCCGTAGTTGTCCAAGCAGCAGGCCTCGTAACCGCACGTGCAGCTAACTTTGAACCACGCGCCGAGTTGGTCGACCCCAACGTTTGCCTCAACGCTACGCCACCACAACTGACCTCCTCGTGGCCGGCCGTAGCGGCCGATGTCTTTGCGCTTCGCTTGCGCGCCGATGAAACCACCACCAGCGTCACCGTTGCCGAAGCCTCGGAAGTCATCGCACGCGCCGGCGATGTTGCATGCGTCAAAGCCCAAGCGCTGTTGCTCCGCTCCATGTTACAAACCGCTGGCCTCGATCACACCCGCAGCGATACCGACGAAGCCGCCGAGTATCTCGCTCGTTGTAACGATGATCGCGTGCGCGCCGATGTCACGTCAGCCCAAGCTTTCGTCGTGTTGCGCACACCATTCGCCGATACCCAGTTCGCCAATGCCGTCCGACGCGCCGAAGCAAGCGCAACCAGGATTCCCGAAGCCGTGACGCTGTCGGCCGTGCTTCAGCTCAAAGGTGAAGCAGCACGCAACAAAGGCCTATTCGATGAGGCCGGCAAACTCATGACCGATGCGGCTAAGCCGTTGGGCGAGCGCGGGCTGCAAGCCAACAAGCTTCGCACGCAGCTAGTGGCGATCGACTCGTGGGCCAAAGCGCCGCACAAGTACCACGGTCAGATCGTCGACGCGGTTACGCAAGGCCTGGCCACAAGCGAAGCGCTGTTTGGGCCATCGCAAGAACTCACCCAGACCTACAAGCGCTTGCAGATTATTTTGACATGGCAAACTGGCGACATTAAGGGCGCCAAAGCCATGTCGGAAGCGCTCGAAGTTGCGCCGTTTGTCGACAAAACACCGTCCGAGGAGCTGCGTGGCCGAGTTGTCAATGCGCAAGGCAAACCAGTCGCCGGCGCACAAGTGGTGGCAGCGCGCGGCCTGCATACGGATGGCGAAGATCTTTCGCCCTTTGCACCATCGCGTGAGCCAAACGAAGCGCTCACCGACGACAAAGGCCAATTCGTTATTACCAAAGCGCCCCAGCGCAGCACGATCGAAGCGATGCTTGGCCCGCTGCGCAGCCGTCCGCTTGAAGTCAAAGACGGGCACGGCGAACTGATTTTGCGGCTCGAACCAACCTCCACCATCAAAGGCAAAGTGAATATTTTTGGCAATGCCGATGTGTCAGGCATTGCCGCGTTACCGTCGGAAGCTACCGACGCCATGCAGTTTTCGATTTTAGCGCCGGTTGCAGCAGACGGCTCCTTCTCAATCGAGAACGTGCCACTTGGCCGGGTCCGCTTGGTCCCCGGCACGTCGGATCAAAGCGGCCTTGGTGACAGCGTGATGGTTACGCTGGGCGCGGCCCCGTTGACCAATGTCAACATTGATATCAACCGCATCAAGCGTACCGTCTACGTCGTGATCCGCGGCACTATGATGGTGCCGCCCGTCGGCGGACAAGCCATCGTCGTCGACGCCAAATCGAAATTCCAAAACGCAGGGGAGCTGCAGCTGGCGTTGGCCAAACAAGCAACCCTCAACATCGCGAGCGCCAATCCGATGGTTGGTGAAAAGATTCCGAAGCCTCTGATCGGCAAAGTGCAACCTGGCGAGCTGATCGCCGAGCTGCAAAATGTTTCGGCCGAGCCGCATCGGGTTTGCGGCTTAGGCATTTCTGGCGATGTCTCGAAACGCGAATTCTGGGAAAAACTGCAAGGCAATCTCAAGCGCGTTGGCGTTACCTGCGTTGACCTCGGGCCGAAACAAGACACCGTCTTTATTGAAGTGCCGCCGTTACCGAAGTTTGACTAGGCTAAGGCGCAGCGTAATCCTTCGTGGCGCCCAACGCCTGTAGCTGCGTCCGTGATACCGTTTTGGCCTATGCGGACAATCGGAATTGTGGTTGCGGCGGTTTTACTCGTTGGGTTTGGGACGAACTCCACTAGTTGGGCCAAAGGAAAAAAGCCACCGGCAGACAGTAAGCCAGTGCCAGCGGAAAAAGCGGCCGCCGCGGAGGGCAGCGCCGAAGCGCCCAGCGAAGACGCTGCCGAAGCAGGTGAAAACGTCGACCCGTTCGCCGACGTGAAACACGAAACAGGGCCGAAACATTTGGACTTAGGCGATGGCTTGGAGATCGATATTCCCGCCGGGTATGTGTTCGTTGATCCATCGGTATTCGGGCCAGAAATGCTCAAAACTGGCGCTGACCTCGTTGGCTACAAAGGCACGATCATGTCACAAACCGATACCAGTTGGCAGGTCAACGTTCGTTGGCAAGACCAAGGTTACATCTCAGATTCCGACGCGCCTGACCTCAATGCCAAACTGATGCTGCAACAGTACGTTGACTCGACCAACGCAGCGAATGAAACCCGTAAACGTAACGGTATCGAACCGCTGATCGTCGACAGTTGGCAAACCGAACCGCGCTATGAACGTGCCCAACATCATTTGGTATGGGGCCTCAATGCCCACGATTCAACTGGCAAAATCGTCAACGTAATTACTTCCGTGCTCGGCCGGCGTGGCGTTGTCGAGTTGATGCTGATCGGCGATGCAGCTAACATCGAAGCGCAACAAGCCGCGGCGTTGCCGGCCATGAATGCGATCCGGTTCCAACCGGGTTCGAGATACGAAGACTTCGACCCATCAAGCGACAAAAGCTCGGGCATGGGGCTCAAAGCGTTGGTGCTCGGCGGGGTCGGCGTCGCGGTGGCGAAGAAAACAGGCTTGCTCGTTGTGTTGTTACTTGCGATGAAGAAAGGCGCCTTCTTGATTTTTGCGCCAATTATCTTGTTCTTCAAGAAGATCTTTGGCCGCGGCGGGTCAAACGGCGGCGCAAATTCATAACGAACGTTGGAGCTGCATCCTTTTGCATGGCTGTGGCATCTAACTCCTATGGCGAATCTGTCCGTTGCGACCAAGCTTGCATACCGTGCGCAACATCTTGCCCTGCTCGTCAACACCACCGCGCTGCAGGAATCCGCGCGCGTGGCGATGCGGCAACCGCGACCCAAGATCGATCGCTCGCTCATTGCGCTATTGCGCGAGCGGCGCGCTGCGCTGCATGCCACCGACCTCGCAAACGTTGAACGCGGCTACTATCCAGCCCAGTTGCTGTTTGGCTTTCCGTTCAAAGACTACGCAAAACAAGCGCCCACCCTGCTGCGCGAAACACCGCGGTTGTTGCAACGCAAACGCGCGCAACAGTTTCGCGATTTGCCAGCAATCGATCTAACGCAGTACCCGCACTATTATCGCCGCACGTTTCACTGGCAAACCGATGGTTATTTTAGTGAGCGTTCGGCAGCGCTTTACGATGTAGGCGTTGAGCTGCTGTTTCGAGGCACCGCCGACGTGATGCGCCGGCAAGTGCTGCCGCCGATTGCGCAACACCTCGCCAACTTGATGTTCGAAGGTCAGCCGCGGCGCGGGCCAAGCGACGTCAAGATCGCTGACATTGCGTGTGGCACCGGAAGGCTGCTCAATCAGCTAGCGCAAACCTACCCAACGACCCAACTGTTTGGCGTTGACCTGTCGCCCTACTATGTCGCGCACGCGCAACGCCAGCGGCACAGCCGTAACATCAGGATCGAAGCTGGCAACGCCGAGCAACTGCCGTACGCCGATGCCAGCATGGATGTGCTGACGTGTGTGTATCTGTTCCACGAGTTACCACGTGCCACTCGGCGCGTTGTGTTGCGCGAGATGCTGCGGGTGTTGCAACCCGGCGGCCTGTTGGTTATTGAAGACTCGGCGCAACTAGCCGATAGTCCGACGCTGGCGCCCGTGCTGGAAAATTTCCCAGTCGAATTTCACGAGCCGTTTTATCGTGAGTATCTCAGCGATGACCTGGCAGCGATCTGTCGCGAGGTTGGCTTCACCGTGGAATCGAGCGAGCCACATTTGGTCGCAAAAGTTGTGGTCGCGCGCAAACCACTGCAGTCCTAGCGCTGAGCAATTGCGCCGCGGCAATGTGCGTGGGAACGTGGTGGCATGGCGAATGTAAAAAAACGCAGCGCAAGCAAACGCAGCAGCGCTGCACCGGCGACGAGCACGAGTACTGGGCCAACCCGCCCACCATTCATCATCAGCAGCGGTGACGTGGAAGAAACCGAGCGCAGCTACACCGGTAGTAAAGAGCTGCTGGCAGCCGGCCGTGCCATCGGCCAGGCCGCAGGTCTGTTGCGCATCGGCTTGCATCTCAAGCGGGTGGCGCCGGGCCGCCGCACGTCGTGGCCACACGCCGAGTCGAACGAAGAAGAATTTGTCTACGTAATCGCCGGCGGCATCGACTGTTGGGTCGACGGCAACTTGCATCGCATGAACGCTGGCGACCTCGCGGCATTTCCAGCAGGCACGGGCATCGCTCATACCTTTATCAACAACGGTAGCGCCGATGCGCTGCTGCTCGTCGGTGGCGAAGCCACCAAATGTGACAACAAGATCGTCTATCCGCTGCATCCTGAGCGCGCTGCAGCGTTGCGTTGGAGCGAATACTGGCACGACGCGCCACTAAAATTACGCGGTGCGCACGATGCGTTACCCGACGCCGCCGACGCTAGTGCGCGCACCGCGCGGCGACCGCGCCGCACGCCGCCGAAGCCACGCAAAGCTCGACCGCAGATCAACGTTGTGGTGAAAGCCAAAGGCACAGGCAAAAGCAAAGGACGCGCGTGAGTCGCGAATTCGATATCGTGTTGTTCGGCGCCACCGGATTTACCGGCCAGTTGGTAGCCCAGCAACTCGCAGCCATGGGTGGCTTGCATTGGGCGATTGCAGGTCGTAATCGCGACAAGCTCACGGCCGTTGCAGCTGAGCTACCGACGGGCTCTGCACCCGCTATTGAACTCGCCGACGCGCACGATCGCGCAAGTCTCGATGCGTTGGTCGCCCGCACGCGAGTCGTGGTTTCGACCGTGGGCCCATACGCACAACATGGCAGCGATCTCGTTGCTGCATGTGCTGCCGCAGGCACGCACTACTGCGACCTCACCGGCGAAGCGCACTGGGTCCGCGCCATGATCGACGCGCACCACGCGTCCGCGCAACAATCGGGTGCGCGCATCGTGCATTGTTGTGGTTTTGACAGCATTCCCGGCGACCTCAGCGTGTGGCTGCTGCAACACGAGTTGCAGCAACGAGGGCGATCGCCAGCGCTCCACGTGCGCGGTTACTATCATGATCTACGCGGCGGCGTTTCCGGCGGCACGGTGGCGTCGATGCGCGGCATCGTGCAAGCAGCCACCACCGACAAAGGTTTGCGCCGGTTGTTGGTTGATCCGTACGCGTTGGTGCCCACCCGCGCCGGCAAGGCCCGGCAACACGAACTGGGTTTTGCCATTCACCGCGGCGAAAGCGTGGTGACTGCGCCGTTCGTGATGGCCGGCATTAATACGCGTGTGGTGTATCGCAGCAATGCGCTTGCCGACGATGCGTATGGTCGCGAGTTCACGTATCACGAAGCGCTGGCGTTTCCGCTCAACCCGCGCGGCATCGCCGATGCCGTGGCCATGACGGCTGGCGTCACCGCGTTGCCAGCCGCGATGGCTGCCGCCACCAAGCTGCCGCCGCTGGCCAAAATGCTCGACAATAAATTACCCAAAGCTGGCGAAGGGCCATCGGAACGCGCACGGACCCGCGGCCACTACACGTTGAAAGTCCGCAGCGTCGATAGCGATGCACCGACGGTGACATTCCACGACGACGCCGACCCAGGTTATGGCTCAACGTCGAAAATGTTGGCTTCGGCCGCAGCATGCCTCGCCTTCGACGCACTCGATTCGAAGCCTGGTGTGCTCACCCCGGCCGTCGCCATGGGCCAAGCGTTGGTCGATCGTTTGCGCAATGCCGGCCTGACGATCACCGTCGAGTAGCTGCGTTTGCTAACGATCGGCTTGCTGGCTGCGCCCGGGAACGGCCAACGCAACGGGCCGGTGCTGGCCACTGTCACCCAGCAGCGCTTGGTGCCATTGCACGCTACCATCGACAAACGATATAGCCGTCAGCATCCCCATTGCAGCAACCAGAATCTGATCTCGCTCGATCATTACCGTTACGTCCAAAGACACTCCCGCACTCAATTTCAGCTGCCATCGGCGCGCCCCAGTCGCAAAATCCAGTCCGGTGACGACGGGAACGCAATCGACGCCGAGTAGACTTTTCGGTTCCAGCGAAACGACCACGACACAGTCGTCGGCAACGACCATGCGGTGCGCCTTCAGCGCGACGGTCCACACTCTTTCGCCGGTGCGACGGTCGAGCGCAGTCACGATGTCAGCGATGGTAGCAATCACCAACGGCGGCGGTTCACCCGAAGTTCGATACATCGTCACATTGTAGACGTGGCGTACCGCGGCGCCAAGTGGCGCTTACTTCGCTTCGCTAGGTTTAGAAAATTGCGCAATGGTTTTGTCGATATCCTTGAGTTCCCAATCGCTAACTTTGCGCACAAAGCCGGAGCTGCGCGCCTTTTTAAGCGCAGCTAGGATTTTTTGCCGCGTCGCTGGGTCAATCGGATAGCGTCGATCAAAGCGTTCAAACGTCAGCAGCTTGATGTCGCCAGCCAGCAATCGTTCGATGGCGAAGTTGAGTGCATTCGGAATGTCTTTGCTGCACTGCTCTTTGAGCGATGCCAACGCTTCAGCCGCGTCGGCCCAGCGCTTGGCATCGGGCCGCATCGCCCGTACCAAGCCGGCACACACCGCAGGCTTGTCTTCGAGCAGCGTCACGGAATCGAGCGCGGTTCGCTGCAGCGGCGTATCATCCTGATCGAGCGACGCGATTGCCAGCGCTTGTGCAGCAAGTGAAGCGGTTGGCCCTTTGCCCATCATGTATTGCGGAAAAAACGACCAAAACAGATACCCGCCGGCGACTGCGCGCTTCGGATCTGCAGCGAACTTTTTGACGATTTCCAACGCTCGCTCGTGCACGGACGTGGCCATGGCTTCCGCGCCTTTGATGCTCCACGCGATTTGTTCGCGCACTTTGTCATCGGCTTCGGCTTCCAGCGCATCGAGGCCCGCCGCGAATTGGGTAGTCACACCTGCGCCGTTGAGCGACTCCAAGCAGCGCGCTGCAAGCAACCGCTTCTTGATGTCTTCGTCGCGCAAAAATGCCGCACAAGTCTCGGCAACTTCGACGCTGCCTTGCTTCTGAAACCCATAGTCACCAACCGCTTTGTATTCGGGGCAGTCAAGCGGCAAGGTCCCTTGGCTCAATTCACATTCAGCACCACGCGACAACAATTGGTTGGCTCGCTCATCGCGAACTTGTGGTTTCGGCGTGACCGGCTTGGGCGCCTGAGCGGCGCTGCCACTGCCTGCTGCGGCGCTGCCCGCTACGGTGCTCGGCGCTGCACTGCCCTTGCCGCCTGCGCCACTCTGTTGCGCCCCACCCTTGCTACAACTTGCGACCAAGCTCAACGCGACCAGCAACGAACGAACTTTCATCGCTGTAGTCTCGCACAACTTGCCGCTAGGCCCAACTCAGCAGCACCGCGCCCACGGCAACTAAGCTCGCGCCAACCAACTGCCGCCAGCCGGGCCGATCACCGATGCGCCATGCAAAGGCAGTGGCAAAAACCACCGACGTATTGCGCAACGTAACGATCACGCCAGCGCCACCGGTGGCTAACGCTTGCATGAACAACAGAAACGCAACCGAGCAAATCACGCCGATCGAAATCAACCGCCAGCGCCGCTTTTGCAACATCACGCGTGCTGCGGCACGGCCGCTGGCGCCAAGCCGAACGATATTGATCACCGATGCAAAACCCAACGAAAGTGCGAATACCGCCGATGGTTCGCCGTGGGCCTGCAACGCAGCTTTGTAGGCCAAGTGATACGCTGCAATGAACGCTGCACACGCCAGCGCCCACATCACTGCGCGCCGCGATGCGCCGCGCTCAGCACCGGAAAACACCAGCCCTGCGAGCAGCACCGCGCTGCCGACGATCGACAATACGAACACCGGCTCGTGCCACACGGCGATCGAGATCGGCCACACCAACAGCACCGCGCCGCCGCGCGACAGCGTGTACACCGGGCCTAGTGGCCCCAAACTTAGCGCGCGCGCCAACGTCCAAAAGTACACAGCTTCGAAGCCGCCAGCAGCCACGGTCCAGGCAAGCGCCGTCGTGCCATCGGGGCCGGTAAACGGCAGGCCATGCAGGCCTGCCGTAACCACTGCAACGACGCCTGCCACCAAGCTACCAACCGCGATTGCAATGACGACGCCGCGATCTTTATCGGGCTCGACCCGCAGTCCTGCATTCCACAGCGCATGCAGCAACGCCGATGCGATGACCAAGACGACGGCGGTAGTACTCACGATGCTGCGATCGCGTTTACCACTTGTTCAACAACCTTGCCAAACCGAGCGCGGTCTGCAGCGCGAAACGTCGCCGTATACGGCAAGTGAATGAAGCCGGCTTGGCCAAAGCCACGCGCACTGATCGCGGCGCTTTCGGCGAAGAATACGTTATTGCAAATGTAGCGGCCGGGGTCGGTTGAGCGGCGCGGTGCTTCGCCAGCTGCTTGCAGTGCGCCTTCGATTCGATCGAGCGGCAACGACGTTGCGCGTTCGGCTGGTGCCGCAGCGTCGATCGGCGCACCTTCGAGCACGAGCCCACGATTGTCGGGAAAGTTGCTGGCGTCTTTGAGATTGTAGGCAGTTTGTTCCAGCTCGATGCTGCCGCCACCTTGGCCAAAGCTCACGACAGCATCCGGCTTGCAGCGTGCGATTAACTCTTGCACCATGCCAGCCGCGCGATCGTATTCCACTGGCAGAATCACCCGCATCAACATTGCGTTGCGCAGTTGGCTGATGCGTACATTTTGCACAGCAACGCCCGAAACGTTTTCGTGGCTGCCGTCGGCGGGAAATGGCTGAAAGCCCGTCACCAGAATTTTTTTGCCAGCCGTGCCTTCGAACTTGCAAGGCCACACTTGTTTACGCAGCTCGGTAGTCGCAACGCTGCTATCGCTGCTAAACACGCGCAGTTGCAACGCATCACCACGGCTTGGTGCTAGCTCACCGACGGCAACGTCGAAGGCTGTCCGAAAATCGGTGATGCGTTGTTTGATCGTGCCAGCGGCCCGCAGCGCGTTCCACCTGGCGGTTGCATCAACGCCGTCGATTTCGATGCGGCGAATCGTGCTGGTTTTGGCGATTTCAATCGTAACGCGGTCGGTGTCGGCGTACACGCCAGCACCAGGTGCAATCGCCACCCGAAACGCCTGCGGAAACAGTTCGATGTAATCAACTACGAGCTCGGCACCAGGGGCCGGTACAATTTCAATCGAAAGCTGGTCGAGCGTGTTGGTCACTTCGACGCCGACGTCTTGCCAACGATTGATGCTGCGCATGCGTTTGGCGGTTAACGCAGTTTCGCCGATCACCGTGCCGGCATCATCGAGCACACGCACCGTGGCAACCACCGGATCGGGATCTGTGCCTGCTTGATACGAACGCACGCGCAAGCGAGTGCTTGCCATCAATGCCCCGCTGCGCGCAGGCCCAACCAGCTTGGCTCGGCAGGTTTGCCGCAACGCAACCGCGGTCGCACTCGCACGGCCAACACTGCCACATGCCGCTTCGGCTTCGGTCACTTGAGCGTTGAGCGGATGGCCTGCCGAATCGTACTTGCCATCTTTGAAATCGCGAAACAGCTCGGTTGCCGCGGCTGGCTCGTCGTCATCAGGCGACATGAGGTCGTCACTTGGGTTGTCAACACAACCGGCAGCCGACGCTGCCAACGCTGCCAGCAACACCCTGCTCAGCGAACCCAAACGAAGCGATGAACGACGCATAGGCTAGGCTAAAGCACAGCGTGTGCCAGCTAGCTGCGGTGCGCAGCCGCCGAATCGAGCGGCCTATGACGTTGCCCACGCCGCAACATCACATCGCATGCCTACTACTGGCGACTCCAGTAGCCGCCGTATGCAGCTTGCTGGCATCGGCAAGCGGTGCCAGCTGGCCCCAGTCTTTTTGCGCCCAATCGCCAGCAGTGCCGCGCTGGCTGCGGTACGCTGCGGGCCCATGTTGGTAGCCAGCAGTGACCGCCACTTCAGTACCAGTCGCTTGCAAACCACGCTATTTGTCGAGCGTAAGTTTCGCGCATCGTTCGTGATGCGCGACCGCTTGATGTACGACACCAAGTACGCGCCACCGTCGCTGCGCGCCAATTCGTTCGTGCATTTTTACATCAACATGAACGGCACGATCGAAGTCCTTGGCAAACCACCCGTCACCGGCCGGCAAGCGTGGGTATTGGCCGAAACCGAATTCGAACGGGTTACGCCGGAGTCGCTTACGTTTCGCTCGTACGGTGAACCAACCGTGTTGCTTGAACTGCGCGTGCCCGAACGCGATGTCACGGCCCCGATCGGCATTCGCCAAGGCGCGCTGCCACTTTCCGACGAGCTTTGGGCAATCGCCGAACGGATGAAAACCACGTTCGTGGCCAAGCCTGAAGATTCCGAAGCACAATTGCAAACTTTGG
This sequence comes from Deltaproteobacteria bacterium, assembly GCA_029565465.1. Lineage (GTDB taxonomy): Bacteria > Myxococcota_A > Polyangia > Haliangiales > Haliangiaceae > JABFXX01. Next base: position 24,918 of record JAKQOD010000598.1, read on the forward strand.
TGTTTGCATTTATGGAGCGGCTGCGCGACGAGAAATTGATCACGAGTGATTTGGTTTCGAGTGCAGTTCGCAAAGAACCCGATCAGTATGTGCGGCTGTGGAACGCGATTCGACCACTCTATGCCAACTACAACACCTCGGCGTCGCTACGCGAAGTTGCCCAAAATGCCAACGTTTCGTTGCGCCAACTCGGCCGTGACCTCAAGGATTTGACGCGCACGTTTGGTTTGTTTGGCGATGGCTTTCGCGATGCCATCCGTGTGCTGCGCTTGCGCGTTGCCGTGATGTTGATGTCGGCGCCCGACGCCACCGCAAGCGAAGTTTCGCACGTCGTCGGTTACGGCAGCCTCGACGCGATGGGCCGGGCCTTTCGCGACGCCAAAATGCCGCCGCCCAGCACCGTGTTAGCAGCTGTGAAGTGGGATCCGAATCGCGCTGCACAACGCGCAAGCAGCGTTGCGCCGCTACCTACGGAATAATCGCACTGCAGCGTGCATCGCACGTAGCACCAACTCGCGCTATCGTTGCCGCATGATTCGCACTTCGCATATCGGCGCGTTTTTGGCCGGCACCGTGGTGGCCTGCGCGGTTGGCGCGGTTGCGGCCCCGAGTGATCCACGCACCCGGTTCACTCGCCTCGACGCTTTTGCACGTGCATTGCATTTGACGCAAACCGAATATGTCGATGACGTCGACGAAGCCGCGCTGATCAACAACGCGATCGCAGGCATGACCCACGGCCTCGATCGTTACTCTACCTATCTGTCGCCGCAGCGCTATCACCGCATGATCGAAGACACCGAAGGTGAATACGCCAGCGTCGGCCTCACCATCGGGCCAGGCGCGATCGACGACGCACATCCGAATTTGCCGCCCTATCCGTGGATCGACGATGTTGCGGCTGGTTCGCCAGCCGAAGCCGCCGGGGTCTTGCCCGACGACCGCTTGGTTGCAGTCAACGGCAACCCAACCACGATTGGAGGCAAAGCCGGCAAAGAAACCGCTGATGCTAGCCAGTGGGAAGCCCAATTGCGCGGCGAACCAGGCACCCGCGTCAAACTGTTGGTCCTGCGGGCTGGCAGCAAAGAGCCACGGGAACTATCGCTGGTGCGAGCGCGCATGAAAGTACCGTCGGTGCATGCCGAACCCATCGGTGAAGGCATCGGGTACATAGCCATTTCGCGCTTTGCTGAAACCACCGCTGCTGACACGACGGTCGCCATCGCCAACTTGCAAAGTCAGCAAGCGTATCGCGCATTGATCTTGGACTTGCGCCGTAACCCCGGCGGCTTGGTCACCAGTGCGATTGCCGTGGCCGATACGTTTTTGCACGAAGGCACGATTGTCACCACCAAGCACCGCGATGGCAAATCGGAACGCGCCCAAGCCCATGGCCCGGATGCCCTGCCTGACGTGCCGATCTTCTGTTTGGTTGATGGCGGCACAGCCTCAGCGGCCGAACTGTTGACCGCTGCGTTGGCACAGAATCGCCGCGCCACAGTCGTAGGCGAAACCACCTTCGGCAAAGGCACGGTCCAAACATTTTTCGATTTACCCGATGGCTCGGCGGTCAAACTGACCACTGCCAGATACTATGGGCCTAACGGGCAAAGCATTGATTCTAAAGGAATAATCCCCGACATTATGGTGGCAGGGTTTGCTCCGGATGAGATCGACATGGGAGATCCTGCAGCGCTGCCTGCAAAAGGCGCTGGCGCACAGTCACCGTTGGATGTCAGACTATCGCAACTAAGCATCGATGATCCGCAGCTGGCCGAAGCCATCAAAGCAGCTCGGAAAAGTTTCAAAAATCATTAGTTATCCGACACCTACGCTATATTCGCTGAGCCTGGACTGGTACAACAAACGACAAGCAAGAAAGCGTTGGATGCTTTCTGGGGATAACCATCGATGTTCAAGCTAGTCATCCAGGATGATGAGGGAAAGACCACTGTCGTACCCCTCATTCGGGACGAAATCACCATCGGTCGCAAAGAAGGCAACACCATTCGCTTAACCGAGCGGAACGTGTCGCGGCGCCATGCACGCATTGCTCGCAGTAACGGGGAGGTCACCATTGAGGACCTCGGTAGTTACAACGGCATTCGCGTCAACAACGCTCGCATAGCTGAACGCATCGCGCTGCGGTTATCCGACCAAGTGCAGATCGGCGACTACAAGCTGTACCTCAAAAGCGAAGCGGTTGAAGCGGTTGATGACGGCAAGACCATGCCGCATGAGCGCGTCGACGGCGCCACCGCTGTGATGACAGCGATGTCGAGCGAGCCAGCCGAAGAATTCAAAGCGGTGCCAACCGAGCAAATGCCGGCGCCAGCGAATGCTTTACCAGCGCAGCCGCCTGGCGGTGGCAACGTTGCGATGGCAGCCATCGCCGATACCGATCCGGTTGGTCGGCCGGTGGCATCGGCAGCCGCTGTTGCTGCCATGAACGCACCAGCATCACACGGTCGGCTGGTTGTGTTATCGACGAACTTTGCAGGCGAAGAATTTGAGTTGTCGCGCCCACAAATGTTCATTGGCCGCACCAGCGACAATGACATCGTGCTCGACCACCGTTCGATCAGCCGCAATCACGCCAAAGTGGTGCGCGCCGAAAACGGCCGTTACACGATCACCGATTCGCAATCGTCGAATGGGTTGCGCGTTAATGGCCAAGACTACAGCAAGCACGAACTCAAACGTGGCGACACGGTTGACCTCGGCCACGTACGCCTCCGCTACGTCGAGCCAGGCGAAGATTTTGTGCTCGGTCGCGATGCGCAAATTGCTGATGTGCCTGAAGGTGGCAGCAAAAAAAGCATGTGGTTGGTGGCCGGAGCCGCGGCGCTCGTCTTGGGCGGCGTCGGCGTCGTGATGGCGATGAAGGGCGGCGGCAAAAGCGAAAAAGACAACGTGGCTATCAAAGATGGTGGCGTTGATGCGGCTGCTACTGCACCGATCAAAACGCCCGACGCTGCAGTTGCAGCGGTTGGCTCGGATAACGTGGTAGCCGTTGGCAGCGACGCCGTTGGCAGCGACGCGATTGGCAGCGCAGGTAGCGCCACCCCGATGGTCGGTTCCAATCAAGACATCGCCGACAAGATGGGGGCGTTCACCGCAACGTTTGGCAAGTGTCAAGAGCTGCGCAAAGCGAACAAGTGGGCCGATGCAGCAGCGTGCGCTGAACCGTTAGCCTCGCTCGATGTGCCACAAGCCAAAGAAGCATCCGCATTTGTGACCCAGATGCGTGGCGAAGCCAAAAACGAAGCGTTGTTCGCTGAGTTCACGGCTGCATCTGGCAAACAAGACTTCAAAACCATGGCTGCGAAAGTAGCCGAAATCACCGATGGCTCTTCGTTCAAAGCGAAAGCCAGCGAAGCGAACGACAAAGCGCGCGCAACCTACATTAAGAGCGTGGTCGCCGAAGCAAACAAAGCCTCGAATGCCCACAACTGTGAAGGCTTAACCAAGATCGAAAATCGTGCGCGCGACAAATTTGAAGAAGCGTACGCTGCGGTCCATGCGATTGGGTGTGTTCCAACCGTGGCGGTCGTGACGCCACCGCAGAAGGATCCAAACAAAGATCCAAACAAGGATCCAAACAAAGATCCAAACACGATCAAGACCAATCCAAACCCGAACCCAGATCCGGGCCCATCAACGAAGTGCGACGCAGCGGCCTTGGAAGCCGATGGTCGTGCCAAGTTTGGCGCTGGCCAGTATGCTGCAGCACTCAAAGCGCTCAAAGATGCGATGCGGTGTGGTGGCAAAAACCTCAACAAACTCGCAGCAATGGCGGCGTGTCGAGGTATGCAATACGACGAAGCACGGGTGCTTCACGCAAAAGTCAGCGCAGCCGAACGGGCGCCGATTGAACAAGCGTGCGGCGGCAAACTCAACACGCCGTAACGGTCAACGCCGGCTAACGTGCCGACGCCAAGATTCGCTCGCACAGCGTCGGGTAATCGACGCCGATCGACTTCGCAATCTTCGGCAACAAGCTGGTTTTGGTCATGCCTGGCAAGGTGTTGACCTCCAGCACAAACGGTTCGCCATCGCGGCGAATCCGCAAGTCAGGCCGCGCATGGCCGCTGCAGCCGAGCGCGTTATAGGCATCGAGCGCGAGCTGTTGCGCACGGGCAACAATGCTACCGTCGCGATCCCATTCGATCGCGGGCGGAATCAAGTACTGGGTATCCGTACGTTTGTACTTCGCTTCGTAATCATAGAACTTGGTGGCAGGCCGCACTTCGACCGAGCCCATCACTTCGCCGTTGAGAATACCGACGAAAACTTCGGTGCCAGCAATATAATCTTCGACGATGACGGGGCCGTGATGTTGCCGCGCCAACGCCAGCGCAGCTGCGGCTTCGCGCGGATCTTCGACGAGGCTGACGCCAACTGAGCTGCCTTCGTTGGCTGGCTTGACGATGAATGGCGCCGTCCAGCTGGCTAACAATTCGCGCGCGTCACTGCCGTCGGCGGGGCCACCACCTTTGCCCGGCAGCAGCGTCCAGCGCGGCGTTGGAATGCCGTTGCTTTCAAAGATCCGCTTCGACATCACTTTATCCATGGCGAGTGCGCTAGCCAAAATGCCTGACCCTGTGCATGGCAAGCCTAGGCATGTACACAGCCCTTGCACTGCGCCGTCCTCGCCGAAGGTACCGTGCAGTGCGTTCCACACAACGCCGACCCCAGCATCACTGAGCAGCTTTGCCAGAGACGTACCTTCGGTCCAATCGATGGCCACGGCATCCCAGCCGCGTTCGATTAAGCCCGCAACGACGCCTGCGCCGGTGTTGAGTGAAACTTCACGCTCAGCCGAAAGCCCGCCGAGCACTACGCCGACACGTCGGCCCAAAAATGGATGTGTTGCAGCCATGGTCTCTCTTGTATCAGGCTCGCCGCGCGAGCGCGAATTGTTGGCTAAACGCGTGAAGCTACGCCGCTATTTCAAGCAACAGGCAGCGCCATACAAGTTGTACGGGCTTGATGTATGGGCAAGTTGTTTGCACCACATGGATCCGCACCAAAACTAGCGTCCTGGGGCCTGCCCACGCGTCGAGCCCTGGCGCGGTCCTTGCTCTTGCCAACAGTACTGGCGCTTCGCGATTTCGCGGTAGCGCCACAGGAGGATAGCCCATGTCAGGCTCGGTTCGTTCCATTGCACAGTTGTCACGTTCGCTGCGTTGCGCCGCTGCAACGCTAGGACTATTAGGCGTAGCTGCTTGTCAGCTCGTCATTGGCATCAAAGACACCAAGGAAAAT
>JAKQOD010000599.1 GCA_029565465.1 Deltaproteobacteria bacterium
CGGCGGTGGCGGTGGCGGTGGCGGTGGCCCCGTTGCAGGTGAGCCGACCGAACTGGCCGGGATCACGGCTGCGCACAACGACGTGCGAGCGGCGGTCGGTGTGCCAGCGTTGAAGTGGAACAATGATCTGGCCGCGCTAGCCACCACGTTTATTGCTGACTGTCAGTTCGCCCATAGTTCAAGCGGTGAACGCAGTGGCAAAGCTGGCTTTCAATACATCGGCGAAAATCTCTACCAATCGGGCGGATTTCAACCCACCGGCAAAGCGGTGTCGGACGCGTGGGCTAGCGAAAAGTCTTCATACAACTACGCCGCGAATTCTTGTTCCGGCGTGTGCGGCCACTATACCCAGCAAGTCTGGCGCACCACGACCGATGTCGGTTGTGCCATCAAAGCGTGCCCCGGTGGCAGCTACATCGTTTCGTGTGAATACGGCCCAGGCGGTAACTACCAAGGGCAAAAGCCTTACTAGCTGACGGGTGCACGACAGCTTTCTGGCGAAACTTTCCCGTTTCCCTCTGCGGTGGCAAGCCACCGCATTCACCCTTCGCCGCGCGCCGCGTCGCGCGGATCCGTTGCCGCGTGCACATTCCCGAATGTGATCGTGCACCGCTCGCTGACTAACGTTTCTTCGTCGCAGGTTTTTTGGCGGCGGGTTTTTTGGCGGCGTTTTTTTTAGCGGCGGTTTTTTTGGCGGCGGGTTTTTTGGCGGCGGTTTTTTTGGCGGCGGTTTTTTTAGCAGCGGGTTTTTTCTTTGTAAACTCGACGGTAGCCACCTGCGACGCTGCAAGTTGATATGCCACCCCGACCCACTGCGCCAGTTCGGCCGTGTCATCATGAAACGACTCGGGCACCAGAACCCAATGCACCATCGGTTTGGCGCCGGGCTTGTCGTAGACTTGCCATGGTTCGCTGCCATCAATTGCCATCAGTTGCGCAAACTGCGGTTCGTCCGGTACCCGGACGCCGATGCGCCCAGTCTTCCAGATGAGCCCAAAGATTTGTCCGCTGCGAAAAAACGCATCGCAGCCAAACATGCGCTTTTTGACCACGCTCGGCAGTCGGCTGACGGTTTCTGCGAACAATTCGCTCAACTCTGCAGTGAAACTCATGATGCCGAGTATCTACGCCGTCAGATTCGACCGCAACGGTGGGGACTGCTGCAAAAGTGCGTTGTGAGGCGGCTGGACCTGCTAGGCTTGGGTCATGCGTGCGATTCGTAATCTTCGCCATCAGCCGCAAACGATAGCTGCGCTCGGCGCACTGCTGCTGGCAGCTTCATTTTTCGCCACGTTTGCGTCCGGTAACTTTGAGTCGCACGCTAGCGAGGTTCGTTGCGGATGCGGATCGCTTACGCCGTTTGTATTGGTCCCCATTCAACTCACTGCGTTTCTCACTGCCTTGGCGCTGTTGCAGACTTCCGCGGCACGGTGGGCAATGATCGGGGCGCGTGTCATCGCCAGCCTTGGGCTGACGGCTGTCTACATGCTTGCCTTTGCAGGGCTTGGCGAAGTAACCGTCCGTGGCCTGATCGTTGCGTTGATTGCCGCATCGGTGGCCGAGCTACTGCGTCGGACGGCGACCTGGACTAGCGTAACACCGATGGCAGTGGCGCGCTTTGCTGCAACCGGCGCCAGCGTTACGGTTGTGCTCTTGAGCTTCCTGCTGATGGTGGAATTGCACAGCGTATCTGGCACCTACGTCGCGTTGGTTGGCGCCCTTGCGTTAGCCGGCGGCAGCATCGCAACCATCGTGCAATTGCATCGCCGCCGCAATCTTCCGGACGTGCCACGCGCCACCATTGCATAACGACGGCTTGGCCCGAAAATGCAACAAGCCCAGCAGCAAAGCTGGGCTTGGTAGCATTACGCAAAGGTAATGCAGCGTGGGTTAGCGTGCGAGCGAAGCGAGTTCGGCTGCCGAGAAGAAGAATGCGATTTCTTCTTTGGCGGTTTCTGGCGCATCGCTGCCGTGCACAGCGTTGCGTTCGATGTTCGCAGCGAATTCTTTGCGAATCGTGCCTTCGGCCGCGTTAGCTGGGTTGGTTGCGCCCATCACTTCGCGGTTCTTCGCGACAGCGTTTTCGCCTTCGAGCACTTGGACCACAACTGGACCTTCGGTCATGAACTTCACCAGGTCGTTGTAGAATGGGCGCTCTTTGTGCACGCCGTAAAATGCTTGGGCTTGCGCGGTGGTCAAGCGAACCATTTTCGAAGCCAAAATGCGGAGGCCAGCGGCTTCGAGTTTGGCGGTCACGCCACCAATGTTGTTCTTGGCGACGGCGTCAGGCTTGATGATAGAAAAGGTGCGTTCGATTGCCATGGTAATCTCCGTACGTAACTGGGTTAGAAGTGAGCGGACCCTATATGAAATGTGGCCGCAGGACAACCCAGGCTAATAGTCTAATTCTTACAGGCTATTGAGGGCTACAGCGCGTAGTTGATGAGGATGTTGGCAACAAAAAACGGTGGTTCGTCGTTGTCTCCGTTGGCGCGCGGGAATGGGCTTGACCGAAACGCTGCGTAGCCAATGCCTGCGGGTTGGATGACGAGCCCAAATTCGCGCCAACGGAATTCGTAGCCGACAGTTGCTTGGGTCTCGACGTTGTAGCTGGTGTCGTTGCGGCCATCAAATGCCGCGTTTTTCAACGATGCGCGAATCACGGCGAGCCCGAGGTCGATGTGGGCGCCACGCACCACGTACTGGCGCCAGCCGACGCGCACGCCGGCGCTTGATAAGGTGCCGCGGTCGTCGGTGGTTTCAGCGAGCCGAAATCCAACGCCTGCAGCGAGCTGGCCGCGCCAACCGTTGTTGTTGTTGGTAAGCGGCAGCAGTGCTTGGAAACTATAAAATTTGCCAAGGGTCATCGCTGGCCACAACACGCTTGCTTCGAGCAACACGTTGGGCTCGGTCGGCGCAGGAATGGCGTCAGCCGACGCGCTTGGAAGGTTATTAACGATGGCTGCAAAGCCAATCAAACACGATTTGGAAAAATGTTGCATGGCTAGGTGCTAACCGTTGCCACCCATCACCATCCCGGATTGCAGACCAACGGGGCGGGGCAAGCGATGAACGGCGCATGTTGTCCGACGGCAGGCGGTGATCGCGGATGCTTCACGCACGCTGCCCGACGAGCGGCGCCACTGCGATAGCGGCTCGCCGTTGACCTCGGTAGCGGCACCGTTGGTCGGAGGATTCGGGACGCTGGTCGGTGTGCCGCAGGTGGCGCCGCCATGCAGTGTTACTTGCTTGGTTATGAAATCACGCACTGCATGGCTCGCTGCGAGCGTCGGCGTCGGCTTGTTAATCACGGCAGGGTGGTTGGTTCGGCCGGCGGGCTCTGCGGCAGTTCCACAGCACTCACCGTTGGCCGACTCGGCGGCCGTTGATGCCATGGTGCTGCAAGGCGACATCGCCGAGCGCTTGGTTGCCGGTAGCTATGTGTATTTGCGAATTCACCGCGCCGATGCCGAGTCAGATGCGTGGGTTGCCACGTTCATCAAAGATGCGCCCGCCGCTGGCGCGGTGACGGCCACCGTGTACGCGCGTTCACCTTCGTTTGTTTCGCCACGGCTAGCGCGCACGTTTGCGCCGCTGTTGTTTGCCACTGTGGTTTCCACCTCGCATCCATAGAAAGAGATTTGTATGAAGAGAAAATTCGCCATCGGTTGTTTGTGTCTGAGTTTGCTTGCCTGCGCCGACCCTAAAGCGGATCCCGACGAACAAACCATTATGTTGGAAGCTGGCACTGGCGTGGTCAAAGCGACGATCACGACCGTTAAGATTGGCAAGGGGCCGGTGTATTGCGCGCTCCACATCGACGACGAGTATTTTCCTGCGGCGTCGCCAATCATTGGCGGTCAACGCGTCATGACTGCCGATACGTCGGCGGTGTTGTGTGAGTTCACTGGGTTGCCGGCGCGCACGTATGCGATCAGCGTGTACCAAGACGAAAACAGCAACGGCGAAATTGACTACAACGTCTTTGGGGCGCCAACCGAAGGTTATGGCGCGAGCAATAACCGCTTGCCTGCTACCTCGGCGGCGAACTTCGATGATTCTTCGTTCGATGTTGCCGTCGGCCAAATCGTCACACTCGACATCAAGATGAAAAATTAGGAGTAGGTATGCGTCATCAAATCATGTTGGCATTGAGCACGTTGGTGCTTGTGAATTGTGGATCTTCCGACGAGGATTCGAGCTATCCCGCGTCCTGTCAAGACGGCACGCTCGAATCAGATTTGGTCGAGTCGGCATGGGCTGGCAGCGCCGTGGTCAATGGCGTGGTGACCGTGCCGTCGCCGCCCTACGTAGTGGGCTACACCTACTTGCAGCTCCCGAAAACGGATGCCGCATCGGCGAAGTTTCAAGAGCTAATGACTGCAGTGAACCAATCGTTGGCAACGCCGGTGGCCCCGCTTGCCTTTAAAGTCGCGACATCGGCAATGTGCGGTACGGCGCGCACGATTGCGGATGTCGCGACTTTAAAGGCAAGCGGGGCCACCGGCGTTG
>JAKQOD010000601.1 GCA_029565465.1 Deltaproteobacteria bacterium
CCAAGTAGGTGCCGTGTCGCTGTATCTCAATGGCGGGCTGGGCATGGCCCGGGTGTCCTCCAACTTGTTGGAGCGAGTCGATTTTATCGAGCCCGGCCAACGTAATTCGGTGGCGTTTTTTGCCGGCGCAGGCGTTGAGTACCAACTGGAAAACCGGCACTACGCGTTGGGCCTTGGAGGTGATGGCTGGATGTTCACCCAGTTCAAATCGGCCACCGCCGCCGATGCACGCGTGTATCTGCGTTACACGTACTAAGTTCAGCGTTGCGAAATCTGCGACGCGGATTTTAAAGACAGCCCCCTGGGACCTGGCGAGATCGTTTCAGTTCCGTGATAGCTTGCGCCGGTGACAACCATGCTTGGCGCTATCGATGCAGGATCGAACGCAATACGCGTCGTGATCGCGCGCCTTGACGATGGCTCGCTTGACCGAGTCGAAGCCGAACGGGTTGCGGTTCGTTTGGGCCGCGGTGCGTTTACGCGTGGCGAACTTGACCCCGCCACGGTCGATGAAGCCGTGGCGGCGTTTAAGCACTTTCGCGAGCGTTTTGATCACTTTGGCGTGACGGCCTATCGGGCTGTCGCAACCAGCGCGGTGCGCGATGCCAGCAACCGGGATGTGTTGTTACACCGTTTGTATCATGAAGCTGGCATTGAGCTCGATGTCATTGACGGTGCTGAAGAAGCACGCCTGGTCCGCAAGTCTGTCACCACAGCGTTTTTGGGCAAGCCGCAACCGCGCTGTATTCTCGACCTTGGCGGCGGCAGTTTAGAAATCAACCTGCGGCAGGGCTCAGCATGGCGCGGGCAATCGTTGCCGATTGGCACCGTGCGCTTGATGGAGAGTTTTGGCATCACCGGCGCGATGAACGATGCCGAAGCGGGCATGGTCCGACGCTACGCTGCAACGTTGTTACAAACCATGGGCCGCCAAGCGGATGTTGGCGTCGCTGCATTTACTGGCGGCAACGCTGATGCACTCGCCAAGTTGTTCGGCGACAACTCCATGGCAGCCAGTGCCTCGGGGGCAATCGCCACGACGGCAGGCTTTGATTTAGCAGCACTTGAGCGCGGCTTACCTAGCATCACCGAAGCCACCGTCGAAGAGCGCATGACCATGTTCAATGTGCGGCGCGATCGAGCCGAAGTGCTTGGCGTCGCCGCGCTGGTGATTGCCACGGTTGGTCGCCAGCTTGGGATCTCGCGATTTTTAGCACCTGGCGTTGGCGTGCGCGAAGCCGTGTTGATCGAGCTCGCGGAAACCGTGCGCGAAGCCAAAGCCAAAACCGACAACGCGACCGATAAAGCCCTGTTGACTGCGGCGCGGGCGTTTGCCAATCGTGTTGATCACGACACCACGCACGGTGAACAGGTGCGGCGCTTGGCTCGGCAGCTATTTACCCAACTGCGCGACATTCATCAGCTGGGCCCCGAACTCGGCGTGTTGCTCGAAGTAGCCGCGCTGCTCCATGATATCGGCGAAGTGGTTAGCCCGCGTGGCCACCACAAACACAGTGAGTATATGATTCGGTGGGGGCGCCTGCCCGGCCTTGGTGATGCCGAACGCGAAATGGTGGCGCTGGCCGTGCGCTGTCATCGCAAGAGCGCCGCGGATTGCAAAAAGCTCATCAATGATGCGCCGCTAAGCAAAGAGCAACGGGTGCAAACCCGGCGGTTGGCCGCGCTGCTGCGCGTTGCCGATGGGCTCGACAGTGAACATCGTCGGCGTGTGTCCGATGTGGTAGCAACGCGCATGGGTGATGTGGTGATGCTCGACCTCATCGTGCGCGATGGCCCAACCCGCGACGATGCGCAACTAACCCGCAAAGCGGATATGTTTCGTGAAGAATTTGGCATGGATTTACGCATCACCGTAGCGCGCGCAGCCTCCGTGCCACCAACTGAGGCTGACGCAAGCTCGGGGCCCGGTAGCGCTAGCCAACCATTGCAGCGACGCGTTCGCTGACCGGCTAAAAGTCCGAACCAAAGCCCGCGATAAATTGCGGCTTGCCGCGATTTGCCCCATCAAAGGGGAACGCGAGATCGAAGCGCACTAGTTCACGAGATGTTTGCGGTGTCAAAAAACGTAGCCCGAAGCCCGCATCTTGATGCAGCGGCATATTGGCGAAGGTATCGGCGGAGCCACCGATTTCGTAGAACACCAGGCCCCCTGCGCGAAAGGCCGACCAACGCAACGGCTTGGAGCGCGCTTCGATTTGATACGAGACCATCCGCTGCCCACTGAATTCGCTGACGCGGAAGCCACGCAAGCCGCTTTCCGAGCCGATCGTGTAGAAGTGATTCTCGGTATCGTTCCACCGTGTCGCCACCCGCAAGCGGGTCACGATACGTCCAAGCCGAATCGAAGGTGCTGCCAACCGCAGCGTGGCATCAGCGGTGTTGTCGATATGCTCGCCACCTTGTAAGCGCGTAAAGCTACCAACATTGGCTTGCCAATAGCCATCGTGGCACCACGGCCGCGTGTAGGTGGCATCAATGTTCGCGCGTACAAAGGTGGCGCTTGAACCAAGCCAGGTTGGCGAAAAACCGATCGACGCGGTTAGGTTGGGCCCGAACTGAACGTCTTCCGACAAATCGTAGGTATCGATGTTGTGCAGGGTTCGGTACTCTGGGGTAAACAAGTTGTACGAGCCGAATACCACCGAGTTCAACTCGGAGCGTGGCAGCACCCCGGCTTGAAAAGCTTCCAGTTGCGTTGGACTGCCAGTAAACGTGTCTAAGACCGTCGGCCGTTGCGATTCGATCGAATGGCCAAACGAAAAGCGATGCTTGATCGAGCTGCCATACTGCCGTTGCGCGGACAGGGTCGAATTAAACCGACGCTGCCGATACTCCCATGGCAATTGATCGTCGTCGGGGGTAGTCGGCGCATCGAAGGTGCGCAGTTTGGTGCCCAAAAACAAGCGTTCGATCGAGCGCCGATGCGAAAGCGAAATGCCATAGCCCCACTTCGAGGCCAACGACCACAACGGCCGCGACAGATCAAACTTGCTTTGGGTGCCTTCGGAGCGGAACGCAAACGAATCGAGCAAGGGCGCCCGTGCAAAAATGGAATTGACCGTCGCGTTGAGGCGCAAGCGTTTCCCCAACACGTTACGATCGATGTACTGGGGGCCAACCGCGACTTGATCTTGCGTCATATTAAAGTCGAACGCGACGATCTTGCGGCGACCCAAAAAGTTTTGTTCGGACAACGAAAACGACAGATTGGTCAGCTGGTTATTTTGCACGCGATACAGCGTATTGAAGCGAAAGCTCCAAATATCGCGCGTGACCACCAACACGCCAACCCGGCCATCGCGACGCTTGACTGGCACAATCACCGCCACCGATGAGAACAACGGGTCACGCAAACGCCGCGCACTTTCTTCGATGCGTTTTTGATCCCAGGCTTCACCTGCGTCGATGAGCATTTCGCGCGCGACTACCGCATCTTTGCTTTCAATATGAAAATTATTGAGAAACCGCACATACTTGCCACCTTCGACAAATACCGGTTCCACAAACACATCAACATCTTCGATGATCTTGCCCCACGGCGCATTGTCGACGGTGAGTTGGCGTTCGGCGAGCGCGCGTTTTACCGATGCGCGCTCAAGCGGGCTCAACGTATCGAGCCAATCACACGCCGGCAGTTGGTCGCGACACGCCTGCACGTGCGCCGCCTTGGCCGCTGCAGCGGCCTCTGCAGCGCCATTCGAGTCAGCGCGCACCGCCGCGCTGCGGCTTACCACCATGGCGGCCGCGACCAAAAGCGCGCGCAACGACGGTAACCCAAGCGTGCGGTGCACAGCGGCGTCCATTGGTGCGATGGTACTCATGGAATGGTTGACTCGCCACGGGCAGCTACCGGTTTGCCGGCAAAACATGTCACGCGCGGTTGGTACCTACATCGCCCTCACGCGATACTCAGAACGTGTTTTGCCCCGTCTGCCGCGCCGACTACCCTGCCGATTGGAAGCGTTGTCCCAAAGATGAAGCTGTATTGCTGCGTAGCCAAGCCATCGGCAAATACCGAATCGAAGGCCTGCTGGGCGTTGGTGGTATGGGCGCGGTGTATCGCGCGGTAAATCCTGACACCAAAGCCAGCGTCGCGATCAAAGTAATGAACGCAGCGTTGGAAAACTCGGAAGCAGCGCGTGCGCGATTTGTCCGTGAAGCCGCGGCCGTCGGCGCATTGCGCACCGCACACGTCGCGGCGATCTACGATTTTGGCAGCGAAGCCGACGGTGCGATGTACCTCGTGATGGAGTTTCTTGCTGGCCACGGCCTCCGCACCGAGATTGCCGCCGGCGAAAATGCGATCC
>JAKQOD010000614.1 GCA_029565465.1 Deltaproteobacteria bacterium
CATCACGCCGTTAAATTCTGTGCCATTGACGACCAGCTTGCCTTGCATACCGCCAGTAATCGCTTTGATGCCGCGAATTTTGTCCGCGTTGAGATAGTCAGACTTGGCCAACGGTGGGAACGCGTTTGGAATGCCCAACCCTGTGGCTTGATGGCATGCGACACAGTTGCCATAGACCGTTGCCCCACGCGCAATGCGTTCGGCTTTGTTGGCTGCAGGGGTTTGCAGGGGAGCCGGCTCTGGATTGTTGCGCACACTGCCGCCTTCTGGCGAGTAAACAGCATCGTCAGTTTTACCTGAGTACACAACCTTGTCTTCGGTGCCAGTTACTTTAAGCATGCCGAGCGCGCCTTTGTTAAACGCTCGAGTCAACGAATGGTCAACCAAGATGTACGTACCGGGGACATTAACGCGAAAATCAACAATTGCCGCGCCTCCAGCTGGAACCATGGTGGTTTGCACGTTCTCCATGGTGGTGTTGGTGTTACCTTCCGCTTGCACGTGGTCGAAGATTTCGCCAATTAAGTGGAATGACGACGTTAGATTTGGGCCGCCGACGCCAAAGAACAAGCGGACCGTCTCACCAGCTTTGGCTGTTAACGCGCCCGGGCCGGTGAGTGCACCAACTGAGCCGTTAAAAACCACATAGTCGGCATTTTCGGAGATGGCTTTTTCCATGTTGAAAGGTTGCAAGCCGGGTTGGCCGTAGTGCCCCGTGGTGTAGAAGTCGCTCTGCATCACGTAATATTCGTGATCAACTTTAGGGTAACCATCTTTGGGCTCGACCAAAATCAAACCGTACATGCCGTTAGCGACGTGCATTGCGACAGGTGCCGTTGCACAGTGGTAGACGTACAATCCTGCATTGATGGCTTTGAACGAAAATGTTGAGCTGTGGCCTGGCGCGGTCATGGATGCGCCAGCGCCGCCGCCCTGGCCTGTAACAGCATGGAGGTCGATGTTGTGGGGCATCTTGTTGTCAGGATGGCTGTCCAAGTGAAATTCGACGTCGTCGCCTTCACGAACGCGGATGAATTTGCCCGGCACTTTGCCGCCGAAAGTCCAAAACGTGTATTCAACACCGTCGGCGAGCCGGCCTTGCACTTCTTTGACTTCAAGATGAACGACAACTTTAGTTGCGGTTTTGCGCGTGATGGGTGGAGGCACAAACGGCGCGTCCGTGAGCAGTGCATTTTCGGTTCCGACGGCAACCTCGGCTTTGTTGGCCAAATCGGTCCGAGTGACAGACGTGGGGTGGGCAGTGGCCGGCGCGTTGTTATCGGCGGGCGTGATCTCTGGCCGAATGGTACAGGCGGCCAACCAGAGTGCAGGTAGCGTAAGTAGTAGTTTCATCATCGCGACTCCTTATAAGATGACAGGTAGGTCAACAAACACGGTGGTTACCGAGTGGACGGGAGAGCTGTAGTTGTTGTTGGCGACCGCTCCAACGAGGCCAATGCCAAGCGCGATGCCCGGCCGCAACGTCAACCGTCGGGTTTTGATCGTGAAACGAGGGCCAAGCATTACCGAAAGGTTTTGCCTCGCCGGCGCTACTGCAGCGTCGACGGTTTCGTTGACCAGCCAACGTTGATAGTGCAGTTCCGCGATAGCTGCGAGGTTTGGTGCAAAGGTGTAGCCGACGCTCAGGCCAGCGGTGCCGTTGAGGCGAAATACGTCGTTGTCAGCGCTGCTACCACGCACACGTGCCAACGCGAATAGGGTTGCCTCACCTTGGACCGTGAGCTGGTGGGCGTTGTAGGCCGCACCGATGCCGGGTATGACCGCGCTGTAATTTACCGCGAACAAAGCGTTGTCCATGGCGCCCCGAGACAACGCGCCCACAGGATTGGCAGCTTGGCGAAACTTGTTAGGTTGGCTGCTGCCGCCGCTGCCTACCGGTGCAGTAACCGCCAAAAATAAACCAAGTTTGACGTGTCTGTGTTTGCTAACCTGCATCAGGCCAAACACTGGGTTGGCAAGATTGTTGGCGTCGGCATCGACTGGGCGATTCATAATCGCCGTGACACGCACCACCGCCATAAGTTGTTTGGTTAGTACTCGACTGGCCGTGAGGACGCTGGTGGTAACAAAACCTGCGTGATCGTTTTTGTCTCGGTACGTCGAGGGGGTGGCATCCAAGCGCAATACGTTGACGATGCCAACGGGACGCAACTGCCAAGGCAAAGCGTAGGGTGCAGCGACGACGGTGGCTTCGCTTGCTGTTGTGCCAGCCACTGGCACCGCCGGCGGCGTTTCAGCAAATGCTCGGCTCGCAATGGCAACCCACAAAACCGGGCAGAGTGCTGCAAGTGAAGTCTTCACGCTCCATCAGTAAAGCCTTGGCCACGACTTGAATAGCGGTAAGCCCGGCATTTCCTTCCGCCCGCCGTTGCCGTATGATCCAGATCATACTCGGCATCTTGCGGCGCGGTTTCTTGCGGTGCCTCGCCGACCGCACAATCGGTATGCTATTTATTTTTTGCTCGAAAGCTCGAACTTGATCGTTGCGCGGGTTACGCCTGGGGTGCCGCGGGCTGGCAAGC
>JAKQOD010000619.1 GCA_029565465.1 Deltaproteobacteria bacterium
GCTTGCCACCGCCGCCTGGGGCATCGACGACAAACGTTGGCGTGTGGAACCCTGCAGTGGTGCCACGCACGGCTTTTTCGATGTCGAGCGCGGTTTGCAGCGTCGTGCGCAAATCTTCCACGCCTTTGACCAAGTCGTGCACATACACATAGTACGGATGCACTTGGCAGTGGCCGAGGCGCTTGACCAGCAGCTGCATCGTTTCAATGGTGTCGTTGACGCCGCGCTGCAACACTGCTTGGTTGCGCACGATGATGCCGCGCGAAAACAAGATGTCGAGCGCGCGTTTGGTAATCGCCGTGATTTCGTTGGGATGATTGAAGTGGGTGTGCACCACCACTTCTTTGTGCACACGCCGGCCTTGTTCGACCACGGCCGCGAGCGCATCAACCCACTCGGTATCCGTGATGAGCTTCATCGGCATCACGGCTGGGCCCTTAGTGGCAAAGCGAATGCGGCGCACGTTTGGCATCGCCAGCAAGCGATTGCCGATCAGCGTGATCTGCCGCGCCTTGAGTTGGTAGCTATCGCCACCCGACACCACGATGTCTTCGAGCTCGGGGCGTTCGCTGATGTATTGGAACGCGCGCTCCCACCGTTCTTCGGTGGCTTTGAGCGAAACTTTTTCAACTTCGTCGGTATCGATGCCTACTGCGTAGCTGCGCGTACAAAAACGGCAGTAAACCGGGCAGGTGTCCAACGACAAAAACAGCGCTTTGTCAGGATAACGATGGGTCATGCCTGGCACTGGTGCATCGGCTTGTTCGTGCAACGAGTCGAGCGTGAGCTTCGGGTGATCGGGTAATAAGCGCGATGCCACCGGCACAAATTGCCGACGCAATGGGTCGTTGTATGGGTCAGCCCAGTCGATCAGCGAAAGCAAATACGGCGACACCCGGATGCTCATCGGCGATTTGGCAAAGCCGGCCGACACGTCGTCGTAGAAACTCTGTGGCACCAGATCTTGAACGGCTGCCAGCAAACGCGCTGGATTGGTGATGGTGTTTTTGGCTTGCCAGTTGTGATCGAGGAAAGTCGCTTCATCGATGTTTTTGTACGCCGGGATGCGTTCCCAAAAACGGCCATCAAGCAGGTTGCGATGCAACAGCGTCGATGGATCAACGCGTGGCTTGATGTGTTGAATTGGCTCGGTGCCGTCGGTTGGCGCTGGAGCGCGGCCAATGGTTTTGATCAGCGATGGGGATTCCATGGTGTCCTCGTGCAAGGTGCGCAACGTGCACAGGGTGTGCAACGTTTGGATGAAGCGGCGAGCCGCTGGGCGTGAACAACAAACAACGTCAGTTGCGGTTACGCGACGTCAGGTTGGTGAGGAACGGATCCCAAATACCACATGCACCATTGGTAACATGCAGGTTGATGCGGGCCAAGCGTCGCCCGCGGCACTGTGCAAAGCAGGCGTGATGCGGCCAGGCTTCGGCAAGCGGCTGATGTGTGGTGCTGCGATGTAGCTTGCATGCGTGGCCCAACGGGCGTTGCTTAATGTCCTCATGAAAAAATCTCGTTGGAATAAAATGCATAATAATCAACGAGTTGCGAAGCATTGTTGGCATTGGCCAATTATTTCCACTTGCCAAACAATGCAAGAATGAATATTCATTCCGTGCCTCCGATGAAACCAGAACACAGACCAACCTCCGACAAAAAGGACCTCATCAGCGCTGCTGCGCTGGAGTTGTTCGTCGAGCGCGGCTTTTTCGGCACCGTGGTGCCCGACATTGCAGCGCACGCAGGGGTTGGCGCTGGCACCATCTATCGCTATTTCGAATCCAAAGAAGCGTTGGTCAACGCGATCTATCAGCAGGAAAAACTGAAGTTCGCACAGGTTGTCATCGAGGATTTTCCGATGGCGGCACCGACGAGAGAACAGTTTCGCGTGTTGTTCATGCGGATGGCGAAGTTCACCACTGCAAATCCGAAGTCATTCATTTTTCTCGAACTCCATCATCACGCACGTTATCTCGATGAGGCCAGCCGGGCAGTGGAAGCGCGCACGATGACGATGGTTGAAGCGGTCGTTCGCCAAGCCCAAGCGCGGCGCGACCTCAAATCTTGTGATCCACGCTTGTTGCTCGGCATTGTGATGGGCGCGTTTGTAGGCATTGTCCGTAGCGCACTCGAAATCGAGCAACCGCTCGAAAAGGTCGATTGGGCAGTTGCTGAACAATGTCTTTGGGAAGCTGTACGTAGCTAAGATGTATCGATAATTCGATACTTTGACAGTTTGGTTCAAAAACGGAATGAATGTTCATTCCATGGTTTAAAAGAGGAAAAAGTCATGTCGAGCAAAACCAGCACACAGCAAATCGTTCTCATCACTGGCGCCACCGCAGGCATTGGTCGCACCACCGCGTTGTACTTGGCCAAACAAGGCCGCCATGTGATCGCTACCGGTCGCAACACTGCAGCGCTCGCCACGCTGCGCGCCGAAGCCGAGGCCAGTTCGCTCAAGCTCGATACCGTAGAACTCGACGTGACTTCTGCCGATTCAATTGCACGTGCCGTGGCCAGCGTAGATCAACTCACCAATCATCACGGCGTCGACGTATTGGTGAACAACGCTGGCTACGGAGCGCTTGGCCCAAGTGCCGAAATCACCGATGCCGAAATGCGGCGGCAATACGACACCAATGTGTTCGGTTTGATGAGCGTGACGCGTGCGTTTCTGCCTGCCATGCGTGCGCGGCGCGCCGGCCGCATCATCAACGTGTCGAGTCTTGGTGGTCGCTTCACGCTGCCATACTTCGGCGTCTACAACTCGACCAAGTATGCAGTTGAGTCGCTGTCGGACGCCTTGCGGTATGAGCTGCATGCGTTTGGTATCTTCGTCACGCTGATCGAGCCAGGTGCGATTCGCACCAACTTTGAATCCACGGCGTTGTCAGGTGTCGGTGCATTTGATCAATCGGCCTACGGTGAATCGCTGAAAAAAGTCGACGCCTTGTCGAAGCGCATGGATCGCGTCGCCGCCGAGCCGATCGTCATTGCACGTGCCATCGAGCGTGCAGTGCGCGTGCGTCGCCCGGCTGCGCGCTACGTTGCGCCGCGCATGAACCACATGGTGCTGATGCTCAAAAGCGTGATGCCTACCTGCGCTTTCGATTGGTCGATGCGCAAAATGGGCTATTTGACCCCAAAAGACCTCGGCTTGACCGGCAAGTCGGTGCCGTCGGCGCTCAAAGCTTAACCAGGAACGCGCGAGTAACGCGCGGTGGGTTGAATGCCGGCGACTTGCCAGTGGGACGGGAACGTCCCTTGTACAATAGAGCTCACGGCGACGGGAATACATCCCAGCGCATCACGTCGACAGGGCCGCGCATCGCTTTGGAAACGTATTGCAGCGGCACCAGCGTTGCATCTTGGCTGCGTAGATATTCTTCGACGCCAGCGGCGTGATAGGTCGCCGCGCTCATGGCTACTTGCCAGGTCTCGGCCAACGCTTGCAACTTAGCAGCGACGTTTACAGTGCCGCCAAAAAAATCCATCGTTGCGTTAAGCCGTACCGCAATGCACGGCCCGGTGTTGAGCGAAATGCGCAAACGGATAGGGCAGGTGGACCGGGCAGGCCCAAACGCATGGTGAATTGCAGCGCTGCATTGCACAGCATCAAGCGGCTCTAAAAATGTCGCCATAACTGCGTCGCCAATCGTTTTGATCACGGCGCCGTTGTGCTTGGCGATCAAGGCAAACACTTCATCGAAGTGCTTTTTGATTTCAACAAACGCGGTTGGGTCCCCTTGGCTTTCGTAGAACGCGGTCGAACCGACCACGTCGGTGAATAACAAGGTCTGCTCACCGACGCTGAGCCGAACGTCGGCATTGATGTAATCTTCGGCGAATAAATCACGAAAGTCCGACACCGCAAGCAAGTGGCGTGGCCCAAGCGCATGATCTTTCCATTGCGCAACTTCGATGATGCATTGCCGCTTCGCCATATCGCTGTGCCCCAATTCGACTTGGCTGCCTGGCCCAATGCGCACGACGGCGCCTTCTTCGCGGGCCGCGTAAGGCACCGTTGTCACCGGTGCTGTTTCGTCGACGTCGAGGTGCCAATAGCCGCGCAGGCCAGCGGTGATAACGCGATAGCGACCAGCCGCCAGCGGCGGAGAAACCGTCATGCGCTCATTCGGCGCAAGCATCAACTGCACAGCAACATGATCTTTGGTTGCCGGCTCAGCGCTGCAAAACATGCGTTCGCCAATGCTGCGAATCGAAGCGTGCACATGGAACGTCACCTCCACCGACTGCGGGCCGCTGATGTCGTACTCAACTTGGCAACCTTTGCATGTCGCATTCATCGCGACGTCGCCGAGTTGGGCATGTTCGTCGGTGCGGCCACGGCAGTGCGGGCAAATCGTATCCCACGAAAGCGTCAACACGCCCAAGCGGGTGGCATGCAACGCTACTCGCAATAGTTCACGTTCATCAACCCGCCACACGCGCGCTCGTTCGCGCACTTGGATGCGATACACATCGGCTTCGTCGCCGGTGGCGATCCAGTCCAATAAGGGCAAAACACACTCTTGTGGTAGCCCCATGGCGAGCAGCTTGCTGCGTGCATCGGCTAACCGCGCACGGGCGGCGGTGGTTAGCTCGGGCGGTGGCAGTTCCAACACGGCTGGGCGCAAGCGTTGCAGGTCCGCCACCATCGCCGGTAGAATTTTCGCGTAGCCTTTTTCGAGGCTGGGGAACCCAACCCGCAACGCCAAGCCACCGACGAGGTTGCGAGGTATCGCGCCAAAGTACAGATAGACGCGAGTGCCGGTGGCAATCGGCTGCAAGTAGTGCACCGCGAACATCACTTTGGCAAAGCCGTGCTCATACAGGCGTGTGCAGGTCAACCACTCGCCCAGCACCCAGTTCCACGGGACTTCGTGCCACTCATGGTGCACGCCGCCGTTTTTGGCGGTGCCCCACTTTTGGCCGTTGCGATCTTCGAACTTCATCTCGGAAACACCCAACGCTCGATTGAGCCGCGAGGTGTCGGCGATCAAGCGCCATAACGCCGATGGTGGCGCTGCCAAGTCAAAATGCCAAAGCCATTCAACCCGTTTTTCGTTGGCATGTTCTGCCGGCCACGGAAATCGTGCCAGTAATTGCTCAGTAGTCAAAACGCTGTCGACAACGTCCATGATTGCCATGCCCTCGCAATGCTAGTATCACCGGGCCTGCGACGTTTGGCTAGTCTATGTCTCGACCCAATCTCTTTAGTTTAATCGGCCCCGATCGGCTGCGCGCCGTCATCGTTGATTTTTATCAACGTGTGTTCGACGACGTCATGATCGGCTTCATGTTTGTTGGCAAAGACAAACAGCATTTGATCGACCGCGAATACGAATTCACCGCGCACTTTTTGGGTGGGCCGGTTGCCTACACCGGCCGGCCGATCAAAGAAGCTCATGCCAAGACCCCGATTTTTGGCGGTCATTTTGAGCGGCGTTTGCAGATCTTGCGCAACACCATGGCCGCTCACAACGTTGACCCTGAGGTTGTGGCGAGCGTGGTGGAACATCAGCAAGCGTTGCGCGCCCAAGTAACGGGCGACAAAGGCTCGGAATGCAAAGACACGCTGGTAGTTGCGGCCCACGAAGCGGTCGCGGTCGCGCCGCCGACGTTGACGAAACTTGGCAAACTCGGCAACCGGAAACCAGGAGCATAAGTCGTGGCGGTAGCTGCATTTGTATTGATCGGTTTTGTATTCTCGACGCTGTCGTGGCTGTTGGTATTGGGCTTTCGTTCGCCAGCTAGGTTCGAAGTCGAAGTTAGCGAAGAGTTCAGTTTCCCGCTGCTCAGCGTGTATGACGCGATCGCCAATATTCCGGAATATCCGTCGTGGCGCACCGGCGTGCAGAAGGTCGAATTGATTGGTCCGGTCGAAACCTCCGACGGCGAGCGCTTTTCATATCGCGAGTTTCGCAAAGGCGCTGGTTCGAAAGGTGTCGTCTACGTCGTCGCCGACGACACGCCACCAGCGAAAGGCCCTGGTGGGCTCGGCCGCCGCGTGCATCGCATCGTTGGTGGCACTGCGCCGTATCGCAGCCAGTGGATTTTTGGTTTCGAGCCGCGCGGCCAACGCACCAAGCTAACGGTCATCGAGCAAGGCGAAATTGGCAATCCGTTGTTGCGTGGCGTCGCTCGCATCTTCATGCCGCCACGCAAAGCCTTGAATCAATTTCTCATGGACTTGCGCGGCCACCTGCTAAAGGGCGGCACGGCGCATCTCAACTGATGGCGGCCACCGCTGTGTTGCAGGCCAGCGAATCGATGTCGCTGCTGCCCACTTTTGTCTGGGACGAAGCGCCAGCGTTTTACGGCCGTTACCGTTTGTGGTTTGCGCAAGTTGGGCCTCGCACCGACGAGCATTTGCCGGTTCGCAGCGGCATGCGTGCTGCTGCGCAGCAGTTGCTGGCAGAGTTTGCAGCCATCGCGCGTTTACGCGTTGACAGCTTGCTGCATTGGCAAGACAGCGGCGACGGCGCCATTGCCACCGAGATGATCGCCGACGTTTGTTACATCGACATGCGAAACCTGTGGTGCGCGCTGCAACGCCTTGCACCGTTACTGGTTGATGCACACTTCTTTGTGTATTCCAGTGGCGACGGCGATGATCGTTTTGTCGACGAGTTGCGCATTGTCGACGGCACCTTGATCGTGGTCCGCCACACCGCGCAGCAGCCGGCCCCGCTCCGAGCGTTCGCTCGTTCG
>JAKQOD010000650.1 GCA_029565465.1 Deltaproteobacteria bacterium
GAGCGACCGGTTATCGTCGATTTTGGCTTGGCGTTTATTGATTCGGCGCTGGCCAACACCGGGCGCATGACCGAACACGGCATCGTGATGGGGACGCCGAATTATATCTCGCCGGAACAAGCCCGCGCGGTTGAGGTTACCACCGTAGCGGATGTGTACTCACTGGGTTGCATGATGTTCGAGATGATTACCGGCGCGCCGCCGTTCACCGGTGACGGCTACGCAGTGTTGCTGGCCGAACACATGTTTGTGCAAGCACCCACGGCCAGCTCGCGGTTCGCCGAGACCCCGCCTGCCGTCGACGAATTGATCGCTGCGATGCTGGTCAAGGAGCCTGCGCAACGGCCCAATGCCCGGGCCGTGCATGCAACGTTGCTCGATATCATCACGGGGGAACGTGGCAACGCGAAGCCGCGGGTTGCGCGCTCGCGTATTTCGCGCATGGTCCCGGCCGCTCCCCACCGCGATGCTGCGCCAACCGCGGACGCCCCGGTTGCGCCACCCGAATTGCAGGTCACCTTGGTCGATGGTGCCTGCGATCCGACCACGGCCGCGGCCTTGGTGACCGCTGGTGCGATGGGCTCACTGCGTTGCGTCGCCGATACGGAACGTGGCGAAGCCGCGGTTGATGGTGTGGTGGTGTTCGGCGCCAACGCCGCGCAGGTTGCGGCTTGGTCGCCGCATAAGCCCGTGATGGTGGTCGTGGGCAATGACAACCTCGAGGTGGCGATGGCCATGTTGCGTGCGGGGGCGGCCGAGGTTGTGACCGCTGACGCTGGTGCTGCCGCGATCGTCGCAAAGTTGCGCAAAATGATCACGACGGCGCAGCGGAAGGCCAAACGCAGCTAAGCCGCCGGTGCACAACCGGCTGTCAACTCGCTGAAACCGCTTAGAAATTGGCGCCATCGCCCCCGTGGGCTGGCTCCCGTTGGTATAGTGAAGGGGTGACCCTACCTGCGGAACGGATCGTCGCTGGCGTCGTGCTGTCCGAGCGCGTGTCAGCAGGCGCATATGGATTACTCTTTCGAGCGCAGTACCAAGGCCAGCGCGACGTGCGTGCGCTGTTAATCGACACCAAGCTGCTCGACGAAGATTCGTTTCGAGCGACGTTGTCGGACGAACGCGCCATGGCGAAACTTACGGAGCTCACGCACCCCGCTGTCGTGCCGATTTTGGCGGTGGAATCCGAAGGCGCCGACGTCATCGTGGTGACCCGGGGCGTTGGCAGCTACATCACGGTGTACGACTTAATCAGCCAGATCCGCGCGCGCAGCGAAAAATTGCCACTCGACGTGGCGATGGCGATCGCGACCGCGGTTTTTGACGGGCTCGCCAAGGCGCATGAGCATGGCATCGTGCATGGCGGCATTCATCCACGCAGCGTGCTGATTGACCAAAACGGCGGTGTGCACATGACCGACTTCGCCGTCGGGCGAGCGCTGACCACGGCGGTCGCACAAGGCGCTGATGCTTCGCTTTGGCGTGGGCTGTCAGGCTTTTTGGCGCCTGAGTTGGTGCTTGGCGACGAGCCTTCACCCGCGTCGGATGTATTTGCGGCAGGTGCCATGCTTGGTTGTTTGTTGTCAGGGGATATTCCAGTTACCGAAACCAGCGCGTTGCCCGATGATCAGCTCGGCGCTGTATGTCGCCGCAGCATGGAATCGGATGTCGCTAAACGTTGCCCCGATGGTGCCTCGCTAGCTGCACTGTTGCGTGCCGCGATTGCAAGTCGCAAGATCACGCTGGCCGGCTCGGATGCGGTCGCGCGTGCGGCCGGCTTGCTAGCCAACGCCAAAAGTTTTGACGACGACACCGAAAGTTTGCTCGAAGGTCTTGGCGACGTCGCGCAAAAAGCGCCTATGCGCCCCAGCATCGAGCTGCGCGCCGAGCAAGCGTTAGCCAATCGCGCTGCCGCGGCTGCCCCTGCGCCAGCGGCACGCAAGAAAGTTGATACTGGCGGGCTCGATGATCTGCTCAACGATCTTGCGGGGCCAAGCCAAGTTCGTGGCGCGGTGCCGGTGGTGCCAGCAGCACCGGTTGCGACGCCCGTTGTCACCAGTTCTCCGCGTGACACCAGTGGGCTTGACGCGCTGTTAAGCGACCTCCGCGGCAACCCGGCAGCCGTGGCCACGCGTGCGGCTTCGGGGTCGGGGCAACAGCTCATTCTCGACGGTGGCGACCTCGACGAAGTGACGCCATTACCGACGCCGATCGAGGAACTCGAAGAGTCCCGCGGTGTGGTAAGTGCAGCCATGAATCCCGCGGCGGCCAGTTCCGAAGCGGCAGCGCTTGATGCGTTGATTGGCCTTGGCGGTGACACGCTTGCTGCCCCGGTGGTCAAAGCGCCCGTCGCCGAAAAACGCATTTCAGCGCCTGCGCCAGTGGCGGTACCGGTTGGCCCCGCATTGCGGCCGGTGGCAACCAGCGCGTCATCGATTGCAGTTGTCAAAACGGTAACTGCAACCAAATCGCCGTCGCGATCAAGTGCGTCGTTGGGCGATCCAACCGAACGCGACCCGGTGCGCGATCCTGGTACGGTGCGGCGCGCGCCGCCAATCGTCGAGCCGGTTCGCTTTGCACCTGAGCCACCAAGCCTGACTCGCAGCACCTGGTGGATCTGGGTCGTGCTGATGCTCGCCGTCGCCGGCGGTGCTGTGTTTTTGTACCAACGGCAAGAACAAAAAGCGCGCGAGAGCCGTGAACGCCACGAAGCTGATCTGCGCCGCGCCGAAGAGCTTTCCAAGCAGGCCGCCGAAGCGTTGCCGACCCCTGGCAAGGTGCGCATTCGCAGCAAACCTGGCGCTGCTGGCGTGTGGCTATTGTTGGGGCGCACGCCGCTCGATTCGTTTCCGATGTCGTCGGCAATGCTGCACGAGTTGCGGATCGAACTCGACGGCTTTGAGTCAGCGGACACCCAAGTGTTGCCCGGCAACTGGACCGGCACCGGTGACGAACGCAAAGCACTCATTGCCCTATCGATGCGGCCAGGCAATAACAAATTGCCAGCAACACCACCCGAACCTATTGGCGCCACCGGCTACAGTGCCGGCCGCGGACCCATTCACGTTGAAACATCGCCTACCGGAGCGCAAGTCTGGTTGTACGTGGGCGTGTCCGACAACATGGAGCTTGGCGGCATCCATGCAGGTAAAGAATATGAGTTCTTGTTAACCAAAGACGGCTTTTTGCCCGGCCATGGCAAGGTTGCGCGCGACGAATGGCAAGACGAAGCCGGCAAGAAGGAAGTTGTCGAAAAAGTCATTGAGTTGGTCCCGCTTCCAGCGGGTGGTGGCAGTGCAGGGCAGCGCAAGCCATGAGCAACGAGCGCAATTTGCAAATTCGCTGTGCAACTTGGACCCAGGTTGAAGCGTTCTACACACGTAAATTGCGCCGCGGGAATTTGCTTTCGGTCAAAGTTGGATTTGTGGTTAGCGCCAACATGCCGATTACCGTCGGCATCGAGATGCCAACAGGTATCGTAATTTCCATTGATGGCATCATTCGCCGCATTTCGGATGTGGCAGGTGATACGCGCACTTGGATCGAAATCGAATTGGTCGGACTCACCGAAGAAACGCTGCAACGCTTGAAGCGCATGGTTGCCCAAGGCGAGCTTGCCGGTGACGACGAAGTTACCGCAGCAATGGAAATCGACGCCGAGCTGCCGCCGCCTGCCGAGCATGCGTTTGCTGGCGTCGAGCTGCCGCACGACTCGTCGGAGGATGAACGGTCGCGATTTGCGGCGCTCAACGCGCAGCTCCGCAACTTTCGCTCGCTCGCGGTACACGAGTTGTTAGGCGTACCTGTCGATGCCTCCGCCGAACAGGTGCGGCGCGGCTGGCGCGGCTTGGTGCGTCAGTATCATCCGGATGCGGTTGCACGCTTCCATTCAGTCGCCGTCACGCACTTGGCCGAAGAGATAAACATTCTAATCAATCGTGCATACGACCGCATGCGGCACATGCTGGTCGAGCAAGGACGGGGCGCGAGTTTTGGTTCGACCTTGTTTGCACCACACGGTTGGCTGGTTGGCTTTGAAGATCTTTCGACTGGCGAACCTTCCGCGCCACGGGCGCGCACTCGCAGCGGCCGGTTCGTAGCCGCCAATTTCTCGTCACCGACTGCAATCGCTGCGACCGCAACCGCCACAGGCGCACCGGTGCCAGAGCCAACGGCGGGCCATGCCCAAGGTGGCGATTCGTTCGAGGTCCGCGCCCGCGGCTTGTTGTCGACGGGCGAAGCCGAGGCCGCCAAAGAGATGTTGGCAATGTCGCTGGTTGTCTATCCGCGCAGCCGGCCGTTGCGGTCGTTGTACTATATGGCTAGCGCACTCGTTGCGATGCGCGGGCATCAGCACGTGCTTGCCCTGTCGCAACTAGAAGCTGCGTTGGCACACGATGAAAACTGCCGCGAGGCGCAGATCCTGCTTGAATGCATGCAGCGCAACCAACCGATCGAGACCAAAGTATTGACCGAGGTATTTGGAGTTTACGGATGAGGCGAGCGGTAGGTATTGACCTTGGCACATCCAACTCAGCTGTCGCTGTCATCGACGACGACGGCCGGCCGCGCATTCTCACAACGCCCGAAGGCAGCACGACGTTGCCGTCGGTGGTGTGGTTTTCGAACGATGGGCCCAAGGTTGGGCACGCCGCCCTGCGTGGCTTCGATGAAAGTCCCGACCTGACAATTTTTGGTGCCAAGCGCCTGCTCGGCCGTCGTTTTGATCATCCTGAAGTGCGCCGGCTGGCGCGCGTGTTGCCATACGAACTGGTTGCGGCACCCAATGGTGACACCTGGATTGCGCTCAATGGTGGTCGCACGGTTGCGCCAGAGGAAGTTTCGGCCTTGGTGTTGATGGAATTGCGTGCGATGGCGGATCGCTTCTTTGGTGAAGCGGTGGTGGATGCCGTGATCACCGTGCCGGCGTGGTTCGATGCCGCCGCCCGGCAGGCGACCAAAGATGCCGCAACCATTGCCGGGCTCAATGTGCGGCGCTTGTTATCCGAGCCCAGCGCGGCGGCCCTGGGTTATGGCGCGCATCGTGGCGACAAGCGGCGATATGCTGTCTGTGATCTTGGTGGCGGCACGTTCGACGTGGCATTGGTAGATGTTGAAGATGGGGTGTTCGAAGTGTTGTCGACCACGGGCGATGCGTTTTTGGGTGGCGACGATTTTGATCGGGTGTTGGTCGAGCATCTCGCACGCGATGTGCGGCGCTTGCGCAGTTATGACATTAGCTCGGACGCCACGGCCGTTGATCGCTTGCGGGTCGCGGCGCAGCGCGCCAAACACGCGTTGTCGAGTTATGAGCAAACCACGATTGCAGTCGCTAACTTGGCCGAGTTGCCGTCGGGCAAAGCGATCGAATACGAACGTAATTTGTCGCGGCAAGAACTCGAAAGCTGGACGGCGCCGTTGTTGCAACGCTTGATTCCGCCGTGCCAAGACGCCTTGCTCCGAGCCTCACGGCGGCGCGATCAAGTGGACCAAGTTTTGCTGGTTGGCGGCATGACTCGCATGATGGCCGTGCAAGAAACATTGGCCCAAGTGTTCGGCCAACTACCGACGACAGTGCCGAATCCCGACGAAGTTGTCGCGGTTGGTGCAGCGTTGGAAGTGGCGCGGCTCGACGGCATCATCGATGGCGTGCTGATGATCGACGTGTGTGCGCGCGGCATTGCGGTTTCCATTGCAGGTGGGGCTTGCGAACCGGTGATCGCGATGAACGCAGTATTGCCGACACGCGAATATCGCGCGCTGTTGACGCACGCCGACGAACAAACTCGCATCGAGTTTGATTTGTGGGAAGGTGAGTCGATCGAGCCTTCGCAGAATCGTTTGCTAGGCCGCTACGCGACCCCGGAATTGCCACGTGCCGCGGCGGGTGACGTGTTGGTGGTGCTCGAAGTCACCATTGATTCCGACGGCACTATTCGGTTGGCTGCAAGCGAACTGATTTCCGGCGAGCGCTTGATGGTTGAACAATTGTTGCACAGCGGCTTGGCCCGTTCTGAAGTTGTGCGGCTTGCACGCAACTTCAATGAAGGCCGCGAGATTTTGCGGTAGCGCGGTTCGCAGCGTCGACAGGCTCCGGCGTGATTTCAGCAAACTACCGCGTTCAAGCGCCCACGATCGAAACGCCGCGTCGCGCCAGATCCGCGGCTCCCACCAGCCCCGCATCGTCGCCCAGCTCCGCTGCGACAATCGTCAACGGTGTCATCGCAGCACGTGGCGCGACCACTTCAAGTGCTGCCAGCACGTGCTCCAACAGCGTCGGCGTTCGGCCTAAGAGGCCGCCGCCAAGCACCAAGCGTTCACAGTTTAGCAGCGCCAATGCGTTCCCAATTGCCACTGCGAGCGCCGTCGCCATTTCTTGCCAAAGCTCCAGCGCCCACGGATCGCCGTCGGTCGCGGCTTGGTCAACGTGGCTCGGCGTCGCAGCGTCAATGCCGCCGGCAAGCACCACCGTTGCTAGCGACAGGCCGTCGGACAGGTCGCGCTTGATGCGTTGCATGATCGAAGCCCCACCTGCGTATGCTTCGACGCAGCCTCGGCTGCCACACGCGCATGGGGCTGCATCCGCGCCCCATGCGATCTTGCAATGGCCCAACTCGCCAGCGCAGCTCGAGGTGCCTTCAACAAGTTGGCCATTGGTAACCAAGCCCGCACCGATGCCAGTGCCTACGTACACCGCCAACATATCAGCTGCACCGCGACCGCCGCCGAACGCAGCTTCGCCCCATGCGATTGCGTTGACATCGTTATATATGCCGATGGCAAAACGATCACCGAGCTTGCTGGCTAGCAGCGGCCCAAAAGCGATATCGCGCCAGCCAAGATTTGGCGCATTGGCAATCGTCCCGCGTCGGTCGCACAGCATTGCCGCGACGCCAACGCCTACTGAAATCGGCACGGTTACCGTCGCAATGTGCGCCGCTGTCAATTCTTCGACCACGGTTGCGATGGCGCTGCACACTGCATCGGGATCGCGTTGGCTGCCAACTGGTTGCCGAATCACGCGCGTTGGCGTGGCACTGTCGTCGGTAAACAGCGCAGCTCGAAGATTCGAGCCTCCGAGGTCAACCCCGACCCGAATCATGGGGCTTCCACCATCCGGCGGGCGTCTGCAATCGTTTGTTCGAGCAGCGTTTTAATTTTAAGCAAGGCGGCTTCGTCGTTGGCTTCGCAGCGCATGACAAGCGCGGGCTGCGTATTCGACGCGCGCACCAGCCCCCAGCCATGCGGCCAGATGGCGCGCACGCCATCAATGTCGATGACATCGCGCACATCGCTGCGCGCCCGCAACGTTTTAGTCACCGCTGCGACAACCGCGAATTTGATCAAATCGGGACACGGAATACGCAATTCCGGCGTCGATGCCAGCACTGGCAGCTCATCGGCGCGTTGCTTGAGCGTCGCGGTGCCACGGCTAAGCAGCTCTAACAGCCGTGCGCCTGCATACATCGCGTCGTCAAAGCCGAACCAGCGATGCGCAAAAAACATGTGGCCCGACATTTCGCCCGCCAGCAGCGCGCCAGTTTCTTTCATGCGGGTTTTGATCAATGAGTGGCCAACCTTCCACATTTCGGCGTGACCGCCCGCGTGATTGAGCTCGTCGTACATCGCTTGCGAACATTTCACTTCGCCAACGAAGCACGCCCCGGGATGTTCGGCCAAGATCGCCTTGCCGAACAAAATCATCAACTGGTCGCCCCACAGAATACGGCCACTCGCGTCAACTGCACCTACGCGGTCCGCGTCGCCGTCGAGCGCGATGCCGAGTTCGGCGCCTTCGCGCGCGACCGTGGCAATCAGATCGTGCAAGTTCGCAGCGATCGTTGGATCCGGATGATGATTCGGAAAGCGTCCGTCCATGTCGCAGTACAGCGGTACTACCTCAAAACCCAAGCGTCGATACAGCGCAACCGCGAGCGGCCCGCCCGCACCATTGCCAGCATCAACGACAACCTTCATGCGCCGTGGGCCAAGCAAGATGCCTGCCGTTGCAGCGTCGAGGTATTCGGCTCTGACATCGCGTTCCGTCAACGTTCCAACTACCGGCAATTCGGGCAGCGGCGCAGCCAGCAGCGCTGTCACGTCATCGCGCAAGCTGGCGATATTGTCGCCAAAAAACGAAGCATGGTTGAGCAGCAGCTTAAAGCCGTTGTCTTCGGCAGGATTGTGGCTGCCGGTAATCATGACGGCAGCCGCAGGCGCCAAGTGCTTTTCGGCGAAGTACAGCAGCGGGGTCGGCCCAACCCCGATATCGATGACCTGGCAGACGCTGCGCAAACCGCGCACCAAGGCTGCGAATAGGCGATCGGAATGCAAGCGACAATCGCGGCCGACCACGATGGTGTTGCCGTGCGCGTAAGCGCGGCGCGCGAACGCGACGCCTATCGCAGTGACCGTGGCGTCATCTAAATCGCGGTCTGCAACGCCACGAATATCGTATTCTCGAAAGCTGCTTGGATCAAAAGGCACGCCTATTGGTACCGCGATAATCCGCGCGCGGCCAGTGCATCGACGACGCGGCGCACATCTTGGGCTTGATCTTTTGGCATGACTAACACGGCATCACCGCGCCGTACCACGACCAGGTCGTTGCACCCAAGCAAGGCCACCACGCCTTGATCGGTGACTACGATGTTGCCATTGCCGTTGAGCACGATAGCCTCGCCACGGCTGCTATTGCCGTTGTCGTCACGGCCCAACATCGTTGGCAGCGACGCCCACGAGCCAATGTCGTCCCAGCCGATGTCGGCGGCCACTGTTGCGATGCGGTTGGTGCGCTCCATCACGCCGTAGTCGATCGAAATCGACGGCAAGCCTGGATACACCGCTGCGATGGCCGCCGCGACCGCTGCTTCGCCTTGCGGTAGCGCTGCCACGATTTGGTTAATGCCGGCTGCTAGCGTCGGAATGTGCTGTTCAACTTCGCGCAGCAAGCGCTTCGCCGAGACCACAAAGATGCCAGCATTCCACAAGTGCTTGCCACCCGCGAGATAGGCCGTGGCGGTTGCGTGGTCCGGTTTTTCGACGAAACGGTTGATTGCGATTGCACAATTCGGCAGTGGCGCCGCCGCGAGTTCGACGTAGCCGTAGCCGGTTTCCGGTCGCGTTGGCACGATGCCGATGGTGCAGATTACGTCGTCACGCTCGACCGCTGCAAAGGCGGTCTGCAGCACGCTGGCAAAACCGGCTTCGTTGGCGATATGCTGATCGGCTGGTAGCGCGACCAGCACAGCAGAAGGTGGAGGCGCAACGTGCGTGATGAGGCGCAGCGGTGGCGATTAAGCCGA
>JAKQOD010000653.1 GCA_029565465.1 Deltaproteobacteria bacterium
TCCGATCTCAACCGACCGCCAACTGCGCCAAATCATTGGTACTGGCAAAGTAGGCACCAAAGTGCAGTTGGAAGTTGCACGTGGTGGCAAAGGTGCACTGCAAACGGTTACCCCAACACTCGAAACGTTTCCAAGCGAACCTAAGGTGCAACGGCCGCGGCAACGGCCAACCGTGCGGCAACGCGTCATCCCGTTGCCTACGCCATAACTGCAAACACTTGATCTCAGTCGGCTCAACGTTACTGACTAGTCGCCTAGCCACCCCCCTACGCCGTCGCCAATAACGCGTTGCGCCGTTCGCGCACTGCAAGCAGCAAGCGGATCAAGGTGGCCTTTGCAGCGCAAACACCAGCCAACACTCGGCATGGGATTTGCGTTAGCGTCCCGGCATGCGCTTAGCCCGTCAACTAGCCTGGAGTTGGGTCTCTTTGCTTGCCTCTGCAGCAGCATGTACCGGCAACACGCCCAGCGACGAGCTGCAGGTGAGCAGTGACACGCAAGAACTGAGTGCGGCACAACGCAAAGCCCATGTCACTGCAATTCGCGATGTGGCAGCGAGCGAAGGCCTTACCAATGGCGCGGTACTCGGCGGCATTGCAGTGAGCGAAACCGGCTTGGTCCATTGCTGGTCTGATGCCACCTGGGCGTGCAAAGGTCCAGCCTCGCCATCGTGCGGCGGCGGACCCGTGATTGCAGGGGCAGGCGATGGCGCTTGCTCGTTGCAACAGGGCGGCCTCGGCATGTTTCAATTCGACGCCGGCACCTTTTCGCAAACGTTGGCAGCCTACGGTTCCGATGTGTTGACGTTGGAAGGAAACATTGCCCAAGCCGTCGATTTCGTCGCTGCAAAAGTTAAACAAGACGTGCCTGGCATCGCATCTCGAGCCGAAGCATTGGCGTGGATCAATGCGATTCCGCTGATCAAAGGCGAAGCACGCACCGAAAAGTGGGCCTCGATTTTGGCCTGTCGCTACAACGGTTGCTGCAACACGTCGACAACGTGCACCACGCGGCGCGCCAAATATCGCGACAACGCAATCGATATTCTTGCGGAGTTCGGTCCCGATTTTTGGCGCGTGACGCCGACCACCGGCACCATGTGTCAAGCAGTCCCGCCTGAAGGTCGCATCATCGATCAAGGCGACGCTTGCTACAATGCTGGCGGCAACGCGCAGTTTTGGCGGCCTGAGCAATCGACTGACGGCTTTGGCGGCGACCTCAACTGGACGATGACCACCGACAAAGCCGCGCCGTCGAACTTTGCAACGTGGAAACTTGTTGTTGCCGAGCCAGGCGTCTACACCGTGTCGGTGCATCTCGACGGTGGCACGTTTGGGCAAAGCAAAAAGGCGGCCTATCAGGTCACGCATCAAGGCGCGGCCGGCCAAGTCACCGACACAGTTGTCGTCGACCAAACTAGCAAGGCTGGGTTCGTCACGTTGGGTGATTTCGAATTCTCTGGAGCGCCGGGCGAACAAGTGATGCTGGGCGACAACACGGGTGAAGCCAGCGCCACCATGACAAAATTGTTGTTCGATGCGGTCCAACTTGCGCCGGTTGATCCCAATGGCCCGGGGCCGACCCCGATTGACGAGAACACCGCCGGCCAAGGTGGTTGCAGCACAACGTCGAACACCAGCGGCGGAATGCTGGCCGTGCCTGGCTTGTTTGCCTTCGGTGCGCTGTTGTTGCGCCGTCGCCGCTGATCTTGCTGCGCGCATAAGCCTAGTGTCCGGCTTCCGGACGATTGGATCGACGCCGACGCAACAACGAGGCCCAGGCCACCAGCAGCAGCGGTGTCCCCACCGCAGGCGCACCCGCACCTGCACTACAACCGCCAACATAGTCGGCTGGTTGGCCTGACGTCGGGTTGGTAGGGTCGCTTGGATCAGGATCGTTCGGATCCGGCGTTGCGTCACCGCCATTGGGCTCACCGACACCCGTGCTGAGGTTTGCCACGGCCGGGCCGACGCCAACTGCGTACCAAGCCAAGTCAGTTGCTTGCGCGAAGTCCGGTGATTGCGGATACAGGTCCATCGCAGCTTGATGATAGGCAGTGCGAGCGCCAGCGAAGTTGGTGCTTTGTTGCATATAGGTAGTCAGCGCGCGGTACGCAATCGCTGCACCGCGTTCCATGCCCAGCTTGGGAACTTTCACGTCGCTGCGCACCGCACCTTGCCCCGCACGTGGGTGTTGCCCGCCAGTCACCAAGAGCTTGAACATCAAGTTGGGAATACCTGAGTTGTAGTGCACCCAGCATGAATCATTTTGTTCCGACGGTGTGCCGCAGCTCTGCATCCCTGAGACGTGATCTTTTGACTCGCCATCTTGGGTTGGATTGGCCATGTAACGGCCAGCATCGCCGCTTTGGCCAGGTGTGTACGCAACTTCGGACCATTGCCAAGTCTGCGCGGTTACGCTGCCACGCACATGCGCATCGCAGATAGCTGCGACGATATCGCTCATCGACTCGTTGAGCGCGCCCGATTCTTTTTCGTAGATAAGGTTGGCCGTGCGCGCGGTCATCCCGTGGGTCAGCTCATGCGCTAACCAGTCGGGGTCACCAACAATATTGCTAAACATCTGGCCATCACCGTCGCCAAGTACTAGTTGCGTGTCATCCCAGTAGCCATTGGCAAAACTTTGGCCATAGTGGCCGCTGGCAATGATCGTTGCGCCGCCACCATCGAAGCTGTCGCGTTGAAACACGCTTTTCATACAATCGTAGGCCTTGCCGACCGACGCGTGTAATTTATCAATCGTTGCATCGCCGCTGCTGGTTTGAGCTTCGGACAGTTTGAGCGTCCCCGGTGTAGTTTCAGTATTGTTGGCTGAATAGGTTTTGCGATTACGTGCGGTCTGGACGTGGGGCCGCACTGCGAGCACATCGCCGGTCTGCGCATCAACGAAGACTTGGGTAAGAATCGGATGATCGACGGCTTCGCCGGTAACCCACACCTGGTGCGCCAAGCGCGGCACACCGTTGTTATCGACGGCATACGCCATGCCGTCTAGCCGCGTAGCAACGTTGCGTTCGTTCGCATAGGCTGCGCGTGCGATGGCTTGGGCATCGGTTGCGT
Organism: Deltaproteobacteria bacterium; assembly: GCA_029565465.1. Taxonomy (GTDB): domain Bacteria; phylum Myxococcota_A; class Polyangia; order Haliangiales; family Haliangiaceae; genus JABFXX01. Next base: position 3,081 of record JAKQOD010000653.1, read on the forward strand.
TAATTGTGACCATCGCTGTTGAGGCCGCCGTCGAATGCAATGTGGAGACCGCAGCGACGACCTCTCCATTGGCGTTTTCGTGCAGCGACAATTCGGCACCGACGACGGGTAAGCCGTTGTACATTTGCTGATAGCGGTGATGCGTCATGCCCAACGCGTCATGGTCAGTTTTTTGTAAGCTCAGCGCGGAGGCTGCAACATCATACAACGTGGCGACCGTCGCCAACGCGATGTCGCTGCGCAGCGGCTGTGCAGCAAACGAAACCACGTGCGAGCGACCGCCGGCTGGTGCCATCGCCGACACGGTTGCAGCTAGCGACTGCCCACGGTGCGTTGCAGTCGGCGCCGGTTCGGTGCAACCGGTGCCCACAAGCGCAAGCGCAGCCATTAGCGAAATCTTCCCCATGCGGTGAGTATTTCAAAACGCGGGCCAGTGCCCAGCGCGCTAGATCCGCGCTGCATTGGCGTTCTAAGCGCGGTAATGCGAGCCGTTGATGGGAGCAAGCGCTCCAGCGCAATCAAAATGTTGCGACCGGCAGAACACACATGCGCAACACGCAGCGCTGCTCGTTTTTGTTTGCACCAGGGCCAGTCACGGACTGGCCGCGATACTGCCCAATTTGTCAGACCGACCTGCCACGATTTTTTTTATGAACCACGTTGAATTCGCAGTTGTGTTCGTTGCAGGACTGGTCACAGCGCTGCTCCTGGCAGTTGCCGCATGGCGTTGGCAGCGTCGCCGCGTTGCGACGCTGGCGTCGCGTCACGCCGTACAACGCGCAGCTCGCGCACAAGGCGGCGAACTCGACGCCGAAGGCCAACTGGCCAGCGCCGGCTACGCCATCCTGCAGCGCCAGGCCCACGCCCTCTGGGTGCCGCGCGTCGACGGTGTCGCTGAGCCATTCGAGTTACGCGCTGACTTCTTGGTGCAAGATATCGAATCCAGGGACATCTTTGTCGCCGAAGTCAAAACCGGCGACCTTGCGCCGGAGCTTTCGACAGCCGCGACCCGGCGCCAACTATTGGAGTATCAATGCGCGTTTGGCGTCTCAGCCGTGTTGTTGGTATGGCCAGAACGCAATCAGATTTTGCGCGTCGAGTTCCCACGTCTGCAACCACGCACCGTCGACAACGAAGCCGCGGCCGCCGCACTTATAGAAGTCGGCGACCAGAATCCTGCGTCCACCAAGTCGCCGTGGCGACTCGCGGCTTGCTCACTTGTCAGTTTGGTCCTGGCGGGTTTGTTGTTGCAGCTTTAACCACCATCACGCAAAAACTTGCCCACGCGATCGGTTGGTCGCAGTGTGAAGTGGATGAGTTACGTCCATTGCGATCAGTGTCGGCGTGCATTTGATTTTTCCCGTACCACGGCGTGTCCACGCTGTGCTGCACAAGCGGTGGCAACCCAAGGCCCAGCCTGGGCGCAGCGGGCACCAGCTCCGACGATCGCTTCGTTAGCGCAAGCATTAGCGCAAGCGATCGATGCCGCTAGCCCGGCGGAGCTAGCGCAAGCACAGCTTGCCTTGCGCGATGCAACGCCGATGGTCCGCAATGACATCACCAAAGGCCAACGCGCCGTGGCCGAAGCCCTTGCAGTCGCGCGTCATCAAACCGTTGCAACCCCAGCGGTCACCGGATGGCTTGCGACCTGGAGCCGCAGCATCATCATCGCAACCATCGAAGCGGCAACCTTGCGCTTGGTCGAGCAAGTGGAACTTGCGCGCAGCACCAGCGCAACCCGTAGCGACAACGTTGTCGATCTATTCCCTGCGTCGGCTCGGCTCGAAGCCGCCAAGCGCTGGGTTGCAGACCTCGCAGCGTAATCCATACGCCCGCGGTGCTTAGTTCCGGCGACGGCGCGGCGCGAGCACGGCAAACATCATCAGCAACACCGGTGCGAGCGTGGTTGGGCCACCACCCGCAGAACATGCGCGCTGGCCAGAGTTCAGGTTGTCGTAACCTTCCTCGATAGGATCACCTTCCAACGTGTTAGCGCAGGCGGCGACGTCGCACTCACATTCTTTGTCAATGCACACGCCAGCGCCGCAGCTAAGGCTCGCCCCAGGCGTCGTTTCTTCGGCGCGTGCGCCATTGGATTTCAAATTGGCGATGAACTTGTCGATCAGCGCCAGGTCGGCCGTCAAATCGTAATCTGGGTACTCGGCAACAAACTCCGATGCTTTGCTGCGCAACAACGTCAGCGCGGTCAATGCACAAGTTGCATCATACTGGGCCACCTGGGTCGCAAAGCGCAGGCCACGAAACACGTGATACATCGGCGCAGCTTGGTTCATCACGGCGCTGGACGCGACAAAACCCGTGGCAGGGGCGCCGACCGGCGTTGGTGGCGCCACATTGAGTGTTTGAGTCACGAGTTGCGAACTGTTCGGCATACGATACGTCAGCGTCACTGTTGCCGCAGTGTTACCTTCGGAGGTCGCAGTCCGTTTGTCGATCAAGTGCACAAACACAGCGCCACCACCGCCACGACGCCCCTGCCCTGTCTCACTGGTCCGGCTTGCCAAAAACACCGCGGGAATACGCACCTTGCCGGTACTGCCAACGTCGTCGTGCCGCCAGTAGTTTGCCCCGAGCGCTTCACCAAGCTCGAAGTTAGGGTTTGCAGTCACCGCTAGCTTCACGTCTAGCGCCAACGGCTCGATGAAGTAGTCGAGTTCTTGCGTGAAAATCTCATTCACGGCAGCTGCATTTTCCGCGAAGTACATGGTGCCAGCGCCGCGTTCGGCAAGCCCACGCATCAACGTTGCATCAAAATCGTTGCCAACGCCGACGGTCGACAAGCCAATACCTGTCGATACTTTGGACTCGGCCAGCGCGATGATCGCCGGCGTCGACGTGTTGCCCGCCGTGGCTTGGCCATCCGACAACAACAGCACGCGATTTTGCCGTTCATTGAACGAACCGTTGCCGAACTGCGCAAACCCAAGCGCAAGGCCGTCGTAAATATTGGTGGAGCCGCCTGGCTGCAAGCGATCAACTGCGGCGATCAGCCGTTGCCGATCTTCGCTGTCGACGAACGTGACATCAACCCGCGCGGAGTCATCAAACGACACCAACGAAATCCGGTCGAGTGGTTGCAACTTTGAGATCAACAAGCGAATGCCGCTTTTGACTTTCTCCATGCGGCTATCGGCAGCCATCGAGCCTGAGCGATCGACCACCAGCACCATGTTCAACGGTTTGCGCTTGTACACCGTTGGATCAACCACCGTCGAAAGCGCGACCCGCACAATGCTGTGCCGGCCTTCGTTGAACCAATCGGGTTGACTCGCGGTCTCGGCCGTCGCGCAGATCACGTTGCCGCAGGTCGGCTTGGCCGGCTCAATATAGTGCTCAGCAAAAAAGCCGTTGGCGTCCAAGCTGCTCGGCGTTGGAATCGCACCGCGGTCGAGGTACCCACGAAATTGCCCGATATCTTGCGCCCCGCCTAGGCCAACGTTACCGCCGCCACTTCCGCCACTGGGTGACGAAGCGCTTTCAGCACCACATGCACCTAGTAACAATGCCAGCCCGACCCACGCTTGAGGTTTGGAAAAAATCGATGTCCGCATGGCACTAGCTAACAGCAACCAGAGTGCCACCCAATCGCGCATATAAAGTTATTAGTTTCAAATACTTAGAACAGTGACATATTAACCCATTGAGCCGAAACGCAAAAAACCGCGACAGAGTTGTCGCGGCCTTTCATCATCCAGCACCAAGCGAAGCACGCCAGCTTGCGCGAGTAACGCGCGGTTTGGAAGTGCCGAACTAGCCAAGATTCTTGTTGGCGAAGTCCCAGTTTACAAGCTTCCAGAATTCTTCGATGTACTTCGGACGCGCGTTGCGGAAGTCGACGTAGTAGGCGTGTTCCCACACGTCGATGGTTAACACGCAAGTCTTGCCAGCAGCGAATGGCGTATCCGCGTTGCTGGTGGTTTCGATCGCCAACGAGCCGTCAGCGTTCTTAACCAACCAAGCCCAGCCCGAACCAAATTGGCCAGCTGCCGCTTTGCTGAACTTATCTTTGAATTCGGCGAAGCTGCCGAACGACTTGTCGATGGCCGCAGCGATTGCACCGTGCGGGTTGCCACCGGCTTTAGGCGCCAACGAGTGCCAGTAGAACGTGTGATTCCATACTTGTGCCGAATTGTTGAAGATCGCTTTTTCGCTAGCTTGGCCATGCGACGCTTTGATCACTTCTTCGAGCGACATCGACTCATACTTAGTGCCTGGCACCAAATTATTGAGGTTGTTGACGTAGGCTTGATGATGTTTGCCATAGTGATATTCGATGGTTTCCACCGAAATCACGGGGGCCAAAGCATCTTTTGCGTACGGAAGTTCTGGAAGGGTAAATGCCATAACGGGCTCCTTGTCGATGCGCATGCGCGCATGAAAAATGATTGAGGCGCATTTGTAGCGCGGGTGCACCGATTCGCGAGCGCTGGCACCCAAAAAAGTGCGCACCACCCGCGCATTTTAGAGCGCCTCACCGATAATGGCAGCATGCTGGGCCATATCGGATCGTTTTTGGCGTACGCAGCGACACGCGGTGCGCGCCATCGGGCTGATCAACAAGCCCAACAAGAATTTGCCACCACCGCCCTGGACCTATCGCCTGGTCTTACGCTGACGTGGCTCGGTGCTGCGGGGTTTGCGCTGCACTATCAAAACACCACCATCCTTGTCGATCCGTACGTCACTCGGATGTCACTACGCGCCATGTTGGGTCGCCGCCCGGTGGTTAGCGATCCCACCGCGGTTGCAGCGTGGACCACGGCCGCCGACGCGATCTTGGTTGGCCACACCCACTTTGACCATGCGCTCGACGTACCGGCGATCGCCAAACGGTATGGCTGCCCGGTCTATGGCTCGGCATCGCTGCGCCATTTGATGCAGTTGCATGGCCAAGCCGAGCGCGCCGTCGAGGTGGTGGCGCATCAACCGTATGAAGTTGGGCCGTTTCGGTTCAGTTTTGTGCCGAGCCTACACAGCAAATTGTATCTCGGGCTGGCCACACCTTCGCAGGGCGAGTTGACCTGCGAGCACCTCGATCACCTCACGCCAATGGCCTACAATTGTGGCCAAGTTTGGGGCATTCGTATCGAAGTTGCCGGCCAAACGTTTTATCACCAGGGTTCGGCCGACCTGCTCGACGACGAAATCAGCGGCGGCCCAGTTGACTATTTTCTGTGTGGCATCGCAGGCCGAAGGTTCACGCGCAATTATGCAGCGCGCATCCTGCGCAAGCTGCAACCACGCGTCGTCGTGCCCACCCATTACGACAACTTCTTTCATGCGCTGAACCAGCCGCTCAACTTCTCGCTCAACGTCAACCTGGCAGGATTTCCCGACGAAGTACGCGCGGTATCTTCCGATTTTGCCTTGTGCACCCTGCCGCTAGGGCAACCGCTACGCCGCGCCTAACGGTTGTTGCCCCGCGGCGGCAATGCCATAGTGCGGCCATGGCAAAGCAGTATTGGCTCATGAAGAGCGAGCCCGATGCGTTTGGCATCGACGATCTCCAACGCGTCAAGCGCGAACCGTGGACCGGTGTCCGCAATTTTCAAGCGCGCAATTTCATGCGCGACGGCATGAAGGTTGGCGATGACGTGCTGTTCTATCACTCGAATGCAACGCCGCCGGGCGTGGCCGGCTTGGCACGCATCGTAACGGCGGGCGTCGTCGACGAAACCCAATTCGACCCCAACTCTCAATATTACGATCCCAAAGCCAAACGCGCGGCACCGACCTGGATTTGCGTCGAAGTTGAGTTTGTAAAAAAATTTACGCAGGTGCTGTCGCTCGACGAGCTACGCGCCGACCCGCGCCTCGAAGACATCCTCGTGACCAAACGTGGCAGCCGCTTATCTGTGCAACCGGTGAGCGCGCCGCATTACAAAGTCATCGTCGAATTGGCGGCCGCCTCGCGTGCCACGCCACCGACACCAGCGAAGAAAGCCAAACGCTGATGACCGTGCGTGACGATATCGCGCGCGCCTACGCACACGATCGCGAAGGCCGCGAACACGACGCAATTCGCTACTACGATCGCGCGTGGCAACAAGGCATTCCCGACGACGAGCGGCGCCGTTTCATCGTTGGCTATGGCTCAACCCTGCGCAACGTTGGCCGAGCGGACGAAGCCGTCGGCTTGCTCGCCAACGCCGTCACCGACGATCCACTGTATGCGCCCTTCGCTGCGTTCCTATCGCTAGCGTTATTATCCGCCGGCAACCCAGCCGCAGCAGTCGCGACCATGTTAGGCATCGTGTTTGATCACGCACCTGATAGCCTCGACGGATTTGGCCGCGCGCTGCATGAGTATCATCAAGAACTGCTTGCGGTTGGCGTCGGCGAACCAGCGCCCGACGAATAGCCTCACAGCGTTGGTAGTGCAACGCCAAGCCATGCAGCCAGCGCATGCGCACGGTCATCGGGCATCTCTACCCCACGCGATATCTCGGGCTCGCCATGCGAGTCCGAGCCGCCGGTGCACACCATGCCGTTGCCGTCGGCGATTTCGATCCAGTGTTTGCGCTCCGCAGCGTCATAACGGCCGTAAAATGCTTCCAGCCCTTCGAGGCCATCGCGCTTGTGTGCGGCGATTAATTTCGCCGTGCGCGCGCCATACAAATGCGGATGTGCCAACGATAGTTTGGCCCCAGCGCTGCGCCCAACCGCAACCGCTTCGGTTACCGACAAGCCTTTGTGTGGCACATCGATTGGACCACGATCAAAAAGATGCCGTGAAAAAGCTTCCTTCGCGGACGACACTACACCTGCAGCAACCATCGCGTTGGCAAGGTCGGGCCGCCCCACCGCACGCCGGTCCGCTTGCGCCAGCAGTGGCTCCATGTCCAGCTTGATGCCGCGTTGTAACAACTTGGCGCCCATCATGCGCAGGCGATTCTTGCGATGCTCACGAACCACCCCGAGTTGCGTTTCTAAAACGTCCCAAGCACCGCCGGTATCAAACGCCAACACATGTACGGTGTGGCCATCGGCGTCGCTGCATGATATTTCCACCGCGCGCACGTTGCAGGCGTTGGGCACCACGCAGCTTGCACTGCCTGCACAGGTGTCGTGATCCGTCAGCGCAAACAGTGCAATGCCGCGATTACTTGCTGCTGCGGCCACCTCGGTTGGCAGTTGCGCCCCGTCCGAACACGTCGAATGGCAATGTAGTTCAATCCGCACGTTCAACCCGGCGCGCGCATCGGCACACGCAGCGTGAGCTCTTGATTAAGGCCAGCGAACACAATCCCGCCAATCGCGCTGCGAACGCAGGCGCCGAATGGCGTAAACGTATTGTTGCTTGGTTCGAGTTCGACCGATTTTACTTGGCCGCTTTCCATAATGTGAATGCTCAGGCCCGACCAGTCTTTGTTGCGTTCGGGGTCGAACGTCGAACCACAGGCTTGGATCGAACCCATGTTGGCTTGAATGATCTTGGTGGCTTTGCTCTTGGCACTAGTATCATCGGGCTTCTTGATGTTCGGATTCTTGTCGGGCCCTTTGCCATTAACTTTGCCACTACCGCTGCCAGCGCCAACAACGGCGGCCGAACCCGGCGCATCCACGACGGCGACGCTTGCCGGGCTCGCATCGACGACCGGGCGCGCTATGGGGGTGATGACGATGGGCGGCGGTGGCGCGGCTTGATTCTTCGATTGTTGCCAAAGCAAAAAAAGTGCCGTGCCAGCAATGCCAACCAACGAGATGCCCAAGATCGGCAGCAAGATCGACCGCCGCGGTGGCGGTGCAGGTTCAACGTGCATCGCTTGCATCGTGCCAGTACGACGCAATTCGGCCACCAAGGCCTGCACCCCTTGCACCGTTTGCAAGTCTTGCGAAAATGGCGGCGGCGTTTGCACTGCAAAATCGCTTTCCGAACTCGGCCGGGCCGGTGGCACCACACCTTCGTGCACATCGGATTCGACCGACGGAAACTCATCGTCGTCGGTGTCGGACTCTTGATCCGACGTCGACATGTCGGTGAGCAACGGCATCGTGCTGCGTCCCACCGGGCTGCGTTCTGAGCGTTCGCCGGCGCGGTCTAGTTCCGGCCCGGAATCTCGCCGCGTCATCATCATCAACGTTGCGCTACGTTTGCGAATAACTTCCGCAAAATTCGATTTGAGGAAGTCGCCGATTTCTGAATTCGACCAGGCACGCACGCCTGGCGACGCATCAAGAATCGATGCACCAAGTTCGCGCACCGTCGAGAACCGCTCGGCTACGTCGCGTGACAATGCGCGTGCCACCACATCCATGAGTTGCGGCGTAACATCTTGCCGATACCGGCGCAGATCGGGGACTGGTTGTTCCATCACCGCACGGAACGTCAGGTAGTCGGTTTTACGTTGAAACAGCCGC
>JAKQOD010000671.1 GCA_029565465.1 Deltaproteobacteria bacterium
CTGCGGCCGATTCCGAGAGCGGAATCGTATTGGTTACAACAACATGCTGTAATGCGGAATCGGTAATACGTTGCACCGCTTTGCCCGAAAAAACCGCATGGCTGGCGCATGCGGACACCGAGGTGGCACCAGCGGCCATAATGGCTGCAGCGGCATTGGTAAGGGTGCCTGCAGTATCGATGATGTCATCAACGATCACGGTGCGTTTGCCCTTAACATCACCAACAATATTCATAACTTCGGTGACGTTAGGAGCAGGGCGGCGCTTGTCGATAATGGCAAGGCCAGCGCCCAACCGCTTCGAAAACGCGCGTGCGCGCTCAACCCCGCCAGCGTCTGGCGAGACCACGACCGTTTGGTCACCGGTGTAGCCGAGCGTCCGCAGCTCATCGATGAGCACTGGCATCGCAAACAGGTGGTCAAACGGAATATCGAAAAAGCCTTGGATCTGCCCAGCGTGCAGATCCATGGCTAACGCACGATCGGCGCCTGCCGCCGTGATCAAGTTGGCGACCAATTTGGCCGTAATCGGGGTCCGCGGCTTGGCTTTGCGGTCTTGCCGCGCGTAACCGAAGTACGGGATGATTGCGACGATGCTGCCAGCCGACGCACGTTTAAGCGCGTCGATCATGATCAGCAACTCCATCAACGATTGGTTGACGGGCGTGCACGTCGATTGCACAACAAAGCAATTTACGCCGCGGACGTTTTCGCCGATTTCGACATAGATTTCGCCGTCGGAGAAGTGGGTCACGTCGGCGCGCCCAAGGGGAATTTCGACGAACTTGCACATCTCTTCGGCAAGCGCGCGATTCGAATTTCCAGTGAAGATCGAGAGTGACTTCAACATAGAGCACCCTTGCGTTGGTCGTGTGACCGCGATCTACCTTGCGGCAACGCCATCGGTCAATGGGCAATGTCATCATCGCGCGTGTAGTCACGCACGCACACGCTACAACCCCTGTTTGGGTGGCCTAGCGAGGTATTTGGTTGGTGAATTCGACAGGTCCAGCCGACGAAGGGCACGGGTTGTGGTATTGGAACTCATGATGCGGCTCGACGATGACTTGCTCTCACTACTGGCGTGCCCAGTCTCCAAACAACCGTTGGTCTATTTTCCAACTGGTGATGGCGAGCAAACTAGTCCATTTTTGTTTTCGCCGGCGGCCAAGCTGATTTTTCACATTGATGCGGCGACCGGGTTTCCGGTCTTGTTAGCCGAAGAAGCAAACGTGCTCAGTGATGCTGATGTAGCGAAGCTAACAGAGCGAGGGAACTCGCTCGGCGTTCCGACCGGCCGCGCTCGTTAAAGCGGGCCCATCCATCGCGGCCACGTGCGTTGGCGCTGCGCTTGGCAGTCCTGACGAGGGGGGAATTTTCTCTGCGATGGACGGGACGGGCCGGTCCCCTCTGGATCAACGCGCGGAGTGGAAGGCGAGGTTCACGCCTGCAAATGTGTCGTTGCCATCGTACACATTGCGCCCACCATATAGGCCGAGTGACACTTGCGACATGACCTGTTTTTCTGCCTTGATACGCAGGTCGACGACGGTGTTGACGTCACGGAATTCTTGCACCGCGAGCGCAGCTTCAACCCCGAGACTGAAGGTTGGTGCGATGGTGCCGCGCA
>JAKQOD010000688.1 GCA_029565465.1 Deltaproteobacteria bacterium
AACCCGCTGGGCGCCATCGATCACCACCACGCCAATGCCACCCGGGCCCGGATTCGGCGAGCAGCCACCGTCGGTCCAGACCGTGATCGCGTTGGGCGGGGCTGCGGCTGCGGCGGACGCCGCCGTACCGTGACCTTTGCCACGGGTAATGGTAACCGGCCGTGGCTTGGCTTTGGCGCCCGGCGCTTCGGTCACGCCATTTTCACCCACTGGCCCAGCGCCTACCGCAGGCTCCCCGACGACGATTTCGACAATGGCGCCTTCGCGTGGGGTCAGATTGCGGCCGCTGGCCCGATTGACCTTGGCGCCGGGCGCATTTTTGTACACCACTTGCACACGGCCATCATCGTCGTCGAGCAATCGGCCCGCGTCGTCAACTTTGGCCCAGACATCAGAATCGCGCAGTTTGTGGGGTTTCCACGGCATGTGGCGCACACTACAACATTCCTCCTTGAACAAGGAACAGCCGCCGAGACTGTGCTACGTACTTGGGCGAAAAGGAGTTGAGCATGCGCGTAGCAAATAATGTACTGGTAGCAAGCATGGTAACGGCGATGGGCTTGGTGGCGTGCGGTGGTAAAACGGCGACAACCACCACATCTGCCGTCGGTGGTTCGTTGCCAAAAGTCGCAGCGAAAGAAGATCTTGCCTATCTGCCGGTCAACTCCGACGTAGTTGCCACCATTGATGCAGCCGGCATGCGCAATTCAGCGCTGTACGGTCGCTTCGCGCCAAAACTGCTCGGCGAGATCTCTAACGAGATGGGCGAGTTCAAAAAACGCTGTGGCTTTGACCCAATGGACAAGCTCAGCGCGTTGACGGTTGGCGTTCGGCCCAGCGCATCGTCGGATAAAATACCGGCTGGCGTAGTGGTGGTGCACGGCTTCGCCGAAAGTGATCTGAACAAATGTTACGAAAGCCTCTCGGCTGAAGAGAAATCCGAAGGTCACATCCGCAAAGAAGGCGCCACGTGGTTGATGGGCGACAACGAAATGAGCGTGGCAGTCGGCTTCATTAGTGCCGACACCATGGTTGCGGTTATCGAGGCCGGGGCCACGCAGCTTACGGCTGCAGACTTTGCCAAAGCGCTCGCTACCGAAGGTAGTGTGTTGAGCTCGCCGGGTTTTGCAGCAGCCTGGGCTGGAACGCCCAAAGGCCAAGCCCGCTTTTTGATCAACGCTGCAAGCACGTGGTTTAACGACGCTCGCAGCGCTATGCCGGGCGCCAAGTTGCTATCGGGCGGCATTTCGGTCACGTCCGAAATTACTGGTTCAATCGCCTTTGCCTTCGACACGGCCGACCACGCCAAAGCGTTGGCTGATCAATTTGCGCCATTTATCGGCATCCTCGAAGCCAACATGGGCGTCAAGGCAAAGCTCACGCAAGAAGGCGAACGCGTCTTGATGGATGCGCAAGTGCCGGGCGATGCAGCAGACAAACTCATCAAGGGAATGTAGTTTCCGCTGATTTCCCACGATTGCATCAACGTCAGGGCGTGTTACAACGTCGCACTATATTAGGTCCGCAGGGCCACACAGGAGAATGGATATGATTCGCAAAAATTTCGCTGTTGTTTCGATGGGCTTGCTTGCTTCGGTTGCAGTCGCTGGCGGCTGCAAAAAGAATGATAAACCTGCGGACAAAGCGCCAGCGGGTGGTTCGGCAACGGCGAACACTCCTGAAAAAGCTGGCGACAAGCCTGCTGAAAAACCAGCAACCAACGGCGCACCGGTTGCCGCTGGCGATGACTTGGCATACTTGCCAGCCACGTCGGATGTGGTGGCGCAAATCGACTTGGGCAAATTGCGCAATAGCGCGTTGTACAAGTCGATGATGGAACCAAAGCTCCGTGACGCGTTGGAAAAAGACGGCAAGTTCGCTCAGTTCAAAGCCAAGTGTGGCATGGATCCTGTCGCTGATTTGACCAGCATCGCAATGGGGGTTACCGCCAGCAACGACGAACCTGCGGGCGTGATTGTGGTGCACGGTTTGGATAAGACCAAATCGATGGAATGCCTGGAAAAAACCAAAGCTGAAACCGAAGCTGAAGGTTCCAAAATGAGCGTCGATGGCAACTTCGTCACGGTGACTACCAAAGACAACAAGACCACCGTGTTCACGTTTGTTGACGGCAACACCGCCGTGATGCAAATGGGCCCAGCGGTCAGCAAAGACACCTTGACCGCGGTTCTGAGCGGCTCCGCAGGCGTCAAATCGTCGGCCGCCTTTATGGATCTTTACAACAAGACCAACGCTGGCACCGTGCGCTTTTTGGTCAACGGCAACATGAAGCAACTGCAAGCGCTGCCAACCAAGAAGCCAAAAGCAATCTTTGGCTCGTTGGACGTGACCGATGGCTTAGGCTTGATCGTGGGTGCACGGTTCAGCTCCGATGCTGAAGCCACCGAAATCGCCGGCCTCATCAAATCGCAAACGGCGCAAGCCGCAGCGTTTGTTACCAAAGCCGACGTTACCTCGGATGGTTCCGACGTGCGCCTCGATGTCGCGATGAGCAGCGCACAATTGACTCAGCTGGCCAGCATGGCTGGCGGCTTCCTCCGCTAAGCGCAATACGCAAATAGTTTGCATACCTCGCGCGTTAGCAGCTAAGAGGTATGCATGAACTTGGCGCGTCGTTTTGCTGTTGCTGTGCTGCTGGCTGCATTGCTGGCACCAGGATGTAAGAAGAAATCGGCCGGGAGCTCAAACGCGCCGGAGATCAGCGGTCTCGGCGCGGTACCTGTGTCGGCTGATGTGGTGGTCTCGTTTGACGTGCCTGCCATCGCAGGTGCGCCACTGGTTCAGCAAGCTGCCGCCAAGTTGTTATTGCGCGATGCCTCGCTGGCGAGCCGTTGGGATCGCCTTCGCACCGCTTGCAAGCTCGATCCAATGGCTATGAAAAACGTCGTGCTGGCCCTTGGGCCGGCCGTCGCCACCACCACCGCAAAGGGCTCGGCCGCGCCGCTGACGGCGGCGCCTGACGCAGGCAAGGCTGTGCTCATGGTGGTGACTGGGCCTTTGGTAGAGTCGGACTTCGCTTCGTGTGTGCGGTCCATGGTTGGTGCAGGTGGCGGTTCGCTTACAGCCAAGACGGTTGCCGGACGCACAATTTATGAGGCCAAAGAAGGCCTGCGTGGCGTGTGGTTTGGCTTTGGCAAAGCGGACACCGTGGTGCTGGGCTCGACCGAAGCCTACGTTGCCGAAGCACTCGGTACCGGCCCCAAGATCAGCAACAATTCTGATTTTTCGGCATGGCTGGCGTTGATTGGTAACGGTTCACCATTATGGGCAATTGGCCGGGTCGACCAGCGAGTCGGCGAAGGCCTGATCAAAGCGACCAATGGCAAACTTGCCGCTGGTCCCCGCGCTATTTTGCTTAAAGCTGACCTCAAAGATGGCCTGAAGGTTGACCTGCAAGTGCAAATGGGTACGGGCGCAGACGCTAAGGAACTGGAATCATTTGTAGATACTCAATTGGGTCTGCTTCAGATGGCCGCCCAGTGGAAAAAATTAGGTCCATTGGCATCAAAACTCAAAGCAAGTTTGCGTGGCACGTCCGTGCTGTTTGTCGCGGATTGGACAATGGACGATCTCAATCAGCTGCTTTCTGTGATTGACAGCGCCGCGCCGGCCGACGAGACTGCGCCCCCTAGTCCGGCTGCTCCTGGCGCTGGCAACTAACGCAACGATACGAGTTGGAGACTGTTATGGCGACGAAGACTGAAGCAAAAAAGACTGCAAAAGCGCCTGCGAAGGCCGCAAAAGCCCCAGGCAAAAAGGCCGCAAAAGCAGCTCCAGCTGCACGTGGCCCCAAGGCTGCGCTGACCAAAAAGGGCAGCAAAGAATCTGTGGTTAGCTCGTTGGTTGGCCCATTGAGCCGCGAAGGCGAATCGGCTGATCAACTCAAAGCAACCTTG
>JAKQOD010000692.1 GCA_029565465.1 Deltaproteobacteria bacterium
TCCAAAACAAAACCGACATTCACGTGCACTTCCCCGAAGGCGCGATTCCGAAAGACGGGCCAAGCGCTGGCATCACTATGGCCACCGCGATTGCATCGGCGTTGCTGCGCATCCCTGTGCGGCAAAACCTTGCGATGACCGGCGAAGTAACGCTGCGTGGCCGCGTGTTGCCGATCGGCGGCCTCAAGGAGAAGATCCTCGCGGCCCATCGCGCTGGCATCACCATCGTGCTGATTCCCGACGACAACAAAAAGGATCTCGCTGAGATTCCTGAGTCCGTCACTGCGCAGATGACGATTCATCCAGTCAAACACATGGACGAAGTGTTGCGCTACGCCTTGGCTGCGCCGAACCCCGAAGAGTTCCTGCGTGAGCCAACCAACATCGTCGACTGGCGCGTCGCCTTGACCATGCCCGTCGATCCGCGCGACGCGCATTAGTCTCAACTATCTGTTGACGTAGGCGCAGCGTGGACGCGGCGCAGCGCCTGGCGGCGCAAGCGGAATGGCACGGGTGGTATCCGCGCGAAAAATCGTGCATAAAGCACGAGATTTCCTGCGGTTTTCAAAATTGCTGAAGTCGTCCAGAGTCCGGCCATTGGCGATTTTTGCAGAATATTGAAATTTTTTTGGGGCCGATGTCGAAATCGGCAATCGGCTGGCGTCCTGGGGCTATCAAGTCGAGTTGTCGATTTGAGGTATCGAAACTCTCTACGTAAAAGGAATCTGCCATGGTCTTCGCCGTAACACCCCTCTATGCCCTGCCACTTGCCCTCATCTTTTTGGTCCTTTGGTTTCGAGTCAGTAGTGTCCGCTCTGCCACGGGCATCTCATTTGGCGATGGCGGGAATCAGCAGCTGCTGCAGCGCGTGCGTCAACACGGCAACTTTGTGGAATGGACCTGCTTTGTGCTGATCCTGATGATCCTTGCCGAAGGTATGCGAGCCCCGGCGATCTATCTGCATATCTCTGGCGGTTTACTACTGCTAGGCCGAATTGCCCATCCGTTCGGGCTCAAGCCAAACAATGCCGCGCACCCGCTTCGGTACCTCGGCAACGGCACCAACATTCTGGCAACGCTGAACGTGATGGTTTGCCTCGGCGCCAATCTAGCCAGCGCGTAACTCAAAATCTTTGCATTCGCTAGCGCGACTGCGCTGGCAAAAATTGAAACAACTCTCAGAACCCAAAGACAAGGAACATCCAATGAAATACATGATTTTACTTTATGGCGCCCCTGCAGTTGAACCGGCCTACGGCACACCGGAGTTTGCAAAAATGATGGCTGATTTTGGTGCCGTAAGTGCCAAGCTGGTGGCCGACGGTGTGCTGCAAACCGGCGAAGGTTTACAAGGCGTTGAAACCGCTACCTCGCTGCGCATTCGCGGCGGCAAAGTTGAAACCATGGACGGCCCCTTCGCTGAAACCAAGGAACATCTCGGCGGCTATTACGTCATCGATGTGCCGGATCTCGACGCTGCGCTCCGTTATGCGGAATTGATGCCACCTGCACATTGGGGTACCGTAGAAGTACGGCCACTGATGAACTACAACCCAGCTGGCACTTGAGATGAGCCAAGCCGCCGCGCAGGCCATTGCGGTCACTCGCGCCCTCAATGCGGTCATGCGCGATGATCGAGGACGGTTGATTGCAGCACTGATTGCGCGGCTGCGCGATTTCCAACTGGCCGAAGATGCGCTGCAAGAAGCGGCCGCTTCGGCCCTTGTGCATTGGGGCCGCATTGGCTTGCCCGACAATCCTCATGGTTGGTTGCTCAAAGTGGCGCTGCGTAAAGCCATCGATCGTTTGCGCGGAGGTGCACGCGAAGCCCAAAAATCTGCCGATCTGGCAGTGCTGGCCGTCGGTGAACTCGACGAAACCGAACCTGACATGATTATCGATAACCGCCTACGGCTTATCTTCACCTGTTGTCATCCTGCGCTAGAACTCAAATCGCGGGTGGCCTTGACCTTGCGCACGTTGGGTGGGCTGAGCACACCCGAAATCGCCGCTGCGTTTCTCGACGCTGAAACCACCATGGGTGCTCGCCTGACTCGCGCCAAGGCAAAAATCGCAGCGGCGAAGATTCCGTTTGTGGTTCCGGGCCCTGAGGATCTGGCCGAGCGGTTAACGTCGGTCCTCACTGTCATCTATCTAATCTTCAATGCAGGCTACACCGCGGGACCCGCTATCAAGCGCGACCTATGTGAAGAGGCGATCTATCTGGCCCGCATGGTCAACCAGCTGAAACCGTGCGAGGCCGAAGTCGAAGGATTCTTGGCGCTGATGTTGATAACGCATGCACGGCGTGCAGCGCGGACCGATGACGAAGGAGCAACCGTGGCGCTAGCCGATCAAGACCGAACGCGCTGGGATCAAGCGGCGCTTGATGAAGGTGTGGCACTCATCGACACCGCAATCACTCGACGCTGCGCCGGACCGTTTCAGATCAAAGCCGCGATCGCAGCCTGTCAAGTTGCAGGTGACGAACCCGATTGGCCACAAATCCTGGCCCTCTACGACGGGTTACTGCGCTATGAACCAACGTCGGTTGTTGCGCTAAACCGCGCAGTCGCATTAGCGGAAACCGGTGAAATCGAAGCGGCCCTTGCGCAGCTTGCAGGGTTGGCTCAAGCGCTTGACGACTATCAACCTTTTCACGCGGCCAACGCGGAACTGCTTGCTCGACGAGGCCGGAACACCGAATCAATGGAGGCCTTTGATCGCGCCATTGCACTCGCAGCGTCCCCGGCCGACGCTGCATTCTTACTCAAACAGCGCGCCAAACTACAAAAGTAAAACGCAACGCTCAACAAACGCGGAGCGGAGGGTGGCCAAGGCCAAATCATTTAGCCGTGATTTTGAGATTTTCAACTTTGCCGACAGGTGCGCCGTCGCCTGCACATTTGTCTATACCCGTGAGTTTATCGCCGGCAATCCGCAGTTTAGAAATTTTACCGTCGGCGACATCACCGCAACTACGCTCTGCTTTGACGACGGCACCGTTGGCGCAGGTCACCGAGAAGTCGAAACAGACTTGAGCGGCACTTTTGCCTTGAGTTTGATTGAGCTCGCAGTTAACTGCGGG
>JAKQOD010000501.1 GCA_029565465.1 Deltaproteobacteria bacterium
CACCGCGCCACATTGTCGGAAGCAGCGTCCGTACAGATGCAGGCTGCAAATGCCGCCGACGTCTTGCGACGCGTGCATGATTCGGCGCACGATAGCAGTGTCGATATGCCGAGCCGGGTTGAAACCTTGATCATCTTAGGCAAAGTACCGTTGCTCGGCGCGTTGTCGAGCCGCCAGCTTTCGGACTTGGCCGAACGTGCACGTTGGCAATCGGCACCGCCTGGCGCAGTCATCATTGCTGGCGGCGAAGTGGTTGACGCGCTGTGGGTGGTCGCCAGTGGCGAGCTACGGATTGGTGATCGTTTCATCGGTGAAGGTGAATCGGTTGATGAGCTCGCGTGGGTTGCGCCCTTGGCGCTTGAACACGATGTTAAAGTTGTCAAAAGCGTGCAGCTATTGCGGATTGACCGGCTCGATTTCAACGAGCTGGTCGACGACGTGCCCGGCCTTGGTGTGATGTTTTGCCGCGCGCTGGGCGAACGGGTGCGCAACGCGTCGAGTGCTGGCTATCGGTCGCCGTTTGTGTCGCGGGTGGGCTGATCCCGCGGGTGAACGGCGACACGGCTGTGTCACGAGACACGCACACGGATTAATGTCTAGGTATTGCAAGTGGTTACGTTTGGCACTTGGCTTGCTTAATCAACTAGCATGTCCACACAACGCCGCACGTCGAACTCGATTCCAGCTAGCTCTCGCATGGTCGCCAAAGCCACGGTGGCGCCTCGGACACTTCGGGCCACCAGCGGTGGGACGCAACGCGAGTTTGTCTTGAGCTGCATGCGTTATGAACAAGAGCTGTTTGCGGCCGCTATGAAGTTGGCCCGCAATACCGACAGTGCCAAAGACTTGGTACAAGAAACCATGTTGCGCGCGATGGTTGGCTGGCAATCGTTTGCCGAAGATTCCAACTTGCGCGCATGGTTGTATCGCATCTTGACCAACGCATTCATCAACGGTTATCGCAAGCGCCGTCGTCATGAGCGGCTCACCGCCGAGCGTCCGTTGGATGCGCGTGCCGCGCTGTACGGCGATAGCGAAGACACCGTACCTAATCCGCTAACCGTCGCCGCAGATGCCGCGTTAGGCGACGAAGTTTCGGCTGCGCTCGACAGCTTGGATGACGATTATCGCTTCGTGGTTGAACACGCCGATTTGCGCGGGGAAAAATACCGCGACATTGCCGCTCAGCTAGGCGTCCCAATTGGCACCGTGATGTCGCGTTTGTTTCGCGCCCGCCGTACGTTGCAGACCCAGTTAGCTGACTATGCCGAAGCGGACTACGGCCTCAAAGCTGCGTAGCGGTTACAGGTCGTCTTCGGCGTTGCGCGCGGCAAACTCAATGTCACCGCTGCTGAAGTGCTCGAAGGTGATTGTGCCAGTGTCGTCGCTGTAGGCCGCTTCTGCGATTCCATTGGGCAAGATAAAAAAGTACGGCTCGGCGCGCGCGGGCTGGTTGGATCCGTTACCGACCACGATATCAAACAGGCGCCACGCTGGTGCGACCACGGGTTCGACGGGCGCAATGGCGCCTACGCGCTCATCGATCGCTGCCGATTTGATCACCACGTCGGGCAACCCTGAGGTCGTTTTGCGCACCGCCGCCACAACGCTGGCGCGCACGAAGGCGCTTTCATCTTGCTGCATCAGCCGCACGAGACTTTCGTGTTTGGCTGGCGCCGCCGGCAACAGCAACAGCAACCTGGCTACGTTGCTGCGTACGATGCGGCTTCGATGAAAACACAGGCTTTCAATGGCTTCCGCAGCCGGCGTAAGTAGTGCAGGTTGGGCGGTGCCGATCCGCCAGAGGGAAGCTGTCGCAGCAATCGCAGTTGCCCAACCACCTGACCGAGCGCTACGCACCAAGGCGTTGACGAGTGCGGCCGTGGCCGTCGTCGGCCGGTGGCCCATGCTCCAAGCAGCGGCGGCGGCAACCTGATCAACCGGCGACGTGAGTGCGACCGCCAACGCTTCGGTGGCTGCATTGCTAGTATCGTCGGCCAGTCCGCGCAGCGCCGCAGCTCGAACCGAAGGCACCCCGTGCACCGCGAGGTTGCGCAAAGCACTGCGTTCCGCCTCACTCGCTACCCGTGAATTCGCAACCGTTGCGACTATGGCGAGGGTTGCTGCGGTGGCGGTGGCATTGTCAGCGGAGTTCGCGAGTTTGCGCAGCACTGCGCTCACCTTCTCCTGCGGCGTTGGGAGTGAACGCAGCGTGCCAAGCAATGCGATGAGCAACTCCGGACGCTGGTTGGCACGATGCCCCAACATCACAACCGCTGGTGCCAGCATGCTCGGTGCCGCGATCGCCGCGAGTGCACGGCTCGCCGCATGGCGCACATCGAAAAGGTCACTGTGCAATTCGCCAAACAGCGGTTCGACGGCGGCTGGTGCCGCGATTTGGCCCAGCGCATCAATGGCAGCGATGCGCAGCGAATACGGATTGCCAGCACCAAGCAACCCGAGTAACGAGCCGACCGCACTGGTGGCATGTAAGCGGCCGAGGTACCGCACGGCAAGCAGCCGAATCGCCGCATCAGGGTCGGTGAGGCGCTCGGTGAGGGCTTCGGCAACCCGCAGGTCTTCGTCGATCAGCCCATCAAGCGCTTGCATGGCCGCTAACCGAATAATCGGGTCGGTGTTGGTGGTGCGGGTGAGAATAGGCAACACTACGGCCGGCGATTTGGTCGCCGCCAACGCCGCGAGGGTCAAGGCAGTCGGTACACGGCCACGATCGAGTTCGGCTAACAACGCTGGCGTCGCCCGTTGATCCCCAATGTTGCGCAATGCTTCGACAACCTGACGCGGCGAACCGGGCAATTTGCCGTCGAGACTGCGAAGCAAATATGGCACTGCGCTTTGTCCAGCGGTAAGGATCGCGCCGGGCGCAAACCGATCGCCACGGTCAAGCGCTTCAAGCAGGGCCCGCACCGCCCGCGCGCGCGCGGTTTCGTTGCTGGTGGCTTTGGCGATTTTAGCTAGCGCATTGACCACTTTGGCGCGCGTGCTGTCAGTCCCCATGGTTAACTTCTCAACCAACGGATTGACCGCTGCATCGATGGCTAGGTCGCCCAATGCTTCAATGCTGGCATTGCGCACATCTTCCGAGGTGTCTTCGAGCATCCGCAATAACGGCGGTGCGGCGCTGTGGTCGCCCAACTGCGCCAGCGCGCGGGCGGCATCTTTTTTGACATCAGGCGACGGGTCGCCTAACCGCGCCGCTAACGGGATGATGGCACGCCGCTCACGCAGCGCCACGAGTTGTTCGATCGCTGCGCGTTTCACATCGGACTTGTCGTCCTCGAGCCGTGCGACTAGTGACATCGCTACCGACGTATCACCACGCCGACCGATGGCGCCCAAGGCAACAACGGCGCGTTGCCGTACCCCGCCGTCGGCGTCGCCGAGGCTGCGGATCAAGGCGTCGGTTGCAATACGACCGCCGATGCCGCCGAGCGCTTCGGCTGCCATGGCGCGAACTTTGGCATCGCCGTCGGCAAGCCAGCCGATGAGCGTGGCGCCGGCGCGTTGCGAACCGCGTTGCCCAAGCACGCGCGCTGCTTCCATCCGCACGGGGACTTGGCTGTCTGCCAACGCTGCGATGAGCTGTTCTTCGGTCAACGAAAGATCAAAACTGCCGAGCAGCCGCACACCGGTAACGCGTTGTGCAACATCGTCGCTGCGCAACAAATCGCTGGTATCCGATTCAACTTTGCCAGCCCAGTCAAAATCCCAAGCTGCGACCGGCGCTGGCCGCCACAGGGTAGCGGTTAACACGGGCACGGCGAGCCATCGCGAACGCTTCATGGTGCTTACTATGCCACGGTTAGCGCGCTTGAGCCGCCGTCAACTGCTGGATTGCCCATGCAACTTTCGCAGCAACGGCGTCAGGCAAGCGCAGCGCTTGTAAAGCTTGGTATTCACGCAACGCGTCGGCTGCCCGATGCTGCGCCCAAAGCATGGCCGCTAACGCAATCCGCGGCCGTGGATCGGCGGGCGCAAGCGCGACCGCGCGTCGAAACGCAACTTCGGCCCCGGCCGGCAAACCCAACCGGAACCGCACCATGCCGAGATCGTGCCACGCAGCTACTGCCATCGGCGTGTTGGCCACGACTCGCTGCAGTTGCCCTTCGGCGTCGGAAAATCGCTCCCACGACAGCAAGGTATCAGCAAACTGGCGCGCAACTTCGGCACGTGCCGCTGCGGAGTCTGCTTGGCGCTCGGCGGTTTCATAGAGTTGCTGGGCTTGCGCATGGTGGCGTGCACGCTCAGCACGCTGCGCCTGCGAAAGGGTGCTTTGCCAAGCCGCTTGGTTGGCCGCTGGCGTTTGCGGTGCAGTTCGCGCTCCACAGCCACTAAGCGCGAGGGCGAGTACCGCAGCGCGTGTTCGAGCCCGGCTCACATCGAAATCTCGAACTCGGCACGGGTCCGGCTGCCTGCCGATGGAAACTTTAAGCCACGCATCGTGCGATTGATACACGCTTGCAAGCCGCCCGAGGTTTTGCCATTGACGCGCACAAACGTTACTTTGCCCGACGGTCCGTCGATTATCATGCCAATGGCAGCGGTGTGTTCACCGTTCGATTGGAGGCAGCCGCCAAGCGCGCCGCCGGCTTTGGAATACACACTGTACACCGTGCTCATGTCGAGTGGTGGAGAGCTTGAGTCGTCGTCGCCCGACATGTCGAGGGTAAGGTCTTCTGAGCCGTTGGCGGGATTGCTGTTGTCGCGATTGCCACCGCCGCCACCACCGCCGGTTTTGGGACGTTTGGGTGGTGCTTTGGGCAGCGAAACGTTCACGGGCAACGTGCCAGCGCCGAGGGTGGACACGGTTTCGACCTTGGTTTCGCTGCTGCCACGGGCTTTTTGCACAATGAAGTATACGGCGACTGCGGCGGCTGCGACGCCAAGAGCAATGGTGACGTAAAGCGCTGCACCGGCACGTTTGGCTTTGCTTTGTGCCGAAACTTCGGCTTGGGCGCGCCGGGCGTCGTTGATTCGTTGTTGTGCTTCGCCGACCATGGCGCCAAGCAGTGGATGTTCGCCGACTTGGGCGCGTGCGCCGGTGTCTTTGTCGGCAATCGTGTGATCGGCGACGATTTCACCTTTGTCGATTTGCTGCACGACATCTGCGAGCGAAAACGGCCCGTAATCGAGGCCCTTTTTCGTAACTAACCATTTCTC
>JAKQOD010000698.1 GCA_029565465.1 Deltaproteobacteria bacterium
CATTTTCCTTCGCTGCACGTTCGCCCATGGCGGTAACTTTGGTGCGATCGTTTTCGCGATCACGCCCATCACCGACGACGATAATCATTTTGCGGGCGTTACTTGGCTTGGTTTTCTTGAGCGCGATCAATGCGCGTTCGACCGCTTCGAGCAAGGCAGGCTCGCTGGCACTGCCGTCGCTGGCAATGCGATCAAGTTGGTTAGCGATGCTCTTGCTGGGCGTCAGCTTGCCAGCATTTACGGCATCGCCATAACTAACGATCATCCACTGGGTGTTGGCGGGGCGAAACGTCAAAAGCTGGGTTTGCACATTGTCCCGAATTAGCGGCAACACCTCAGTGAAATCCAGCGATGATTGCACCACGATCGCGACGGCAAGCGGGATGTCGGTTTTGCCGAACTGCCCCAGCACCATCGGCAGTTTTTTTTCGTTGCTGCCGACCATCAACCGCACGCCTTTGGTGGCCGCGATATCAACTAGGCCGCCTTGCACGGTGACGTCGGAAAATAGGATGCGCAAACGGTCCGACCCCCACAGCGGGCTCGGTTCTAGGTCGACGCGATCGATGACCGCTTGCGCTGGCGCTCGCGCCGCCGTCTCGGCGCTGGCCAGGGTTGGCAGCCAAGCCAGCACGCCGCATAACACCATGAATTGCAGCCAACGCTTCATGTGTTGACTCGTAAGGTCAGCTCGCGGTTGCAGCGAATCGCAGAGAACTGTTCACGTTCATCGGGATCCGTGAGCCAGCCTAGTTTGCGTTGATAGCCTTGCCAGCCGCGTTCGAACATGAGCGTGGCGCGGCCTTGGTCATCGGCCATGAGCGCAACTTCGCCACATCGCCACCAGACTTCTTCCTCAGAACCTTCGATATGGCGATGCTCTTCAAGCAATTGCACAGCGCGCAACATCGCGGTCACCGCATCGCGGGTGGCGCCAAGCTGGCTGTGCGCATAGGCCAGCCGCGCCAGGCCAAGGACTTCGGCACCGGTCAACGTGGCTTGGCGGGCGAGTTCGCTGCCTTGACTGCCGGCGTCAACCGCAGCTTCGAATTCGTCAAACTCCAACAAGGCGCCAGCGCGTGCAACCCACGCGTTGGCTTCGAGATATTTAGCGCCCAGCTCGCGGGCGTCACGCAAGCCTTGATCGATGCGCAACAGCCCGTCGCGTTCGCCGCGCTTGGCGTCGCTCGCGCCCGCGTAAATCAAGCAGTCGGTGTGGCTCCAACGCGACTTGGTGCGTTCGAGCATTTCCAAGGCTTGCGCGAACGCGGTTGCCGCGCTGTCGTATTGGCCGGCTTCCGCGCGAATAATCGCAAGCACCGAAAGCGCATCACCTTCACGCGCGCGATCGCCATAGCGTCGACAGAGTTCGAGCGACCGCTCGGCAGAGTCAGCGGCATCGGCGAAGTTGCCTAAACTCATTTGAATCGCTGCGACGTGCAGTTTCACAATCCGTTCGAGCCATGGGTCGGCACCATTTTTCATGCGATGCAGCACCGGCCGATATGCGGCTTGGGCTTTTTCGTAATGTGATCGCATCAAGTGGATACGCCCAGCGCCAACCATCGCAGCGGTTTCATCAACCATGTCGCCGCTGGCTGCAAATAAATCGCGCGCTGCCGCTACCATGGTAAGCGCATCGTCAAATCGACCTTGGCGCTCGGCGGTTTCGCCCCGCAGCTTAAGTGCAAGGCCGCGCAGGCGCATGCTATTGGCGCTCACGGCATACGATTCTGCTTGTAACGTAGCTGCGTGCGCGGCTGGATAGTCGCCTCGCCGCAACAACCGCTGCGCGCTGCGGCACGCCACATCAGCTAAGCGTTCAGGATCGTTGTCGCACAATAATAACAACTCGGCGAGGTCGCCTTCGTGGCTGGTTAAATCGCCTTGCAGCCGATGGGCTTCTTCGCGGCCTAGCAAGGCTTCGCGTCGCCGCGCGCGTGACGCCGGTGAAGGCGGCGCTGCGCCAAGCTCGCGCTCAAGATCTAGCACGCGGGTGAAGTGCGCGACGGCGCCATCGGCATCGGACGCTGCAAGCGCGACCCGACCAGCCCGCACCCAAAACGCTGCCGAGCCGCTGATATCGCCGCCTTGTTCAAGGTGCTCGGCGATCAGCGCAGGTGGTTCTTCGCGGCCGGCAAAGAACCGCGACGCTAAGAGCCGTCCAACCCGGGCGTGGGTGTCGCGCTGCGCTCGGGGCGATAACGATTCATACACAACCTCGCGCACCAAGCCACGCGGGAAGTGCAATTCACCTTCATTAGCTTCGGGGCTTGCAGCGTCGCTGCGCACCAGCAACCGTTCCGCGGCTAGTTCTTCGAGCTCCGACGACAAATCGGTGGCCATCAATTCTTCGAGCAGGCGAGCGCGAACCGAACCGGCCATGACGGCGGCGTAGCGTAGGGCGGTTTTGGCGTTGCTCGACAAACGATCGACCCGGGCGGCAACCACGTCGCGTGCGGTGGCCGGAATCTCATCCGCATCTTGGCTTACCGCACTGGCGAGCTCTTCGACGAACAGCGGATTGCCGCCAGCGCGCGACAGCACCGCTGCAACATTGAGCGGCGTGGCCGCTGCGCCCAGGCGGTCGATGATCAGCGACCGCAGCTCGCCGCCGACGAGATCGCCTACGTCGATAACCAGATCGACCGGTGGTGGCATCGGGCCTTCATCGCGTGCCGTTGCCAGCAAGAGTTCGGCGCCCGGCACCCGCATGGCCATCGCGTGCCGAAGCACTTCGAGGCTCGCGGCGTCCGCTTGGTGCAGGTCTTCAATAATTGTCACTGCGCCGCGGCCGATGGTGCGGCGCGCATAACGAATGGCGTGGTAGGCGACCGAGACGCGGTTGCGCAAATCGGCTGGCTCGGCAGCGGCAATGCCGACGCCGTCGCGCAATTCCATGGCTCGATCAATGTCGCTTGCGGCAGCCCGTGCGAGTTCCTCGGTCGAGCCACTGGCGCGTAGTTGTGCGACGATGAGCTGCGACAGTTTGCTGCGTGCAGCGCGACCGCGGGCGGGCGCGGTACCCACCAGCGCTTGGCATAGCTCGACGATGAGCGAAAACGGCGATAAACGATTTGCCGAACCAGCGCTGGCCGCAACAATGACCGGCGCAGAAAAATCGGCAACGGCACCCAACCGCGCCACCAATTCGGCGACCAAGCGGCTTTTACCCGCGCCAACGCCGCCACGCAACAGAGCGGTTTGCCGTTCGCCACGGCGCAGCCCTTGTTGATAGAGATTTTCCAGTTCGGTCAATTCGCGATTGCGACCTACGAATTTGCCGCGCCGCTCGAACAACGCACGATCACGCTCGTCGAACGAGCGGGGCCCCATGACTTCGAGCACTTTGGCGCGTCGCACCGCACCGCGGCGCGGTGGTACTTCGCGCAGCACGTACAACGCCGACGTTAATCGACCAGTGCCACCGACGAACAGCGGGCGCTCTGGTGTGGCATCCCGTGCAAGCGCACGCACGTCATCGATCGCATCGGTTGGCACCCGCGCTGCGCTATCGCCGGGATTGGTCGCCACCCCGGTGCGGGCGCCGATGCGCACTGATGCAGGCGTCCGATCGCCACCTGCGTCGCGTGCCATAGCCGATGCATCGAGCGACCAGGCCATCGCCATCGCGACGTCATCTTCGCCAGCGATTTCCAAGCCAAACGCTACGAGAATACCGCGTTCCTCGAGTGCCAACACCACGCCACCGCGCTGATAGGCAAGCTCGCCAAGTGCGCGCGTTAAGACGCGCAGGTCGTCGGCGCCGCCGCCGTCGAGCAAGGCAAATGCCACCACGATGCGACGGCGCTCGCTGACGCCGGCATCAACCGCGCCCAGGCCGCCATCGTCGATCGCATCGACCGAGTTGCGACCGATTTGGCTCAGCGCGGTATGCAGTGGCTCGTCGGGGCTTGCCGCACCTGGGGCCGTCAATGGGCGCGATGAAACCACATCGTCGTCGGCAAGGACCGACGTGTGGGTTGCGTTGCCGTCGAATTCGCGGCGCGGCACGACGCTCGGCTCGACGCGAGCGGCGCGCGCAAGCTGTTTCGCCAAGCTCGGCGTCTCCTCGGGCGCTGCGACGGGTGTGCTTGGCAGCTCCATCGTTACTGTGGCAGACCGGACTGGCGGCAGTGGCGCAGGTTCGTCAACTGGCATTGCCACCGCTACTGCGCCATGCCCCGGCACGCTGAGCGATGCGCTGCTTGAAGGCGCAAGATGCCAACGCGGCAAGGGTTCTTTGGTTTCGGCCGTGCGGGCCAGCCAATCGGCGACGCCGCGCGCACCTGCGGTCATCCCGAGCCGTGCACATGCGATACCTAAGTCATTTACCGATCCACGGTCAGCTGGTTCAGGCGAAAGCGCGATCGCCACAGCGTCGGAGATTTCGGTTGGCACCCCAAGTCCCAGATGCGCCAGCCGA
>JAKQOD010000701.1 GCA_029565465.1 Deltaproteobacteria bacterium
CGACCCACGCATTCCACACCGCCACATCTGCGGCCAGCATCGCCGGCTGCGTCGTAGTCGTTACAGCAAGCTCTTCTGCCGGGCCGTTCGTTATGAGCGCGGTGAGCGACGAACCGAGCGCAGCGTCCGCCGCAGCCATCGTTTCGTCAATTTGCGCAAGGCCTGCATAGCCCGCCATCATGCCCACAGACTGCGAACCTTGTCCCGGAAATACAAATGCGAGTTTCATATCAGCTTTCTTGCGCTATCGACCAGCAGGCGGTCGTTACAGCAATAATTTTCACATAGTCGACTAACGTACTTTTTGCCATGAAACGACCGCTGGTCGGTCGTTATAGCCATAAAGCCGTATCCTTGCCCAACGCATACCTCGACCAACAACTGGGTGCAATGAGATTGCACCCACCTTCGGCACACTCACCAACGAAGCAGCGCACTGCCCCATGTGAATCCGCCACCAACGCCCACCGTCTGCACGAGTTGGCCCGCCTTGATGCGGCCATCACGCGCCGCAGTGTCTAGCGCCAGCGGAATCGACGCCGCGGAGGTGTTGCCCTGCCCTTGCACCGTCACAATCGTTTTGTCCGGCGACACGCCCAGGCGCTTACCCGTGGCGTCGATAATGCGCACGTTGGCTTGATGTGGCACCAGCCAATCAATATCGCTCGCCGTCAAATTCGCCATTGCCAGTGTTTCGTTGCAAACGTCGGCCATGACTTGCACCGCCATCTTGAACACTGCCGGGCCGTCCATGTGCACGTACGGATCGCCGTAAACAACGCCGTTACGCACATGTCCCGGCACATTCAAAATCGAGCGACGGCTGCCGTCGGCGTGTAGCTTGGTCGCAAGAATGCCTGGCTCTTTCGACTGGGTGAGCACAACTGCCCCCGCACCGTCGCCAAAGAGCACACAGGTGCCGCGATCTTTCCAATTTACGATGCGCGAATAAACCTCAGCGCCAATCACCAACACGTTTTTGTAGGCGCCGCTGGCGACCATTTTGTCCACAACGGCAAGCGAATAGACAAAGCCAGAACACACGGCTTGAATGTCAAATGCAGCCGCGTTTTTCGCGCCGAGTTTGTCCTGCACGATGCACGCTGTGCTTGGGAATACCACGTCCGGTGTCGTGGTCGCCACAACAATCAAATCGATGTCGGTCGCTGCTAGACCCGCGCCGTCGAGCGCGCGTTTGGCCGCCATAACGGCAAGATCACTCGTCTCTTCGCCGTCAGCAGCGATGTGTCGAGACTGGATGCCAGAACGCGAGCGAATCCACTCATCAGAGGTATCAACGAATTTCGACAGATCGTCGTTCGTGAGAATTTTGTCCGGAAGATAGCTTCCAGTGGAAATGATCTTAGTGAACACGTGGCCTGGCGTCGCTCTTTGCAGCATCTAGAACCATCGATTTAATCAGCAATCGCACCAATGCGGAAACGCATCGCAAGCGAGCCTCAACGGCGGTTAATTCACAGCAAAAACGGTTAGTTTTCCGTGGCGGTTGATGCTTTTGCGTGTTGCGCAGCTAGGC
>JAKQOD010000706.1 GCA_029565465.1 Deltaproteobacteria bacterium
TACCAACGCCATCAAAGTTGCGAACAAAGCGTTAGCCGGCAATTTGTGCGGCAACATCGCACGTACCATGGCCGAAGTTGAAGATCGGCAAACGCGTGGTGGGAGCACACCATGAGCATCGCGCGGCTGCTGTTCGAACAAGCCACCCGCAAAACCACCGCCATGGCAAAACGCATGGGTGAGCAGATTGGCTTGCTCGAACCGCCGCCACCGGGGTTGCCGTTTGGCTCGGCGCCGCCACGCCATGTCTTTCGGTGGGACCTCGACAAAACCTATCTGCGCACCGAGTTCGATTCGGTGCGTGACCTAGTTAAAAGCGCGATCGAAACCGCGGCCGACAAACAAGCGTTTCCAGGTGCGTCGGCCCTGCTCCGATCGTTGCAGCAAGAGGGCCACCGCATTTGCATTGTTTCGGGCTCACCGACGCAAATGCGGCAAGTATTGGCTGCCAAGCTCGCCCTCGATGGCGTTGCGTATGACGAGTTCGTGCTCAAAAACAACTTGCGCAACATGTTACGTGGGCGGTTTCGCTCGCTGCGTGCGCAAATCCCTTACAAGTTGCCAGCGATGTTGGAAAGCCGCATCGGGGCTACCGCTCCGGCCGAAACCCTTTTTGGCGACGACGCGGAAGCCGACGCTATCATTTATTGTTTGTACGCCGACATCGTGGCCGAGCGGGTAACGCTGCAAGAGCTTGAAAGAGTGCTGGCTGCAGCGCGCACCTACGACGATGATGCCCAACGCGTGCTCGACTTGGCGCGGCGCGTGCCCAAAGGCCCCGCAGTGCGCCGCATGTTCATTCATCTCGACCGCCGATCACCACCTATGGGCTTCCGCAAGTTCGGCCAACGGTTGGTGCCCGTCTACAACTACTTCCAGTCAGCACTGGTACTATTTACCGATGGCGTGCTGACCGCGCGGCAAGTGCTGTTTGTTGCCTTGGACATGCTCGACACCAAACAGTTCGAAGTCAGCACGCTGGCCAATTCGATGCAAGATTTGTTGCGCCGCGGTCGCTTGGCGCCACAGATAGCCGAGCAACTAGTAAGCGAAGCCGAGACTGCGGTTGCCGGTGGCGCCCTCGCCGGTCGCGGCCATATGGTGGCGGAGTTCCGCACCAGCATTGCAGCGCTTGCTGGCACGCCATCGCAGCCGTTCGAGAACACCGCACTCGACTACGTGCGGCTCGTCGACGAAGAGCACGCCTCACGCAAGCAGCGACGCAAACAAGGCCTCAGCTAACCCCGGCGCAGCTACTGCGCACCTTCGGTACATTCAAACAAGTTGCCGGTCGCCACCACCGGAAATCGATACAAGCCGGTCAAACACATTTCCGCGTCCGAACTATCGCCAAAGTGAATCGTTTGCCCACTATTGTTTTGGTAGGTGCAAGTTACTTGGATCTTGTCGCCTGGAATCACAGCAACCGGCGCCGCGAGTGGATAGTTACGTTGCTCGGTAAACGTGTAAGCATCGTCGAGCAACGTCATCGGCGTTGCGCCGCGGGTCAGGGTCACCTTTTGATGCGTTGCATACTGGTGCATGTGCGGCCACACACCAAAAATATTGTAGTTGCTGGTGGCGGTACAGGAGCCGGTTTGCACCGTCGGCGCAGCACCACTTGGGATATTGAGATTGAACGTGCCACCGAAAATCATTTCGGCTTCCGCCACCACGGCTGACGGCGCCACGGTCTTTACTTTCACGCCCGAGTTGCCCGTCATGACCTGGTCGGTCGTGTTGAACAAATGCAGGTTGATATTGATGCGCTGCCCGGCTTTGACTTTGATCGCGACGCCAGTTGGAAATGCCAAATCGTCAGTGCCAACGCCCGAGGCATACAGCATTTTGAGATCAAGATTGCCAGCATCACAATCGTAGTCGCCGAGTGGACCACTGTCGCTTAAGGTCACAACCGTATGATGCGTGCCAGCTGGCGCAATGGCGCGAAAGCTCGTGATGTACATATCGGCAGGCGCGACGATGCGACGACAGCGATAGGTTTCTTGCCCTACTGCCAAACTCCAATCGCGAGCGATCAGAGTCGTGAAGCCATCGTTGCCAGCATCCACGGCCGCATCCAACCCAGCATCCCCGGCCGCATCCACCGAACTAGTTGCGCCACCACCACAGCTAGCGAGCGCCAACACCAAACTCAGCCCAAGCATCTTATTCATGACCACTACTTTAGCCGCGAACGTATCGCTTGCACATCAGGTTGCGAGTATCATGGCGCGGATATGTCGGATCCGCGGAACGTGATCGTGTTTGCCGTCGGAGACGCACGTTACGCCTTCGAAATCCGCTGGATTCGTGAAGTTGTCACGCTTGGGTTTGTCACCACCGTGCCATCGGCACCACCTGCGCTTTGTGGCGTATGTAACCTCCATGGCCACATTGTACCCGTGATCGATGTCACAGCCATTGTGCCAGGCGCTGAGCCTGCGAGCGGCACAGCTCGCCAAGGTGATGGCGCGTTATTGATCGATGTTAGTGGTTCCACGCTCGCGATCCGCTTGGAGAAAATCGATCGCGTGGCTTCATATGAATATGACAGTGGCTATCTGCTGGATGGCGCCAGTCGCATCTTGCTGCTCGAGCCAACCACCGTGTATCGCGTCGCCGCCGAGCAAATCGCGCTAGTTGGCAATAGCGAGGAGCTGGCCTCTGGGCCACGAGCTGAGTCGCTATGAGTGCAACCATTGATTTCGACGCCGAAGAATTGAGCCTGCTCAGACAGCTGTTCAGCGGGGAAGCCAACGACGCGCTCGATACGGTGACGCGGCTTTGCCTTGACGGTGGTGCCAATCGCCCAAGCCATGAAGCATTTGGTGAGATGCTGCGGGTCACGCACGCAATCAAAGGGGCTGGCGGCACGGTTGGCTTGCTCGCCGTGGTCGATGCTGTACATCAGCTCGAAAGCAATCTGCTGCAACTGCGTGATGGCCGTCCGGCGTGGAACAGTGGCATTCGCGACGCGATCGTCGATATTTGCGACGGGATTCGCGAACTGGTCGAACGAGGTGCCAATGCCGTCGAGTTGCCAGTCGGATTAGCAACGATGCTGCGCACGCTAACCACGGAGCAACCCGCGCCAGTAGCGCCGCTCGAAACCGATCCAGCCAGTGCGCCGATTCTGCCGCTGGATGCACCACGTTCGCATCTGCGTGTTGCCCCGGAGCGGATTGACACGGTGATGTCGAATGCTGCCGAGTTGTTGTTCGACCGCACCCGCATCGAGCGCCGTACTCAACTGTTGCGCACGGTTGCCCGTGATATTGCCCGGATTCGGCAACAATTGCGCAGCGCGCTCGACGACGCCGCCCCGCACGGCGGACCGGCAGCATATTCGCCGCTCGCCGCGCTCGAAGCCGAGTTGGCGGGCCAAGCGACGCTGTTGAGCCAAACCAGTGCAGCGCTCATCGACGAAACAGAGGCCTTGCGACGCACCATCGGCGAACTGCAAAAAAGTCTGACCGCCATGCGCATGGATACCGCGCAATCGTTATTTTCCTATTCAGCGCGAGCCCTGCGCGCTTTGCGTCGCGCCACGGGCGCGGCGGTTGAGCTGGTCACGCGCGGCGAAACCACTGAATTTGACAAAACGGTGGCCGAAGCGCTGCACGATCCGATTGTGCAGTTGTTACGAAACGTAGTCAGTCATGGCGTCGACACGGCAGCTGCCCGCGTCGCCCTTGGTAAGCCGGCGCATGTAACCATCACCATGACGGCACGGCAAGACGCAGGCTTTTTGGTGCTTTCGATTTCCGACGATGGCGCGGGCGTTGACACCAAGACCTTGCGCGAACGACTGGTCCAGACCGATCGCTGGACCGCGTCGCGTGCGGCAGTCGCGAGCGAAGACGAAGTGCTACGCTCGCTCTTCGTCACGCCAGTATCGGTCAAAGACGATGCGACCGCATTCGCTGGGCACGGCATCGGGCTCGATTCGGTACGCCAAAGCATTGCGCGACTTGGGGGTGAAGTCTCGATTGCATCCAGCGTAGGCCGAGGCACCACATTCACCTTGCGTTTGCCACTTTCGACCGCGGTGGGCACCGCCATGCTTTTCAAAGTTGCCGGCCAAGTCTATGCGATTCCGTCGGTCTTCGTCGGTCAATCGCTGACTGCGAATCCAGCCGACGACATGATCGCGGTGCGGCACGAACAACTGCCCGTCTTGTCACTCGAACAATTGCTGGGCAGCACCAAACCAACCGGCATGCGGCCCGCGATGGAGGTCACGTACGCCGGCCGTTCAGTGGTCTGCACCGTCGACAAAATCGTCGGCTTGCGCGAAATCGTGATCAAACAACTCGATCCGCTTTTAGCGCCATTGACGCTTTATGCAGGCGCGACCATCAGCGGGTCGGGCAAGGTGCAGCTCATTCTCGACCCTGCACAGTTGGTTCGTCGTGGCCATGCACGCAGCGCCACCCCACACCCGGTGCACGATTCACAATCGGCTCCGATGTTGGCCGCAGGACGAGCACTGGTCGTCGATGATTCACGGGCGATTCGGGAAGCCATGACCAGCATGCTTTCGCGTGAAGGCTGGATCGTTGACGTTGCCGAAGATGGTGCGCGCGCGCTCCAAAACACTGCACAGCACCGCTATGATTTACTGGTCACCGATTTGGAAATGCCTAATCTCGACGGCTGGGGGCTTATCGGTGCACTGCGTGCGGATCCGAAACGCGCTGGCATTGCCGTCATTATTATTACGTCGCGTGCGCACGCGGAAAATCGACGCCGCGCACGGGATTTGCAAGTGCGCGCGTTGGTGCCCAAGCCGATTACACGACGGAAGCTGCTCGAAGCGTTGGCGTCGCCGAATCTGCACGGCAACGAGCGCTAGCGTTGGCGCCGCGCCTAGTTATTGATGGCATGCGCCACACAAATCGATACACCGCGCATCGCGCTGGTTAGCGCTTGGTGACTTGCACGGGGCAGCGCTTCGCAAACTGCTCGCCATAGCGACCACGAACGTCGTGGCGTTACGCTGGCGAGTTCAAGCGCCGCGCAGCCCGCTGGCGGCGGCCCTGCTTCTATCGATTGCCGCTGCCACGCACTTTGAACTTCGGCCGTTGCTTGCCAGTTGGCCGCGTCGTAGCGCGCCCGTGCGATGGCCGATCGCGGTCATTGTCATCACGACTCCCGCCGGAACCGGCGCCGCCGTATGACACGCGTAAGCGCAATTTGCCACCATTGCCTGACGGCACAATGCGCTCGGCGGTATCGCGGCGCCCAGGTCCTGGCGCATTACCACGCGACCGCGGATCGCGCTCACGACTCTGCCGCTGTGCTTGATCGACATGCTTGCCAGCGCGACGCCGCGCAGCGAAACCACCTGGCACTTCACTTTCCGTGCGTGGCCGCACCGCGCCTCCAGACAACAACGCCATCTCAATCCGGCGCCGCCCAACCGAGACATTCATGACTTCCACGATGACAGCATCGCCCAATTGAATCGAGCGACCGGTCCGGCGACCGGACAACCGCATATGAACTTCATCGAAATCAAATTGATCGCCGCTGATCTGGTCGGTCTTAACCAAGCCTTCAACAAATGGATCGTCGATTTCGACAAAGACACCAAAGCTGGTAACCGCTGAAACCACGCCAGGGAACTGTTCGCCAACCCGATCGCGCATCAAGTACGAGCGATACATCGCCACCGATTCACGCTCAGCTTCGATCGCGCGCCGTTCAAAGCCGCTCGAAGCAGCCGCCAACGCAGCCAACTCTTCGGCCGACGGCGGCACCGCACTGTAGCCCCCGCCCGACGGTTTGCCTTCGCGATGCAAGTAATGCTTGAGTAACCGATGCACCAACAAGTCGGGGTAGCGGCGAATTGGTGAGGTAAAGTGCAGGTAATCCTCGGACGCCAGCCCGAAGTGACCAACCGGCACGGTATCCCACACGGCTTGCGTTAGCGTGCGCAACACCAAAAACGACAGCGAACGTGCCGCTTCTTTTTGATTCACCTGATCAAGCACGGCCTTCATACCAAGTGGCGTACGCGCTGCCTCTACGTCGACGGCGATGCCGTACGCTTGCAGCAGCTGCGCCAGTAATTCGATGCGCTCGATTTGAGGCGGCGCATGGATTCGCCAGACCGTGGTCAAGCCGCGCTTTTTGAAGAACGCGCCAACTGCTTCGTTGGCTGCAATCATGAACTCTTCAACCAGCTCGTAGGCGCCCTTCACGGCAGGATCGCCTTTGGCGCGAACAACATCACGCACCAAGCGCGCATCGTCAGCGTCGAGGATTACCTTTGGTTCGGGCACTTCGAGTTCCAAGGCGCCACGCGCGCGGCGCTTCACACGCAGCGCCTGAGCCAAGGCATTGAGCCGTTCGAGCTCGCCGATCCATGGCCGATAATGCTCTCGCTGACCACGGAAGTCGCCGCCAAGGGCTGCCGCAACGCCTGGATAATCCAACCGCCCGTGGCTGCGGATCACCGCTGCGGCATAGCTGGTATCACGCAACACAGCTTCGTTGTCGAAATCAAGCCGCACCACCATGGCGCAACGTTCAACATCTGGATTCAACGAGCAAATGCCGGCCGACAGTTGCCGTGGCAACATCGAAATCACGCGGTCAGGCAAGTACACCGAGACGCCGCGAATCGACGCTTCGCGATCAAGCGCGTCGCCCCACCGCACATAGTGCGAGACATCCGCGACGGCGACCCAGACCCGGGTGCCGCCAAACGGCCCATCTTCGATGCACAACGCATCGTCGAAATCGCGCGCGGTTTCAGGATCGATTGTACAGAAGCGCTTGTCGCGCAAGTCGATACGATCGATGAAGTCTTTGTCGCCCAGCTTCGACGGTGTGCGTTCCGCAGCTTCGGCGACTTCGTCAGGGAATTCCAACGGAATGCAGGCGCACGCCAAGATCTTCTCGATCT
>JAKQOD010000506.1 GCA_029565465.1 Deltaproteobacteria bacterium
CGCACTTCGTGGGCCAACCCGGCCGATAACGTTTGCATCGCGGTGAGCCGCTCGGCTTGCACGACGCGTTCGCGCTGCACCAAGCGCTCTTCGGAATCGATTTGATAGTGGCGCAGCATCAGCATCAATTCGAGATCGAGCAAACGATTGACCGCACGGGACAGCGAAGGCACGTCGTTGGCTGGACAACGCTCGGCAATGAGTTCGATATAACGCGTACGCACCGTGTTCATCGCTGTGAACATGTAGTGCTGCGCGAGCCCGATCGTTACGTGGCGGCGCCCGATGCGCGAGCGGCGTTCATAGAATCGCTCGTCGTGCGGCCCGAGTAGACCTGAGCCCATCCATTCGACCAAGGTGACCTTGAGCCGTTGGATCTGCGCTTCGTCTTTAAAAACTCGCATGGCAGCGGGGCTGTTTTCCATCGCGGCATAAAACGGATCCGCGATAGCCGCAAAGTGCGGTGCCAGCACATCGTGCAGCGAAATAAGACGAGCTTGTTCGGCAGCGTCAAACTGAATCTGACGCATGCAGTCTTCAAAAAAATCGGGCATTTTTATTTGGTGTCGCGAGCGTGAATGCTGGCGACGTTGCCGCCAGTTTTACGCTTCTCGCTGCCCGGCGCAACCGCTGCAACCTCAGACTTGGGCGCCGCGTTGTATTGGTGCAAGCGATATTGAATCGTCCGCACGCTCATCTTGAGGATTTCGGCGGCTTGTGATGTTGAGCCGCCAGTCGCGCGCAGGGTTTCTAAGATGGCGTATTTTTCGATGTCTTCCATCGAGGCGCCAGGGATAGGCAGTGGCCCGATCGCGTTGGCACTTGGCGCAGGTTGGTTGGCAACGGCGGTTCGCAGGTTGCTTGGCAAATGGGCCAGCTCAATGAGCGGGCCAGGTGCCATCACCACGGCGCGTTCGATAGCGTTTTCGAGTTCGCGTACGTTGCCTGGCCAGTCGTAGCTGCACATCGCACGCAGTGCTTCATCGCTAAAGCCGATCACGTTAGGGCGATCGTTGTCGTTGGCACAGCGCTCGACGAAAAACTGCGCTAGCTCAGGGACATCGGTCTTGCGCTCGCGCAGCGCTGGCATTTCGATATTGATGACGTTGAGCCGGTAATATAGATCTTCGCGGAAGCGCCCTTGCGTGACGTCATCAGCTAGATCGCGGTTGGTGGCTGCAATCACGCGTACGTCGACACGGATGGTTTGGCCGCCGCCAACACGTTCAAACTCGTGCTCTTGCAAGAACCGCAAAAGTTTGACTTGAATTGCGGGCGAGATTTCGCCGATTTCGTCGAGAAAGAGGGTGCCACCGTCGGCGAGCGAAAAACGCCCATCGCGCCGGGTCATGGCACCGGTAAACGCGCCGCGTTCGTGGCCGAAAAGTTCGCTTTCGAGCAGGCTTTCCGCCAGTGCAGCGCAGTGCAACTTGATGAAAGGCCCTTGGGCGCGTGGCGAACGCTGGTGAATCGCGTTGGCGACCAGTTCTTTACCAGTGCCACTTTCGCCGGTGATCAAGGTGGTGGCGCGGCTGGGCGCGACTTGATCGATAACTTCGAAAACGCGCTGAATGCTCGGTGACGAACCGATCATGTTGGATGGCGCCGTACGGTCTTTGACCCGTTGCCGCAACTGCTTGGTTTCGCGATGCAATGCTTGGTGATCCAGCACCCGCTGCAAGCACACCAAGAGCTCATCTAAATTGACCGGTTTGGCAAGGTACTCAGCAGCGCCTGCGCGCATGGCGGCGACTGCCGATTCAACAGCACCAAATGCCGTCATGACAATAACTGCAGGGGCGTCTTCGTACGCGCGCAATTTGCGTACGAGCTCGACTCCATCCATGCCGGGCATTTTGAGGTCGGTCACGACCACCGCAGGTGCAAAGGCTTCGAATTTACCTAACGCTTTGAACGCATCTGCAGCAGTTTCAACATCATAGCCTTCATCGCGGAGCAGCTCGGCCAACGCACTGCGAGCGTTAACTTCGTCGTCAACGACCAGAATTCTTCCTTTGCTGCTCACCACAGGTAGTCTACCAGCTAAAATCGTGCCAAGCCCAGGTGCTATTTTAGCGCGGTAAACGCGCAGAAACTGCGCGACGGCCAGGCTGCTAGGGCGTTTTCGTCCGTTTTTGCGCAATTTATGCTGCTGCGGGCGGCACGATTCCTGAAGGAACGCAGGCTATGTCTTTGCCAACGGTGCGTCTTCCTCTTGCCGGCCCCAGTTCCGATGTCAGTGAACTGCCCTGCGGTGATCCAGGCGCTGGCCTTTCAGCCGAGCAAGTTGCAGCCATGGTTGCCAATGGGCCGCGCTACACCAGCTATCCGCCGGCCACCTGTTTTGGCCACTTCGACACCGGGCAAGTGCGGGGCCAGCTTGAAACCCTGGCTGCGAATCGCGCCAATGTCTCATTGTATGTGCACATTCCGTTTTGTCGGCAGCTGTGTTGGTACTGCGGCTGTAATGTTGTTGCCACCCGCGATGCTAGCCGTGGTGAAAGCTACGTTGATGATCTGTTAGTTGAGCTCGAATTAGTAGCTGCGCGCCTGCAGGGCTGCACCGTGACCGAAATTGCATTGGGCGGTGGCTCGCCAAACTTTTTGGCACCCGCAACCATGACGCGGTTGTTAGAAGCCATCGCGCGTGCGCTGCCAATTGCGCAGAGCGCACGCCGTTCGGTTGAGCTTGATCCACGCAATACATCGCCTGAAATCATCGCCACGCTGGCTGCGCAAGGCTTTACCTCTGTCAGCATTGGCGTGCAGGATTTCGCGCGGCAAGTGCAAGCGGCGATCGGCCGTCATCAATCGGTGGAGCAGACCGCCAATCTCATCAAACGCTGCCGCGCCGCTGGCTTCACCGATGTGAACCTCGATTTGGTCTACGGCTTACCAAATCAAGACGATCGGTCGTTTGAAAACACGCTCAACGAAGTCATTGCCATGCAGCCTGACCGCTTGGCGGTGTTTGGCTACGCCCATATGCCTTCGAAGAATCCAAAGCAAAAATTGGTTGAACGCGCTGGCGAATTGCCATCGCCACTTGCGCGGGCCTCGTTGCTGCTCAAAGCGGCAGATGTGCTCGGCAAAGCTGGCTATGTCGCGTTGGGCATTGATCACTTTGCTCGGCCGGACTCGTCACTCGCGCGCGCTGCGCAAAACCGCTCGATGACGCGGTCGTTTCAAGGCTACGTCGAGCGCATTGCCGATGCGATCATTGGGCTTGGCGCGTCAGCCATTTCTT
>JAKQOD010000759.1 GCA_029565465.1 Deltaproteobacteria bacterium
ATGTTGCGATTTCGCTTTACTCGCGGCATCAGTCATCGCATGGTCGCGACGTTTAGCGCGCCAGCACTTCTTATACTAAGACTACGAACAAACTTTGCAGGAGCTCGCCGTGGCCAATAACGAGTCGACCGCAGTAAACGACCTCATCGCTTTGGTAAATCAACCGCCATCGGCCCGTCCGCCGACGGAAGAGTTGAACTTTGATGCACGCCCAGCGCCTCGCCAAGCCACACGCACGATGCAACCGATGACGCTCGATGCAGCAATGGAGCCAATGCCGCGCTCGCGTGCCCCTCACAGCACAGCGATGCCAGTGCCGACGCGCCGCTCAACAGCCGTGCCGCCACCTCGGCCCAGCACCCAAATGGCTGCCGCACCACCACCGATCCCGGGCCGGCCCAGCGCTCAATTCGCTGTGCCTACGGCGCCGGCCACGCTTGCCCCGCCAGTGCCGGTCGTTGCACCAGCGCCGATTGCTGCAACGCCAGTGGTGAACGCAGGCATGCTCACTGAGCCGATTGAACAGTATGAGCTGAGCGACGACGACGACGATGCGCACGCATTTGATGGCGATCCAGAAGCGCCTGTCCCTACCACAGTGATGGCGCAAGCCGAAGTTGAAATGCGTGCGGAAAGTACGCGGCTCGATCAAGGCTGGACGCCCAATGCGCAGGCGCCTCTAACACTTGACGGTTCCGAACTCGGCGGCGGCGAAACCACGCCATTTTTGACCGACGAACCAACCGAAGAAGCCGTGCGCCGCCCAGCTACTGCGTTTTTTGAAGACTCCGCGATTTTGTCGTCGGCAGCGTTAAAACGGCCAACGGCATCGGTCGCAGCAGTGCGTGCGGTTTCGCCTGCGCCTGGAACCCTGCGTGCGGTTTCGCCCGCGCCTGGAACCCTGCGTGCCGTTTCGCCCGCGCCAGCGCTGCTTGCCGCTGCCGACTTGCCACCATTGCCCAAAGCGAAACCGAGCGCAGCACTCGATGTGGCGACGCCAGCAACGACAGCTCCGCTGCCATGGGCTTCCAACATCGCACCAAACAATGCCACCGAAGCCAATTGGTTTGAAGCTTCCCGTGCAGTGCCCCAAGTCGACCTGGTTCCGATTGTGCCTCCACGGGTGCCGCGGCCGGAGACCACGACATTCGAAAAAGTAAAACGCGCGATGCCGATTGTGTCTGGCTTGGCAGTCGTCGGCTTCTTTGTCGGGGGTTATCTGTATTTCAACAGCTCAAGCGTGCGGCCGCAAAGCAACGAAAGCGCGAAGGCAACGGCGGTGGCTGCTGCCAACCCGGCAACAGGCCCGGGCGAACCAGCGGTTGCAGCGCCGGTCGCCGCTGAGCCTGCGGTACCTGCGGTACCGGTCGCCGCTGAGCCTGCGGTGCCGACGGTACCGGTCGCCGTGCCCGCGGTCGCTGCGCCGGTTCCCGTTGAGCCTGTGGCCCCTGCACCAATCGCCGCAGAGCCTGCAGTCGCAGCACCGCTTGTCGCCGCGGCGCTGGTCGACGTCCGGTTTGATTCTGTACCAGCAGGTGCCACCGTCACCCTGGTGGATCGTGGTCACACCTCACTCATCGGCGCGACGCCAATTACCGCAGCGCTCGATCCTTCGCACACGTATGACATCGTGTTTTCGCTCGATGGTCGCGCCACTACCATGGCCACCTTGGATCCATCGAAGTCCAAAGCCGTGCGCACCGTGTTGCCAGCGATTGGCTCGTCGAACCACAGTAGCGTTAACAGCGTGAGTCGTAATGAAGCTGCGATGCCAGCAGTCGCTGCTGCGCCCAAATCATCTTCGAAATCTCGCTCAACCAAAGAAACGCCTAGCAAGGCCGTCAAGACCGCGGCAACGACTGCGCCAACCGAAACTCCGGTCAAAGGCGGCGAAGGCGTGGTGATGATTTCGTCCAAGCCACCGTGCGAGATCTTTGTCGACGGCAAAGATACCGGCATGATGACGCCGCAACGCAATATCACCCTACGTGCCGGCGCTCACACGATCACGCTAGTAAGCAAAGTTAACGGCATCAAAAAGAACGTTGCAGTCCAAGTCGTCGCTGGTAAGTCGACCAAGTTGGTGCAGGACTACTCTGCACTAATCAAGAAGTGAGTGCGGATGTAGTTGGGCCAACCGTCGGCCCACCGCAAAGCACCGTCATTGGCAGAGACATAGTCGTGACTGGTACTACGGGCACGGGCACGGGTACGGGCACGGGCACAGGTACGGGCACGGGCACGAGCACGGGCACGAGCACGGCGCTCGATAGCTCACATCTTGTGCGCCCGGCGGACGAGCCTTCGTAGAATTCGATGAGCTTTGCCCTTCCAGCTTCGATGGCGCTGCGTACGGGGCGATGCGAGGGGACGCACCGGCACGAGCCCAGATGTTGCGAAACGGAACCGCGCAGGTAGGTTGCGTTCGACGAAATCGGGGGCTCTCGCATGAGCGCACTGCGGTTGGCAGCACGCCGCGGTCGCGCTGCGCAGCAACACGTGAGTTGCCGCAGCATCCTAGCTCGGCAGCGCCGCACCGGCGCAGTAACGCGGCAGCAGTATCCCAGCACGGCAAGCGCGGCACTGCCGCACCGCAGCACCGCAGCACCGCGCACCGCAGCAGTAACACGGCAGCAGTATCCCAGGGCTCGGCAGCACGATAGCAGCTCGGCACCCGCACCTCGGCACCCGCACCGGAGGACCGGCGCAAGCGTGCGGGGTGCTTCCGTACCGTCGGGCGCTACCGTCGGGCGCTACCGTTGCCGCCGCGCCAAGTATCGTTCGGCTTTCGCAGCCGC
>JAKQOD010000513.1 GCA_029565465.1 Deltaproteobacteria bacterium
ACGACAACCCAGTGCCTAGTTTTTTCATACTATTCCTCTTTGCAACCACTAGACCAAGGTCCGACCAATATCGACGCCTATCCTATCAGTGACTTGGCCGCGATGGCGGTGGAAGCAACGTTGAAAAGCTGACAGTTGGCGCTGGAATTGGCAGGTTTGCGACATTACCAAATTTATCGGTCACCATCACGGTCGTCGCACCGACGGCGGCAGCGACGGTAACGACGCCGTCGCTGGTCGTAGCTGCGTCGGTCACACCAACCGTCGCCCCACC
This sequence comes from Deltaproteobacteria bacterium, assembly GCA_029565465.1. Lineage (GTDB taxonomy): Bacteria > Myxococcota_A > Polyangia > Haliangiales > Haliangiaceae > JABFXX01. Next base: position 275 of record JAKQOD010000513.1, read on the forward strand.
AGCGTCTTGCTGCACCACGGTGAGTTGCTGGCTGCGCAATGGCACCGGTTGGTTGGACGGCAACTGCTCGTCCAGATAATGCCAACCTTTGGGTGCCCATAGTGCAGCGCGGATCTGGAGATTGCTGGCAGCACGCGTCACCGTTGCCGCGAGGGTGCCGGGCACCACATCAAATGGATTGCTGGCCAGGTCCCAGCCATCGCCTTCGACGAAGAAGCGGTATGTGCCAAGCGGCACGCCCCCTCGCGCATCGAGGCCAGCAAGGTCAGCTGTCGCGATCCCAAACCAAGGCACGGCTTGCCACTCGGCAACCCACATATGAGTTTGGGCTTGGCCAGCGACGCGGCGCAGCGGTTGCGGCGTGTAGCTCAACAAGATTTCGCCATCAACAACCGGCTCACCGCTGAGGCGTTTCACGGTTTCAAACATTGTACCGTTGAGCTTTTGCAGTACCACCCGTGGCGTTTTGGTCAACGGATCGTCGCCAGCCCATGCAAATGTTGCGATGCCACTCACGCGTGGAATTTGGGCTGCTGGCTGCGCAGCCGAAAGTGGACCAACCCGCGCCCAGACTTCGGGTGGCACCGTTGCAGGCACGGTGCCAGCCATCGGCGCTGGTTTATCAATTGGCATTTTGTCGACGGTTACTGCGGTGGCAACCCGAGAGGTGCCGGCGCGGGTGCCATCTTCGCGCACGTCACTCAATGCCATTGGCATCAGTGTCAACAACTGCTCCGCGATGTGCTCGGCTTCAAGCGGGCCCCAAAAAGTTACGCTGGGTTCGTAACCACCAAGCAGCCAATCTTCGGGCCGCAACATGTAACCGACGTGTCCTTGCGCGTAGCCAAGGATGATCGTTTTGTCGCCGGTCGGCGCTTGGCTGCGCACGTAGGCCGCGAGGGGCACGGTGACTTCGCCTGGCAACGTGCCAATGACATAGTCGCCAATGCGCAACGTTGAAATCGTGGTGCGCGTGGTTTCGCACACCGGATGTTTTTCGTCGACGCCGAAGTCGATTTGGAAAATGCTCTGCAAGATCGCGCCGGCAACATCAAGGCGCAGACACGAACCGTAGGTCGCGATGCCTTCGGTGCCGTCGATCGCAGCGGCCGGAAACATCGGCTCCGGATCCTGGCACAACGCAGCACCGACTGGTGCGTTGAATTCGTCGATGGGCGAAACGATGGCGCCAGCATCGTCGTACACGATGCCGTCGGGAATCCGCTTGAGATCAAACTCCGCGTAACGCAACGCACCGTCGCGAATCGTAAACGTGCTGGCGTTGGGCCCTAGTTCGATCGAACGCGACAACATTTCGAGCGGCAGGTCGGTTTGCATCGTCGCGCCTGCGTTGCGCCACGCCGAATGCATCGTTTCCGCAGCAGCACGGGCAAGGCCTTCCTCCGCAACAAAATCCGAACAAGGGTCCCCTGGCTTGCCAGCTTTCACGTTGCAGTCAAGCTGGCCGTGGCCAACCGGCGAAACATCGCCGCCTGCGCTTTGCATGTGCATCACCACGGCGCCAGCCGGCAGCGCTTCTTGCAATGCGATTTCGATCGCGCCGATCGAATCACTCGACGCCAGCGGATTGGCTTCGCCATTAAGGGTGCCGTGCATGCCGAAAATCGGCACTGCAGCGATGGGCGCGCCGGCAACGGAGTCGACGCGGAGCATAAACAAGTGCGTGTCTTTGCCTTTGCCGTTCGGCAAGTTGTCATTTGCGCTGCGGCGGTCGCGGGTGATTTTATTTTCCGGATCAAAATTGCCGTCGGCGGCGATGCCAAGTTTCGCGGGCACGCGAGCAGCGAGTGCGGCTTGCGCTGCACTGACGATGCCGCTGAGCATGCGTTGATACACGATGTCGCGCAGCTCGCCTGAGCCGAGCTTGAGCGGCGAGTGGCCAGAAAATTGCGCCCAGCCCGAGTGGCTATGCGAGCTGGCCAAAATCACTTTGCCAGCAAACTGCGGCCCAAGCTTTTGCTCAATGTCGAACAACATGCCTTCGTAGGTGAAGATCATGTCGACCTTGATGATCACCACCGTTTCACCGCCGGCGGTGAGCGCCAAGGCTTTGACGCGTGGCGCGCGTGCTACGCCAATCGATGGATTGAAGCTGCCCGAAATCTCAACCTTGCGTGTGTCAACGTTGCCGGCAGCGCCGAGAAATCCAGCGCGGCCCGTGTAGCCACCTAATGCCGTCCCAACGGGCACGTCGAGCACGAGATCGGCAGCGCCTGCCGTGAGCGGCCCCGCTTGCACCGTGCCACCCGCCCCTGCGGTTGGCTCCATGTCGACGTACTTACAAAGCTCGGTGGTGACACCATTGTTAACAACCGGCGCGTTGTCGCCGCAGTTGGCAAGCCAGGTCAACGCCGCGAGTTGTAGTGCCGCAATGCCACTCCGTTTCATCCGGACAGCCTAGCAAAGTTGCGATCGCGCCGTGGCCGGCTTAGCCCGATAAGTCCAGCCAGCATGCAGGCGTGGGTCAACCGTCGAGGCCGCGCAACAACGCATCGCGCACAGCATCATAGGTCGCAGGTAATTCAACCGGCGTGTTGCGATACGTCGAGGTGACACCAGGCAAACGCGCTTCGTGATAGCCAACTTTGAAGTCAGCGAATTTAAGGCCGCTCGCCGTCGAGATGACCACCGTGCGGTCGGTCTTTTTGATCTCGCCGCGCGCAGCCAATTTTTCGACGGCAGCAAGCGCAACCCCCGTATGCGGACACGTGAACAAACCAGCGCGGTCAGCTCGCGCCGATGCATTGGCCAATTCCGATTCGGTCGCAACCTCGACGACACCATCGTAGGCTTTGAGCGTACGCACTGCTTTGGCAAAGCTGATCGGATTGCCAATTTGGATCGCCGACGCCAGCGTGGTTTGGGCTTTGACTGGTACCAACGGCGCCCAGTTGTTGCGATAGCTATCGTACAGCGGTGCAGCATGGGCAGCTTGCGCTACACAGATGCGCGGCTTTTTGCTGATGACGCCGGTCGCCAACAGCAAATCAAAACCAGCGCCGAGCGCCGACACATTGCCAAGATTGCCGCCGGGAATCACCACCCACTCCGGCACGTCCCAATTGAGCTGTTGCGCAATTTCGATGGCGACAGTTTTTTGGCCTTCGAGCCGCAGCGAGTTCATCGAATTGGCCAAGTACACGCCTTCTCGCTCAGCAAGCTGCTGCACCAATGCCATGCAACCGTCGAAGTCGCTGTCGATCGCGAGCACCAACGCTCCGTTGGCCAACGGCTGCACCAACTGCGCCGTCGAGATTTTGCCGCGTGGCAAGATCACCACCGAACGAATGCCTGCTGCTGCAGCGTAGGCCGACAGCGCTGCTGACGTGTCGCCCGTCGATGCGCAAGCGATCGCGCGCACCGCGGCACCGTCGGCGATCATCTGTTGCACCATCGAGACCAGCACCGTCATGCCAAGATCTTTGAACGAACCGCTGTGCGAAATACCGCATTGTTTCACCCACACATGGTCAAGCCCAAGCTCGCGTCCGTAGCGTGGCACTGGCGTGAGATGCGTGCCGCCTTCGGCCATCGACACAATGTTGGCGGCTTGCACCTGCGGGGCCACCCATTCGTGTTTGCCCCAGACACCAGAGTTATGCGGCGCTTCGACCGCGCGCCAACGCTCACTGAACAATTGCCGCCATTGCGAACCCGTGCGTTGCTGCAGCGCTGCGACATCGTGCGCGACTTCGAGCAGCCCGTTGCAGGTTGGGCACCGATAGATCACCTGGGTCAGCGGATAGCGACCAGCGCAGCCTGCGATACAGCGAAACTCAGCCGAAAATGCCATGCGGCATGGTAACGCAAACGCCTATAAATTGCCGACCGCTGCAACTGCGTTAGAACGCTGGTTCAGCAAGCGGCTCGACATAACGAGCCAGGATGTCTTTGGTGACGCCGGTATCGAATTGAATTGTGAGTACGCGCCCGGCCCCGGAGTCGCGCGTCTGCAACACCGTGCCAGCACCGAAGGTTGGATGGAGCATGCGCTCGACGGCTGCCGGCGCAGTTCGCCGCAATGCCACGGGCGCAGCGTCTGCCGTTGTTGCTGGCGCCGGCAGCTCGACGCCAAACGTTGCGCAGTACGCGCGGTATTCAGCTTGCCACCCAGTTGCCCGTGAACGTTCGTACTGGCGCAGCAGCGCAGCTAGTCCGTCAGGTTGATTGGCTTGGGTGCGCAACATGGCCGCCGCCATTTGTTCAAATTCGCCGTCGCAACCGTCGAGCACGTGCAAAACCGCAGCAAGCTCGACCAACCCGTCGAACCACGGCACTACGTCGCGCAGGACGTCGCTAACCAGCCGTTGATCGAGCGCATACTGCAAATTCGCCACGGCAAGATCCTTCGCAAAGCAACTGTGACTTCGAATCTCGTCGTGCGCCGTGGCAAAAAAGTTAGCGCGTGGAATGAAGATGCCGCTGCTAAGCGTCACGGCGCCGTTGTCACCGAGGTGCAGCTCGATCACGTGCGAACAGATGTCGCTATGCCGCAGCAACAAACACGCGGGCGTTTCCCAATCGGAGAATTCCCAACCGTCGGGGCCGTCGACATCAACTTCGTGGTGGTCAACCACCCGGAACGTCGACCACCCAGGCAACTGCGGCATCAATTCGCGTGCAACAAAATCGTGCAACGCTTCGCTGGCGCCTGCAGTAGCGTTTTTTTGCAACATTTCGGCCTTTGTCACCGTGCCACTTTACCCGAAAGCTGTGATACCAACGGAGCACTGCGAATGTGGTGGAATGGTAGACACGCAAGATTTAGGTTCTTGTACTTAACCGTGTGGGGGTTCGAGTCCCCCCATTCGCACTCTTTTTAACCGCGCACACCGACGCTAACGCGTTGGTCGCGCCCGCAGCGCAAGCGGTTGCCGCATGACGACAGCCTGCAAATTGCGCCAATAGCGAACGCACGCTAGAACGCCGGTACCGTGTTTGCATCGCTTCAAAGGCTCGTCGCTGCGCTGCATCAGCGGCGGTCGGCACATCTCGCCATCGTCGTCCTGCGCATGCTGCTCGGCTTTGCGTTTTTGCCTGCCGGCATCAAAAAAGTGCTTCGGCAACCGTTCACCGACCCAAGCAACCACGGCCCGTTTCACGATTTTCTGCATGCGTTTTATGCGACTGGGTTCTTCTATCAGTTCGTCGGCGCAGTGCAACTGCTCGCCGCCCTGCTACTGCTATCACAACGCTTTGCGTTTGCAGGCGCATTGATCGCATTGCCGGTGGTTACCGCGATCACGGTGTTCACGTGGAGCACGGCGGTACCGTTCACGGCGTCGGTCGCGACGCTGATGACGATCGGCATGCTTTGGGTCTTGGTGTGGGAACTTGAGCGCTGGCCAGTACGCAAGCAGCAAGCTGTGCCACCGGCCCCGCCCCTCGTCGATCTCCGGTATTGGCAGTGGTGTGGGGTGGTGATCGTTGCAACCTATGGAGGGCTTTGCGCGGTCACCGGGGGCGTCTACCGGCCGCGGCCAGGCGGCCCACACGATGCTGCATTTTGGATTATGAATGGTTTGCCACTGTTGCCGATCGGCACCTGGCTGCTCGAACGTCGGCGGCCACCACGTTCTGCGTAAAGTTCGCAGCCCTTGCCGCGCAACGCCGGTGCAAATAGCGCATAATTGACCTATGGCCAAGTCGACTCCGCGCAGCGCTGATACGGCTGGCTATATTCTCGACGCCACCGAACGGCTGCGTGCGGAAGGTGGCCTCGCGGCCGTGAACGTCAAGCGAGTTGCAGAACTCGCGGGTGTCGGCGTAGGCACCTTGTATCACCACTTCGCTAGCCGCGAAGATCTGATCAAAGCATGCGAACAACGAGCGTGGGCGCGCGAGTTTGCGGCACTAATGGGGCGCCTTGGTATTCCGAATCGCGACGCGATGCACACCTACATTCGGGATTTGGTTTCCGGCGCGATCGACAGCGCCGTGCGGCGCATCGATTCCGATGGTTTTTCGATGGACATCCCAGAGATGCGGCACATGGCATTTAGCTTCTATGACCAAACCGCTGCCGTGCTGGTGCAACTTACCCAATCACTACAGTTGCCGGTGCGCTCGAAAAATCCCAGCACCAGCATCATTTTGGCAATCGAAACTGTCGCGATGTTAGCGTGGATGGCCGCGCTGCGGCATCGCGACTTGCTTGCAACCGGTGAATTGCAACGCGAAGTTGCTGACATTGCAGTGCGGTACCTTTTGCAAGATGAGCCGGCCCCGCGGTGAGCGCGCTGTAATAATCTGTAACTATCGCACCGGGTCGCTTTGCTAGCGGCTGTGACAGCGCTAGTGTCTCGCTTCGCATGACGCAACCAACTTCGTCGGGCGAACCTGGCAAACCCGCTTTCAAACGCATTCTGCTCAAGCTTTCCGGCGAAGCCCTGATGGGCGATTCCGGATACGGGATTAACCCGAAAGTCATCGACGACATCGCACGCGAAGTCGCTGACACGGCCAAGCTCGGAGTGCAGATCGCCATCGTTGTCGGCGGTGGCAATATTTTCCGTGGCGTGTCCGAATCCGCCAAAGGCATGGACCGTGCGTCGGCGGATTACGTAGGCATGCTTGCAACCGTAATGAACGCGGTTTCGTTGTGCGAAGCGATTGAACGCCATGGCGTGGTTGCACGCGTGCAGTCTGCCATCGAGATGCAACAACTGGCCGAGCCGTACATTCGTCGACGAGCGATCCGCCACTTGGAAAAAGGCCGCATCGTGATCTTCGGCGGCGGCACTGGCAATCCGTTTTTTACTACCGACACCGCCGCAGCGCTGCGAGCGATGGAAATTGGCGCCGAGATTCTGCTCAAAGCGACCAAGGTCGATGGCGTTTACGACAAAGACCCACGCAAGCACGCCGACGCTCGCCGCTACAACACTGTGACGTTTGGCGATGCGCTTAAGCAAGACCTCAAAGTCATGGATTCAACCGCCTTTGCGTTGTGTCGCGACAACGAAATGCGCATGGTGGTTTTCGATATGACGCACCCTGGCAACATCCAACGCGTGGTGTGTGGTGAGCCGGTGGGCACCACGATCGTCAACGACGATCAAGTTACCCAGTTTTCGTAGCGGATTATCATTTTACCGATTCGCCGTCGACGGTCGCGCCGCGGCGCAAAGGCATCGTGCCGCGCGTCGCCTGCCGCAGCACATGGTTTCGCGTCGAAGCTTTGCAGCGGGACAAGACATTTCTTGCCGAGCACGCCGCCGCGCGCCGGCGCTGGCTCGCCGGCGCTGTCGCTCCGAATTTCCCCGTCGGTACCGTCTTCATGCGCCACCTCGTCGGGCCCCAGCCACCTGCGGCGCGACCACCGCGCGTGCGCGTGAACTAGCGCTCGCTCGACGGTTTTTTCCTCGAATCTGGACCTGAAAATTTCAGCGTTGCGCAACCAGGCTGCCCTGTTAAGGGCGGCCTGGTAGTGTTGCGTTGGCGCCTGCGCGGGCAATCGCCAGACCGCCCCACCGCCCGGTCGGTACCTGACCAGGCCCCCCGTTCCGGTCTGGTGACGCATTCCAGTCTGGCGGCCTTTCAGGCCCCCCGTTCCGGTCTGGCTTCCTCTGGCCAATAATCAAAGTCACTCAATTGACCTGCACACGCAGAAGGTATCGCCAACTTTATTGCTGCGAGTGTACTTGCGTCTGAACCGACAACCCACCGTGAGCTGTCTTGCGCTTCAAAGTGAATGAGGTGACCTTCGTAAGTTCCTGTTATTGAGCACCAAATCGTCTGTGCTGTCGCCGCCCCAATTGCAAACAGATCTTGCCAACTCAATGACCAGACGCCGTTGTTCAGATGCTCACGAATCTTTTCATACGACCAGTTTGCACCCGGTCTGGTTACTCCATCGAAAACAGCAATACGCCAAACGTATTGTGCTGCGCTAGCAGGGAGAAGTGCCAATAACTCTGACAAGTCAAAGTGCGCAGGCCGGGGCGGCCGTTCGGAATCCAAGTTGATAATTACAATCTTCATTTCGGTCTGGGCCGGACCCCCGTTCCGGTCTGGCGAGCTACCCACTCGCGGCAGGGCTCGTCCAGACGGGCCACGGCGAGCATTTGCACATGTTCCGTTACGCTAGAACGCTTTTCTCATCGCAAGCTGAAGCTGAAGCGCGCCGGCCTGCAAGCTGACGCAGTAATAGAAGATCGTCTTGTTAGGTCGAAAACGAACAAGGTGCCCGTCTGGTAACACTTCTACCAAATCAAAGTTTTTTTCTCGCGCACGCGTAGCTATCCGCCGATAGGTTGCATCTGTTCGATAGTCCGCCGTTTCCTTTCGTATAATTACCATTTCTATCGATGTGAACTCAGGCGATTGAGCAAGACTTCGCGCAACCAAACAAGGCGGTGTTACCCCCTTACATGTGTAGGGCGCATCAGCCGGTTTCAGTACGTTTACTTTGACAGGGTTATCGACGCATTTGCTCGGATCCTCGCTATTGAGTTCGGGCAGGTCTGCAACGCGCGCATCGGAGCCTGTAGTAATCCGCGGACGTTCGTCAGACCTATTCAGCTCCGTTTTCTTCGCGTTTGAGCCTGTAGGCGAACAACCAAACACCACAATCAACAGTATTAGGCGAGTTCTCATTTTACACGCTCCTTGATAAGCTTGGCTTCATCGGGGCTGATCGTTGGTGATGGATCATGCGTCAGGTCCTCGTTCATAAGTCGCCGCGGATCCGAATCATCAGGCGTGTGATCAAGGTTCAGATTGTGGGCGACTTCGTGCCCCAGGGCGTTTTTCGCAATTGCTTTTATTTCTTTCTTCTTTGCCTTCGACGACTTTCCGTTCACCATAACTTTACTAATTTGGTCAGCGACTGCTGAGATATCAACTACCGCATCAGTTCCGCCCACCGTTGCGATTCCTGTAACGCCTGGATGTGTCTCTATAATTGTGTAACAGCCTAACCCGTCGAAGCCAAAAACTTCGACGGTGGGCCGAAAAAGTGGAAGCTCTGGTTACCGAACCC
>JAKQOD010000762.1 GCA_029565465.1 Deltaproteobacteria bacterium
CCCTGGCTGGCGATGGCCTGACCGTGACCGGCACGATTTTGGGCACGCCCAATTACATGGCGCCGGAGCAAGTGCGTGGCAAAGCGGTGGATGCGCGGACCGATATTTACGCGTTGGGCGCCCTGGCGTATCACTTGGTGTGCGGGCGGCCGCCATTCGTTGGTGACAATGCGATCGCGGTTGGGTTCGCGCACTGCAGCGAAGCACCGTTGCCACCGCAACAATTGCGGCCGGAGTGTCCAGCACCGTTGCAAGCAGCCATCTTGCAGGCCTTGGCGAAGGCGCCAAGCGATCGCCCAGCGTCGGCGGGCGCGTTTTGTGCGATTTTTACGAGTAAATAATACGCCGTGATTACAGTGCTTTGCGATTGATTTGAATTCAGCCGCAACATTCAAGCAAGCGCCGCGATACGGCCGCCATGGCTAGTCACGATGTGCACAACGAATTTGCTTCGGGTTGGGATCCTTCGTCGCTGATCGGTACACGGGTTGGCGCAGGTTATGAAATTCGCCGCTTGATTGGCGCTGGTGGCATGGGGCACGTCTACGCCGCCGTCAACGAACGGCTGGGCGGTCGCGAGTGCGCTGTCAAAGTGGTGACGCCGGATCCCAACATGCCGGCTTCGGCAATGACGCGATTTCTTGGTGAAGCCCGTGCGGTCACTGCGCTCGCCGATCCCAACATTGTTGATGTTTTCGATGCCGGTGCCTTCGCCGATGGGCGGCCGTTTTTGTTGATGGAGTATATCAGCGGTGGTTCGCTGGCCGATTATCTTGAGCGCCGCGGTGCGTTGCCGTTCACCGAAGCGTTTCACATCATCGCGCAGGTTGCGTCGGCCCTGCATGCCGCCCATTCGTATGCACCGCCCATCATCCATCGCGATGTGAAGCTTGAAAACGTATTGATCGAACAGCGTGCCGGCTTTCCGCTGCGTGCGGTGTTAACCGACTTTGGGGTTGCCAAGCTCGGCGACGCGATCGCCAACGGCGAAAAAACCGGCACGATGCAAATGCTGGGTTCACCGGGCTACATGGCACCGGAAATTGTGACCGGCGGCGGAGCGCGAGATGCCGACGCCCGCGCTGATGTGTACTCGCTGGCGACGATGATGTATCTGCTCTTGTGCGGGCGGCTGCCGTATCAAGGCTCGACGTTGTATGCCTTGATTGGGCAACTGATGACCAATCATCCGTTTCCGGAGCCGCGCGAGCTGCGCGCGGAGTTGCCCAGCGGTTGGAACGCCGTGATCATGGCCGCGCTGGCCCACAACCGCGAGGTCCGCACGCCGTCGGTGCAGGCGTTTGTGCAGCAACTTGCGTTCGGGTTGCCCAACGGTGCCGACGCGTTGCTGCAGGTTGCGCCTCGCTTGGTTGATGTGCGCGCTGGCGCCAACGATGCCACGGTTGCCGCCGGCATGGTGCCTGCGTTACGCGCTGCTCACAGTGTGCACGAAGAGCCACGCACCCCGACGCCACGGCGCCGCAGTTTGGTGGTCGCTGCGGTGGGGTTGTTGATCGGCGCAGTTGTCGGCGTTGTGGTTGCCGGTGGCATTGCAGGGCTGTGGCAACGCTCCCAACATCGCAACGCCGCCGCCGTTGCAAGCGCGCCGTCACCGCAGGTAGCGTCGGTGCCGCTGCCAGCGGCGCCCCCTCCGGCGCTCAAACCTGCCACTCCGATCGCGGTGGTAGCAGTGGCGCCCGCGCCAACAACGCCGCCGCCACCAGCGTTACCGCCGCCAGCCTCCGCCCCGTTATCCGCAAAAAAGACCAGCCTCGCGGTTGCCGGTACAGGTACGTTAGTCGTAACCGCGCAATCCTGGGCCGAAGTTACCGTTGATGGCGTTGCGCGCGGTACCACACCGGTGCGGCTCAAGCTTGCGGCCGGCAAACACGTGCTGCAGATGACCGGTGCTAGCCAAAGCAAAAAACTCACCGTTACGATCAAACCCAATGCTACCGTTACAGCTGAGTACGCTTGGTAAGGGATCGTTGACGATGTATCGCCATAGCCGAATCGCGCGCGCTGCTGAGTTTGCGCAAGCCGTGGCGGTTGCGCGCATGCTTACGACCGAATACGCCGAACTGACGAAGGGAATTCCAGCTGTCATGAACCACGAATGGCGTGAGCGTGCAGAAACGCTGTGGCGCACAATCTGGGAACAACTAACCGTAGCGCGGGCCGTGGCGCGCCAAAGTGGACGTGCGGTGGCACCGTTTCAATACACGCGGCAAACGCTGATGGTTCTGGCCTATGAATGGCACGTCGCACCTTATTCGCAGCCGCGGGCAGCGATCGCGGCGCTCATGGCAGCCGTGCCCGATGTGGATATTCCTCCTGCGCCGAGCCCCGTCGTACCCAATGTGCGGATCGAACTGCCATGGTTCGCGATAACCGTCATGAGCGCGTTTGCGCTGCTGGCTGCACTGGTGGTGCTGCGCTACTAGCCGTGCTCGTTGCGTATCGCTAGTTGCGCTGCCGTAGTCGCGCTAATAACTTGTTGGCATCGTTGATTACTGCGGTGTTGCCTTCGCTGGCGGCGTCGGGTTGCAGCGCTGTGATGGCGTTTGCCAACTCGTCCGCATGGGGTTTGGCTTCGGCAACGGGTAGCGCATCGAGCCACCACAACAAACTAGCAAGCATCCAATGGCGCGTCGTTGCGCTATTGTCGGCGGCCAGCGCGGCGCGCGCGACTTGCACCGCTTCGAACCGCTGCGCGGTCGCCGCGACGGTGGCATTGGCGCAGCTCAACAGCGCACGTACCAAGCCGGTGTCCCCGGGGCCGTCGGCGGACAGGCTGCGGCGCTTGCGTTCGGCGCCGACAGTTTCCTCGCACACCGCAACTGCTTGTGGAACTTGGTTGTGCGCCAGCAGCCATGTCGCCAACCCGACGCCATCATTTGCCAGCTCACGCAATGCTTCGCGTGAGTCGGGGGCCGCCGCGGCATTTCGACGTGAGCGGGCCATGCACTTCTGCAGTAATTCGCCGCGCGTCTTGTCGTCGGCATCCTCGGCCTGCAGCCGCCAAATCACGCCTTGTTGTTGCGTAAGTTCGTTGTTGCTTGGCTCGGCGGCCACCATCGGCAGCAACAACGTTAGTGCTTGTTGCAGCAGCGCAGGTACGCCCGCGCGTTGCTTGGTTATGGTTTGTTGTTGCGCGGATCCCACGAGCGCTCCGACCAGCGTCTTGTTGATTTCCAGATCGGAAGGAAACTCGTTGGCGAACCGCGTCGCCTCGAGCAAGGCGCGTTCACTGGCTTTGGTGGCTTGGGCTATGTCGTTAAGCGATCGGTATGCGGCTGCAAGCCGCACCCAGCAACCGGCGTACAACGCAGCGCTCGGCAGGCGCTGGGATGGAGTTGCGGTTGCCAATGCGGGCGCGAGCCCATCAATCGCTTGTTGGTACTCGGCCACTGCAGTGCGCAGGTCGCCACGATCGCGCGCGATGTCGCCTAGCCCGGCAACCGCGTTCGCTCGCTCATGCGCCAGCTCGACCGAGGCCGGGGCGTCGCCCACCAGCTGGTGGCAGCTCCGCAATTCGGCCACCGCCTCATCTATCGCACCGAGGCTGCGCTGCGCTTTACCGATGCGTACGTGGCTGCGGCAACGGTCGACGAGCAAGGGCTCGTCCGCGGTGGCGGCTTTTTCAAGCAAGGCGTTGGCGTGTTGCTGGCTGACCAGCGCGTTGCGATACTGGCCACGGAACTGCGCCACATCGCCGAGCATTTGTTGCAAGCGGGCTTGGTTGATCACGTCGGTGCGCGCTTCGGTGGTGCTCACATCGCTGTGTGATTCGTTCGGGTCAGCCAGGTAGTCAGCTGTCGCGGTTGCGAGATCATTCATCAAATCGAGCCTGCCGAGTTGCGCAAACTTGGCTTGTACGTCGACTACGACAAAGCTGGTTAAGGTTTGAGTTTTGCGCCGGGCGGCAAGGGCGCGCTGTTGTTCGGCCACGGCGACGTCGCGTTGATCGCGGATTTTGAAACCGGCAACGGCCACGCTGGCCGCCATCACGCCGGTGGCCAGCGCGCCTGCGGTAATCAAGGTGCGATTTTTTCTGATCCAGCGCCGAACGATTTCGCGCGGCGTATAGCTGTGGGCAGCCACTAACATGCCAGCGAAAAACCGCTCGAGTTCTGCTGCTAGTTCGCGTGCACTGGGATAGCGCGCCGCGGGTTCGACCGCTAAAGCACGCATGACGACCGACGCCAGATCGGCGGGCACGTCTGGCGCAGCTTCGGGCAAAGGCACGGCAACCGTGGCTGGCGGATGGCCCGTGAGTACGTGATAAAGCACGGCTCCGATTGCGTAAACATCGGCGCGCTCATCGACGGTTTCGCCGGCGAGTTGCTCAGGGGCGGAATACCCCAAGGTGCCCATGCCTAGGCCGGCACGTGTCAGCCCGGCCGCGGTGGCAGCAGGGATGTTGGTCAGCGATGCACGGGAAGCCACCGCGTGTTCGGTGGCCTTGGCCAGGCCCCAGTCGAGCAAAATCGATTCTTCGAAGCGACCCAGAAAAATGTTTTGCGGCTTGATGTCACGGTGCAAAACGCCGCGACTGTGCGTGTACGCGACGGCGTTGACGATGGGGCCGAGGCGGCGGACCAGCGCGACTCGTTGCGTGGTGTCGAGCGTTTGCTGCAAGCGGTGGTCGAGCGTCTCGCCTTGCAACAGGGGCATCGCAAAAAAAGGAGATGCGGGGGCCAGCCAGCCCGAATCGAAAATCGCCACGATGGCAGGATGCGATAGCTTGCTGAGCACCGCGATTTCTTGTGCGAAGCGCGCTGGCTCGCCGCGATCTTCGCGTAGGCATTTGAGTGCAACGTCGCGGCTCAAGAGGCGATCGTGCGCCCGCAAGATGCGGCCCATGCCACCACGCACCAATTCTTCATGCAGCTCGTAGCGTCGCGTGGCTGCATCGATCGACGCTTGTTGCGATGCGAGCTCTGGGGCTGTGTCGCTGCCGCGGCTGTCGTGCATGAGTGCGGCCCAGGTTTCGCGGCAACGCGCACATTGTTCAACATGCTGTTCCAGCGCTGGGCGTTGGGCAGCGGTTACCGTGCCTGCCAGCCATTTGCTGAACGTGATGTCGGAAATGCACTCCATCGTCGACGGCTAGCTCAACAGATATTGCAGGGCGGTGCAAGCGCCGCCGTCGGCCCGTGTAACGCGCGCTAGCGTTCGTTACCGGCGCCGTTGCGCTAACCACTTGCCACCACTGCGCAGTCACCGTATGAAGCTGGTATGCGCGTTGCTCACTTTTCGGATTTGCATCTGCTTTCGCTCGATGGCGTAAAAAAGCTGCAATACATGAACAAACGTTGGATCGGCGCGATGAACTTGTTGTCGAACCGTGGGCGGCACTATCACACCGAAGCCTTTGACGACATGGTCGTGGATCTCAACGCGCAAAATATCGATCATATCGTTTGCACCGGCGACATTACCAACTTGGCGTTCGCGCAAGAATTTGCGTTTGCCAAAGTGCGCTTCGATAAGCTCACGTTAGGTCCGTCGAACATTACCGTGTTGCCAGGCAATCACGATTCATACGTCGCCGAAGGTGCGCATCATTATGCCGAAGCATTTGGCGACTACTACACGCCCGATGCCGACTGGGCATGGCCGGTGCCCACCGATGCGCGGCGCGAGGCGGGCGACAACAAGGATGAACGCGCATGGCCGTTGGTTCGCGTGCGTGGCGACCTGGCGCTTATCGGCCTTTCGACCAGCCGCAAGACACCGTGGTTCACGGCATGGGGCAGGGTAGGGGAGTTGCAGCTCGAACGATTGCGCAGCGTGCTCAAAGATCCGCGGCTCGCAGGTAAAGTTCGCATGGTTGCGATCCATCACCCACCTGCTGGGCCGCGCGCGAAGTCACGCATTCGTGGGCTCCGTGACTTCGAAGCGTTTGCGGCAGTCATCAAAGAGTGCGGCGCCGAGATGATTATTCATGGCCATGAGCACCGCAACATGTTCGAACAATTGCCAGGTCCTGCCGGCTTGGTTGACGTGCTTGGCGTGCCATCGGGCACCTATGAAGCCAACAAGCCTGAGCGAACCGCGCGCTATCGAATTTTCGAGATCTCCAATGGTCGGATCATCGGACAAGCTATGCGGGTTTGGCACCGAAGTCGCAGTGTATTTGAGCATGACAGCACTCAACTCATTGCAACTGCCTAATGTTCCAGCACTTGATGCTACTGAATCGGGTTCGCCGGCGCCGTTGAAGGTGTCAAAAAGCGGTGAGAATCTGACATATGTCAGCGCTGGTGAGAGCGGCAAAAATGCTCGACTTGACAAAGGTTTAGCTGCTGCGATAACTCCCCCCACGCCTATGACAACCCTGGCCCCACCATTGAAGACCCTGTCCAAAGACG
>JAKQOD010000768.1 GCA_029565465.1 Deltaproteobacteria bacterium
GCGGCTGCCGCAGCACCTGCGCCACGTGCAGTGACTGCAAATCCAGCTCCGGCCGCAAAACCAGCGGTCGCAGCTGCAGCTAATCAGCCACCACGTTCGGCCACCATTATGGGCATGCCCACGATTAAGGTGCCAGCTGGCGGTGTGGCTCCAGCCGTGGCACCTGCAGCGCCAGCGCCGGCTCGTACCACTGTCATGGCGGTGCCGCCAGTGTCGGCGTCGGGTGGCATGGTTGCGCCGGCGGTCGCGGTTGCGCCAGTCGCCGCCGCAGCTCCTTCTGCCGCTGCACCAGCACGTGCACCGATGGTCGCTGGCACGCCAACCAAGCGATCGGCATTGGTCGAGCGCACGTTGGCAAAAATGGCGGCACAACTCGCTGAAGCAACCGGCTTACAGCCTGGCAGCCCAGAGTTGCTAGCGCTTTTGAAATTGTCGACCGAAGTTGTCGAACGCATTGTGTGGGAAGTCGTGCCGGAACTCGCGGAACAAATTATCCGCGAAAATCTGCACGAACTCGCTGCGAAGCGTAGCTAACGTTTCGCGGGGCGCGATTGAACGCGCCCATGCTAAGCCGACGATAGCTCGCCAACGGCTTGAGCTTGTCCTTGGGATCTTGGTGCCGTCGGCGGTAAATTTTCGACTCGGTTCGTGTTAGCGTGGCGCCGCGATGAGTGCATCTGCAGCGCTTTCAAAACAGTATGATCCTTCCGAAGTTGAACCGCGTTGGCTGCGGTTCTGGCTAGAGAATGGATATTTCCACGCCGACGAAAACAGCCCAACCGTACCGTACGCCATTACGTTACCGCCGCCCAATGTAACGGGCTCGTTGCACATGGGGCATGCCCTTGGCTCAACGATGCAGGATATCCTGATCCGTTGGCGTCGTATGCAAGGTTACAACGCGATGTGGATGCCTGGGACCGACCATGCATCGATCGCAGTCCATCACTTGCTCGAAAAAGCGTTGCGCAAACGCGAAAGCAAAACTCGTTTCGACCTCGGGCGCGACGAATTTATGCGTCGCGCATGGGAGTGGCGGGGCAAGTCCGGTGGCCGCATTACCGAGCAAGAAAAGCTGATGGGCTTTTCGCTCGATTGGCCACGCGACCGCTTCACCATGGACGAACAATCCAACGCCGCAGTGCGCGAAGCCTTCGTCAAGTTGTTCGAAGAGGGGTTGATCTACCGCGCTAATCGCATGATCAACTGGGATCCGGTTTCCGAAACCGTAGTGTCAGATCTTGAGATCGATGTCGTTGAAGAGAACGGCTCGATGTGGGAGATCCATTATCCAATCGTCGACGGTAACGGTGCCGTGATTACCGTTGCCACGACACGGCCTGAAACCATGCTGGGCGATACAGCGGTTGCCGTCCACCCCGATGACGAACGATACAAAGACGTGATTGGTAAGCTGATCGCGCTGCCGCTTACCGGCCGGCAGATTCCGATCGTTGCCGATACGTTTGTGGACCCAACCTTCGGCTCGGGCGCGGTGAAAGTTACGCCAGCGCACGATCCAAACGACTATGAATGCGCGCAGCGCTGCAACTTGCCAGCGTTGCAGATCATCGACTCCAAAGGCCGCATGTGTGGGCCGGTCCCCGAAAAATATATCGGCATGTTGGTCGAAGCGGCTCGCAAAGAAGTTGTCGCTGACCTTGAAGCGGCTGGTGCACTTGGCGTGATCAAAGATCATAAAGTGCCACGCGGCCGTTCGGAACGTTCGGGCGCCGTGGTTGAGCCGATGCTGATGGAGCAGTGGTTCGTACGCACCGCGCCGCTCGCGGCCAAAGCAGTTGAAGCGGTGGAGTCGGGCAAAACTAAGTTTGTGCCCGAGGTCTGGACCAAAACCTACATGCACTGGATGACCAACATTCGCGATTGGTGCATCTCGCGCCAGTTGTGGTGGGGCCATCGCATTCCGGCTTGGTACTGCAACGCGTGTAAACACATTACGGTTGCGCGCGAAGATGTAACCGCGTGTGAAAAATGCAGCAGCGCGGACGTGCGCCAAGATGAAGACATTTTGGATACCTGGTTTTCGTCGGCGCTCTGGCCATTTTCGACCTTAGGTTGGCCAAAAAAGACGCGTGAACTGGCAGCGTTTTATCCCAACAATGTCCTGGTCACCGGGCCCGATATTATTTTCTTCTGGGTTGCCCGCATGATGATGATGGGTATCCATTTCATGGGCAAAGTGCCGTTCCGTACGGTGTATTTGACGTCGATCGTAACCGATGAAAACGGTGACAAGATGTCGAAGACCAAAGGCAACGTGCTGGATCCGCTCAACGTGGTGCACGGCGCCACGCTTGAAGACATGGTGGCGCGCGCTACCACCGACAATGCTGATGATGCGGCGCTCAAAGCATTGCGGCGCAATTTCGCCAAAGGCGTGCCCGCCATGGGCGCCGATGCCTTGCGTTTCGCATTGGCGGCGCTCAATACGTCGGGCCGCTACATTCGGCTTTCGGCTGAACGCGTTGAAGGCTATCGCAACTTCATCAACAAGCTCTGGAACGCTTCACGGTTCGCGTTGATGAATCTTGACGGATTTGATCCTGAGCGGTTTGAAGCGCAGCTGATGGGGCCTAATAAGCTCACCATGGGGCTGCCTGAGCGTTGGATCTTGTCGCGCTTGCAAGCCGTTGCTGCCGACGTTGACACCGCGCTCGAAGGCTTCCGGTTCGCCGATGCTGCCAACGCG
>JAKQOD010000516.1 GCA_029565465.1 Deltaproteobacteria bacterium
CTTTTTTGCCGACCAAATCGGCCGGCGCATACGCTTCAGCAATGCCCGCGACCACTGAGCGCGGGGTGGCTTCGCCGACATCGACGAACAAATGCAGCAGCTTTTTGGCTTTGGGAATCGCCGTTGCACTCACCACGTTGCCCACCCGCAGTTCGGTTTTCATGAAATCTTCGTAGCTAATTGGCGCGAGCGCTGCCGCCGGCGCCTTCGTTGCACTTGCCTTCGCTGGAGCTGGAGCTTCGGTCACCGGCGCAACTGCAGGCTCAGCTGGCAACACCAGTGCCGAAATCTTCGCCATGGTGGCGTCGTCGAAACGCGGGAACAGTGGGGTGATTTCAGTGGCCCACGGCAACGCTGGGGTTTCTTGCAATGCCGCTGCACCTGCTGGCCAATGCGGCTCGCGGCTAACGCCGAGCCAACCCAACAGGGTAGCAGCAGATGTTGGCAGCACCGGCGCAATGAGATCCGCAATGGCGATCAGCAAGCCACGCATGGTGTGCAACGTCAGCTGCAAATCTTCGACGGCAGCGCTGTCGCCGGTGGCCGCTTTTTTGGCTTGTGCCCACGGTGCGCTCATATCCACGTAGCGATTGCCTTCGCGCACGAATCGCCAGATGGTTTCCAACGCGCGGCTCGGCGAAAATTCGGTGAACTGCGCCGCTGCATCGCGTGCCGTCGTGGTGAGCAAGTCTTCGATCGCTTGTTGTAAGCCGCGTTGGCTTTCGGCGTGTGCGGCTTGGCGATAGGTCGGCGGAAACTGGCCGCCAAACTTTTGCAGCAGTGTGATGCTGCGATTGATCAAGTTGCCTAGATCGTTGGCAAGCTCGGCGTTGTAGCGCGCAAATAGCGACTCTAGCGTGAAGTCGCCGTCGTTGCCAAGCGGCACTTCACGCAGCAAGTAGTAGCGCATCGCATCGACGCCAATTTGATCTCCCAGCGGCGCACCGTTGGCCAATGCTTTGGCGAGCACCACTGGATCGATGCGCGTCGCTGGTAACGATTTGGAAATCTTTTCACCACGCACCGTCCACCAGCCGTGGCAAACAATGGATTTTGGCAACGGCAACCCGGCCGAAAGCAAAAAGCACGGCCAATACACCGCGTGAAAGCGCAGGATGTCTTTGCCAATCAAGTGCACAGCTTCAGGCCAGAAGGTTTTGGCCATCGCGCTGTCGAGATTGACGGTGCCATCAGCGTTAACGTCGCACAGCGCCGATAAATAGTTGGTCAGCGCATCGAGCCACACATAGATCACATGCGGCAAACCTTCGGGGTCGTTGCTTGGCGGCGTGATACCCCAGGCAAAACTGGTGCGCGACACCGACAGATCGCGCAGCCCACTTTTCAGAAAGCTGACGATTTCATTGCGATACCCGACCGGCCGAATGAAATCGGGATGGCTTTCGATGTGCGCAAGTAAGGCGGCTTGGTATTTCGCCATGCGGAAAAACCATGAGCGCTCTTTAGCTACCCACGCAACCGGGCGCTTGTGGTCCGGGCAATACCAACCGTCGCCTTCGCTTGGCATTTTTACCAATTGGCTCTCGGTGTAAAACGCTTCGCAGCCAACGCAGTACCAGCCGTCGTAGGATGCGAGGTACATGTCGCCTGCGGCGTCAATGCGTCGCCACAGCTCTGCAACCACAGCCTTGTGGCGCGGCTCGGTGGTGCGAATGAAATCGTCATTGCTGATGTTGAGTTGCTGCCATGCTTGCGAAAAGCGTGGCGAAACGTCGTCGGTTAGTTGCTGCGGCGTGAGCCCGCGTTTGCGTGCTGCTTCTTCGATTTTCTGGCCGTGCTCGTCGGTGCCCGTCAACATGCGGGTATGGTCCCCCACGGCGTGGTGCGCAGCGCGATGAAAACGTGCCAACGCGTCGGCAATGATCGTCGTGTACGCATGCCCGAGGTGAGGCACATCGTTGACATAGTAAATCGGTGTCGTGATGTAGAACGTGCTCATAAGGTTTCTCGATCGGCGTTGCGGGCCGGCTAGCTGTTGGGCAGATCGCCCGGCGTTGCACTGTCATCGTTGTCATCGTCGTTGTCATCGCCGGTCGGATCTTGGCCCGGGCCACGTTTGGGCTGATTGCCCGACGGAAACAGTGGTTTGACTTCGGTTGCAGGCAACATTTCGGTTTCCCCAGGTCCGTAGGAAACGCGGATGCGTTGCCGCAACACGTCGACTTCCACCACCCGGCCTTCACCACGAGGCGAAATGACGCGTTTGCCTAGCTTCGGCAGGCCTTTGCGCATTTCAGCGTAGCCTGCTTGTTCGTAGACCAAGCAACATTTGAGGCGGCCGCATTGGCCCGAGACCTTCGACGGATTGAGCACCAAGCCTTGGTCTTTAGCCATCTTGATCGACACTGGCACAAAGTCTGGCAACCACGTCGAGCAACACAGTGTTAAACCGCACGAACCAATGCCGCCGACCGCTTTGGCTTCGTCGCGCACGCCAAGCTGGCGCAGCTCAACCCGCGCATTGGTAGCATTGCTCATCTGCCGCAAGAACTCACGCACATCGATGCGCTCGTCGGTGGTGAAGTAGATAAACAGTTTGCCGCCGCGGTCGGCGGCACCTGCATATTCAGCCCGAAACACTTTGAGCGGCAGCTTGAGTGCTGCCGCGCGGTCCTTGGCGATGCGCAAGGCACCAACGGCCGCTAACGCATTGGCAGCATCGCGATTGCGATCGGCCTCGGTTGCGACGCCGATGACTCGGCGAATATTGCGGTCACGCACAACTCGTCGTTGCGGCGGGACGGCTACAACGGCGCTGCGTGGACCGCGTTCACTATCGACGATGACGTGGCTACCAACCGTCAGCTCTAACGTTCCGGCATCGAACCACGTTATGCGGCCGTTCGGCGAAAAGCGCACTGCGGTGACGTTTGCAATCGAGCCTGATAGATCAGCTTGACGCGCGGCGAGGGCGCTGGTGCTAGGCGATTCTTCCGCGCTATCGCTTGGAAATTCGGCGGTCCACGTTACTTCTTTAATCGGCGAATCATCGTCGATGCCCCACGGCCCGTCGGTCGCAGTGCTTTCTTGTGGGTCATTGTCGTCGGCATCGTCGCGTCGTTGTGGCACAGCCATCGGGGCCGATCGCAGTTCGGCGGCGGCTGCAAATGAACGGGCTTGCGCATCGGTTGGTTCGGCGCGGCGGGTTGGCTGTGATGCTCGTGCCACATCACGTTGTGCGCCATCTCGTCCACCGTCGCGATTGCGTCTCGACTCACGCCGTTCGCGTGGTGACCGAGCTTCGCCGCCGGCGCCTTCCGCTGCTGGTGCTCGCCCGTCGCGTGCTTCCCGTGGCGGGCGTTGCGCTTGCGGCCCGCGCGTGTCGCGTGCAGGCCGTTCAGCAATTGGCGCAACCACGGATTGCGGTGCACGTGTATCGCGACTTGGACGATTGCCTGGCTGCGGCGTGCGCGTATCGCGGGCAGGGCCGCGGCGGCCGTCACGGATATTGTCGCGGTTCGCTTCACGGCCACGTTGGCTCTCGCTGTTGCCGGCAGCTCCGTCGACAGGTGCGGTGAGCTCGACTGCGCTGGCCTCCGCCGCGCTACCATCGCTTGGGCCACCGGTAACGCGCTCGGCGCCACCACCACGCCGTCGTCGTCGCTTGCGTCGGCGCGGCGCTGCATCAGGTTGGCTGGCGTCGCCTTCGCTGCTGTTGTCGCTGCTCGAATCTGAACTCTCACTGGCATCGCTGGCATCACCCCAGCCTTCATCGATGGCATCCATTGATGAATTTTTTGCATCTTGATCGTTTGGGGCACTCACAACGGATCTCGCAGTTCTCCAAGCAGGGTTTCAGTGGCCAGTACCGGATGCGCATTATGCACGCGCATCGAAAAATGCCATTGCAATGCGGCCGTCGCACGGCGTGCGTCACGGCGCGCCGCAGCTGTGTCATGCTGGAGCGCTGCAGCGCGTGCGCGATCGGCCAAGCGCTCCGCGGTAGCTTCAATTACCAAGAGATGCGCGTTTTTGGTTTCGCCTACTTTTTCAGCGACCGCGGCTGCCAAGTCGCTGGCCGGCTCGACGGCCTCGGTAGGGTCGCGTGCATCGTTGCAAAACGCCAAAATCCGCTCCGCCAACGCATTGATCCGTGCGCTGTCCTCATTGCTTGGCTCATCTTCGCGCCCGGCAAGTCGTAGTCGCTGACAGCGACTTTTGATCGTTGGCAAAAGTTGATCGGGCGCCGCCGTGGCAAGCACAAATAGCGTGCGCGCGGGTGGTTCTTCGAGCGTTTTGAGCAACGCATTGGCTGCGGGGCCGGCAAGCGCCGTCGCTTCATGAACCGCAATCACGCGCACTTGTGCTTCGTTTGGCAACAACGCCAAGCGCACGATCATGTCGCGCACCGTTTCGATTGCCACTTGGCCACTGGCACCCGTGCCGGTCAATACGTGGAAATCAGGATGCGTACCGCGCGCGAATTTTTCGCAGCTTTCACAGCGTCCGCACGCGTCAGCGCTCGGTGGCTGTTGCTGCAAGGCCACGGGACAATTGATGGCCGAAGCTATCGCCAAAATCACATCTCGGCGGACGTGCGCAGAACCGCCCGTCAAAATATACGCATGGGGCATGCGATCGGCCGCCAACGTTCTCGCAAACGCATCGCGAGCGCGGCCTTGGTCGGCGATGTTTTGCCAGGTTGTCACCGTCGGCACGCTACCACGCGCCGGCAAGATCGGCGCGTCGTCCAGGCGCTAAAAAGTAGCGCTTGGACGGTGGCAAAGATCGGTCAGCGCTTGGCTGTTAGCGCAAAAAAAACTATGGTTCCAACATGACTGCTGCGCGCGCCAAAACCCAAACCAATCTGTCGCCCTCGGATGCCGCAACTCCGACGTTTTCGGCGTTTCGCGAAGTGCCCAAAACTGGTGTCATCTTCGTAACGTCGGAAGCTAGCAAACGCGGGTTTTCGCCAAGCGCTGAAGATTGGTGCAATCTCGGTCAAGGCATGCCAGAGGCCGACGAGCTCCCCGGCGCGCCACCCCGGGTTACTCAAATTCCAATTCTGCCAGGCGACCAAGAGTATGCGCCCGTCAACGGCTTGTGGGAGTTGCGCGAAACCATCGCCAGCCTTTACAACGAGCTGTTTCGCCGCGGCATGGGCTCGAAATACTCGGCCGAAAACGTGGCAATTTCGAGCGGTGGCCGGACCTCGTTGACGCGGGTGGCCGCTGCGCTGGGCCACATCAACCTTGGCCACTTCCTACCTGACTACACCGCATACGAAGAACTGCTTGACGTGTTCCGTTTGTTCTCGCCGATGCCGATTCTGCTTGAAGGTGATCGGAGCTATCAATTCACCGGCGCCGATTTACGCCGCGAAGTGCTGGGCCGAGGCTTGGCTGCTGCGCTGATTTCCAACCCGTCGAATCCGACGGGCAAGGTGATTGGCGGTTCCGATTTGGCTGACTGGATCGCAGTGGGCCGTGAATTGGATTGCACGCTGATCTTTGACGAGTTTTATTCGCACTACGTGTGGCGGCCCGATTTGGCTGCACAAGGTGGCATCAGCACGGCAGCTCGTTACGTTGAAGATGTCGATCGTGATCCGGTTGTGATTCTCGACGGCTTGACCAAAAACTGGCGCTATCCAGGTTGGCGTGTCACGTGGACGGTCGCACCCAAAAAAGTTATCGAATCGATTGGCTCGGCCGGCTCGTTTCTTGACGGCGGCGCGGCCCGGCCACTCCAACGCAAAGCGATCGAGTTTTTATCGCCGGAAAAGACCCTTGCCGAAACCGCCGCTATCCAAGCCGAGTTCGGCAAAAAACGAACGCGCTTACTCAACGGCTTGCGCGACCTCGGGTTCACGATCGATGCACCACCCGAAGGGACCTTCTATGTATGGGCGTCGGCGCAACACCTGCCGCCGTCGATCAATGAAGGCATGTCGTTCTTTCGTGCTGCCCTCGAACGCAAAGTCATTGCGGTCCCGGGCGATTTCTTTGATGTCGATCCAGGCAAGCGCCGGGGCGGTCGTAATTCCCGATTCCGTCGGCATTTGCGCTTCAGCTTTGGGCCAACCATGAGCAAACTTGATTTGGCGCTCGCTCGATTTGCTGAGATCATCAAAGCTGCGCAGTAACCTCATGGCAGCTCCGAAAAAAGCGCCCACGCCTGAAATTCAGACGGCCGAACCGCCAAGTCGGCTCAAGCGAATTCTCAAGCGCATCTGGTGGCTGCATAGCTTTTTTGCGCTGGCGTTCGGCGTTGGGGTGATGTTGTTTGCTCGCGCTGGGCTCAAACACGCTGACAAAGTCATGATGGCTTTGTTCGTGTCTTGGCTGCTGATGTTCGTTGCTTTTCGATTCATCGTCGGGCCGACCAATCGCCGCGAAGATGAAGGGGTGGGGCGCAAAGGCGTGCGCGTCGTCACGAACTACATCATCAAGCAGTTTTACCAACAAATGTTTTTTTTCTTGGTGCCGTTGTACGCGTCTAGCGCAACCTGGTCGCTGCAATCGTTCAACTGGTGGTTAGCGCCGGTTCTATTGGTGTGCGCCGTGGTTTCGACGATGGACTTGGTGTTCGACAATTTCATCATGGAGCGGCGCCTGCTCGCTGCAACCATGTACGGGTTGGCGATGTTTGGCGTGCTCAACGTCATGCTGCCACTGGTATTCGGCTTGACCCACCTCACGGGGTTGTTTGTGGCCGCTGCAGCAACGCCCGTCTCGGTTGCGTTGTTGTCTTTTCCGGTCAGGGCCGTGTTTTCGTCCAACGGCCTGATCGTCATGCTCGTCGGTACCGCGTTATTGATCGGTGCGGCCTGGATCGGCCGCGCTGAAGTACCGCCAGCCCCTATGGCAATGCCAATTGCTGCGGTTGGCCATGGCACAACCGGGTCATACGAATGTTTGCCGGGTTCCAAACGAATCATCGCAGCGAATCAACTTGATGGGCTACGCTGTGGCTCGTTACTGCGCGAACCGGGTGGACTCAAAGAAGATGTGGTGCACGTTTGGCGCCATGGCAGCATGCGCGTCGAAGTCACACCGGAGCGCTTACACTGCGATGAAGATGACGGCGTTGTATTTCGTAGCTATTTTCCCCAAGACAAAATGCCGCGCGAACCTGCTGGAGCTTGGAGTTGTGCCACCTTTACGGTGGGTGGCCAGTTGGTCGGCATTAGTCGGTTTAGCGTCAAAGCGGTCGGCTCTGGTGCTGGGGCAAGCGTCGGCTCAGGCTCAGGCTCAG
>JAKQOD010000778.1 GCA_029565465.1 Deltaproteobacteria bacterium
GGCGCCGTCACTTTGCTATCAATCGAGATACTCGCATCTGAGCCAGTGTTGCCGGCTGAACTGCTGCAGGCTGCCAAAAGCAGAAGCCAAATTTCTATCTTCATCGCTATCACACTCCAAGCCGCGCCCATCGCGGACCGCAATTGTACAGACTGGCCGTTCACCAATAAGAGCCAGCGCATTTTTTGCCAAAATTTCCGCGCCAGATAACGGACGACAAAGAGTCACGCGCTACCGGTTGGAAGACCGAGGCTAATCCGAGGCATGCTTACCCAAGGTTGGCACTATTCGTGATCAATTCTCTAACAGCGGCCGCGGACTCATCGCAACCTTGCCCATGGCCCGATACTCGGCCTTGCCGCCTCGTACGAGATGGGCGTGCTGTATGTCGCCGCCTTCACTCGCGGCTAGATACAAGACATTCAATACGGCGTTGCGAATATTGGCGCCGCTCATGTCAGGGAAGCGCCGTGCAAGGTCGGTAACATCGATATCAGCGGCCAACGGCGCGCTACCCGCATGCAGCATGCGGTGCCATAGCTCCGCGCGCTCGACTTCGTTGGGCAATGGCAACACAATGTGCATCGCCAATCGTCGATGCATGGCCGGATCGATCGCCTCGGGCTGGTTGGTGGTCAGAAACACCAAACCGTTGAAACGCTCGATGCGATTGAGCAAGTAGTTCACTTCCATGTTGGCATAACGATCCGACGCGGTGCGCACGGCCGCACGCTGACCAAACAGCGAGTCGGCCTCATCGAACAGCAAGGCGCAGCCTTCGGCCTCGGCGGCCGCAAACACTTTGCTAAGATTGGCATCGGTCTGGCCGATCCACTTCGACACCACGCGCGACAAGTCGACCGCAAACAATGTGCACCCGAGTACGCGGCTGATCACGCCGGCGCTCAAGGTTTTGCCAACACCCGGTGCGCCTGACAGCAATACCACGGTGCCATTCGCGAGCGCGAGCTTCGCGCCGTAGCCCCATTCGTCACGCACGCGCGTGGTAGCGCGACACCGCGCCAACAACAGTAGCGCCTGCTCACGCGCAGCCTCTGGCAGAACCAGATCGTCCCATGTCTGACGAGTCTCGACGCGCGTGCAAAACGCTTCCAGCTCAGACGCCTGCGCGTCCGTCGCCGACTGCAGCGCAGCAACAAGCACGGCCTCTTCAAGGCTCTCACTGTAGCCTGTCGCCACGCGACCGGAGGCAAACTGCAACGCTCGCCAAATAGCGCCGCTGCGGACCGTGAAACGTTGCGCCAATCGATCGCGCAGATCCGGATCTAACGGCGGCGCCGCCATCTGCGCCGCCAACTCATCCCACAGCGCAGCACGGGCGCTGGCATCGGGCGCGGGCCAATCGACGAAGACATGCTGTTGCCGCGTCGGCACGGTGCCACGCTGAGTCACCGTCGCAAACACGATGCATGCATTCGCGTCCACGAAAGCCGCCACGGCCGCAAGCGCGGCCGCATCATTGCGCTGCCACAGCGTTTCGATATTTTCCAACAACACGGCGCCGCCATCCATGATCGTGAGGTGCGCGCGAAAATCCTGCAACAGCGCACGCACAGCGGCCGCATCCGTTGCGCCTTGCAGATCGACCCGCCACAATGGACAGATATTTGCACGAGCACACGCCACTGCGCGCCCCGAATGCGCTGGCCCTTGCACCTGCCACAACACCCCAGGCATGTTGTGGCAACTCTGCATGCCGTTGATGATGACCTCCTGCGCAGCATCCAAGATCACGTGACCCAAAGCGACCACTTCAAATCGCGCATCATGCACCAGTGCGCCGGTGAAAAATTCCACCAGCGACGGAGCGGCACGCCATTCAGTATGCAAGCCGTTGTCTTCGCCAGCGCGTTGCAACATGCCGAGCGTGAACAGTTTGGAGGTGCGCAGCGCTACGACAAACGCTCGCTCGTCTACAACCGTTACAAAGCGTCGCAGTCGCACGAACAGCGCAGCCGAAACACCGCGGAGGGGTGCATCCACGATCAGCTCATCGAACAGTGCGGGCTGCACCGCCCATGCCACGGCTAACCAGGCAAGTTCAATTTCATCGTCGGAGAGGCCAAGCAGTGCGGCCAAATACTGCTCCGGTAACGCCATGACCAGCGGTGCCACGCCCATGGCCAAATGCGGTGAGGGCAACATTGCGTCCGGGGCGTCAAGGCGCGCACGCAGCACCGCGAGTTCGTTGCGCAGCAGCACCAATCGTTCCGCCACTGTTGCTGGCGCACACACATCGGGGCTTGCGGCTGGTATCCCAAGCACACTTGTCGTATCGGCATTACCTGCGGATACCAAACTAGCCGCTTGCCCACCTGCCCCGCCTTGCCGCAGCTCATGCTGCAGTGCAATTTGCGCTTCGATAATCGCCATACGCAAGCTGACATTCACCGCAACACACGGCCGCGTATCCGGCGCCTCGCCAGGTATCGCGCCGTGATCGTCGTCGGTGTTCGTCACGAATTAGTCCTACAACTCGATAAGCTCGTGACGCTTACGAGTCTTGCACAGGAAACACTTGCATGCCCTGCAGGAGCCAGCCTTGTCGCCGCTCGCACTCTTGATAGATTTCTAAGTCACCTGGATCGCTTTTGAAGACGCCATCCCATGTTGCGGAATTTGCAACTATAACATTGCTACTTGGTCTGGCATCCAAGGCAAGATGAATTGCCAAATTGGCCCGCAGTCGCATCAGCCCAAACCTCAACCAACCAAGAAGCAGTTCCGCTGTTTTGGGAAATCGCTCAAATCTTGTCGCTTCGACAATGCGTGTCATTCCAACTGCGATCCGCAAAAAGGTATCCTTAACCCATCGATACCCAAGGTCGTGAATGCCGTACGCGCAACTAACAACGTTGTCGACAAGATCGGCCAGCTTAACAAGGCGAACCTCTTCTTCGGCGCCGCGCATTCGCGCTTCATAGGCTGCTCGATCATGATCGCCTGCGCGATTTGTCATGCTTTCAATAAAAACATCAACGCGATCACCAAACCGTTGGCGAATGTCCGCCGGTGAAATGTCTGTATCCTCATATAAATCGTGACCTAGCGCCGCCAAATACAAATCCTGCAAAAGCGCAGCATCGTGACACTCACCGCCCTGCAACAGCGCATCTTGCAGAATCTCACCAACGCTCAGCACATGCGCCGCGTAAGGCACGCGTCCCGCATTGCGCTGCTGGCCTGCATGTGCGGCAACCACCAGGACGCGCATCTCTGCTTTGACATCACTCATGATTTTCCTCCGTCTCCCGACGAGCAGTTTCTATGCTTTGTTTATCTTCCGGCGGAAGCTCACGGAACTTCTCCGAAGGAGTGCGGGACTGCGCCGTTGCATCTTTTGATGGCGTCGCCGCATTGTCGAACATACCCCGATAGAACTTCTCCCACACCTGTAACTGGCTAGCATCTAGGTCTGCATTCTGACCTCTCCGCGATGTTGGCGCATGCTTAAAGATGGCGGAACGATCGGCGGAAAACGCTGGCAACTGATGAGAATTCCGCATCAGCGTCCAACCGCTGATCGCTTTGGCAATTTTGCCGCAGCCATCCGAAAAGAAATGGTCAGTCAGATCAATTCGATACTCCACCCACGCGGCGAGCTTTATTGGGTCCTGTCCTGGATCTTTCAGTCGACGGTAGAATTCACTATAAAAATCGACCATTGCTGACTCTAGCTCAACAACTCGCGTGTACGGATATTTTTCAGAATCGTGACTTCTGAGAAGCGCTCCGTCTTTTACGATTCCTGTATTAATCTCCCCGGCAATCGACTCAACAAACCGACGCAAAGCGACCGGGTTTTCAATTGGTTGATTTCTTAAATCGTATAGCTTTCCTGTCGCTTGTTCGACGTTGCGACTTGCAAGATCCGCGGCCCCCTGCCCTGTCAAGCCTTCGGCCATTGACCCAGCTTTGTCCGGCGAGGCGGAAAGATCAACGGTCCCCTTTGCGGTGCGGCTCGTATTCCGCAAGTTCGCCATTGCGCTTTGAATGTACTCTTCACGCGTTGGAGCTGCTGCCTTAGCTCCGTATAGATCTGACGGGCCGTGCGCTAACGGGTTAAGTGTCGCCTTGGCCTTGAACTGCTCATAGAGGTTCGACACCAATACGTCTAACTGTTGCCCGTTCTTCTTCTGCGCAACTAAAACAGGGTCTGGCCCACCACTCGTGGTGTCGAACAGAAATGCCTCATCCACACTTCGGGCGTACGCTTCAAATCCTTCGCTAAATCCGCGATGCGCCTTTAACAAGTCCTCCGTGGGTACGTAGCGTCGCTCTTTCTTAGCGCGCTCAGCGGCACGCGTCACAGCCAACGCAGGGTCAGTGGTTACGCCAATCAGCATTACTTCGTAGCCAGCGACATGCGCGGCTTGAATCATTGCAAGCCCCTTACCGGTATTCCCCAAGGTCACATCCATTACGATATCGAATCGATGAGAATACGCCTCTGCAAGCACGCGTTTACTCAGCGCACTGCTTTCCTCGTGAACAACACTTGCTGCACGACTATCGCCCGTAGCTTGAATTTTCCCATACTCTGGAATCATACTCTTGATGCCATCAGGGTCGATATGAACAGCTCCAGCATCCGGCAGTACGTGTTTCGCCTGCAAGCGCTTTCCAACGTATCCCTTTCCCGATGCACCACCGCCGCCCATTAGGAACAGTTTGGGCTTGCGCCCTTCGACCGGCAAGGCTCCTGCTAGGAGCTCTTCGACTATTCGATCGCGAAGAGCTGTCCGCTCGGCCGTGTTTATCTGGTCCGTTGGCCGCAGCAGTGGCGAATCATCGGCCAAGGTTTTAGGTGGTTCCTCCACCGTCCAACCATTGCTTTCATCCTTGTGTACGATCTTGGACTCATCCGCAGACTGCCCTTTGTCCAAGTGCTCATTGGCCGCCGGCTTCACCTTGTCGAGATGCTCGTTAGGCTTCGCCTTCGCAAGATGCTCGTCTGGCTTGGCGCGTTGTTGATGCTCCGCAGTCGACACTTTGCCATGGGCCGCATCGGCATGCTCGGCCCCCCCGTGCGGCGCAGTGCCATTGCCAAGCTGCAGCGCGACCTTTTGCTCCAGCGCGACCAAGGCTTGGTGCTCGACGGTCAAGCGCTCGATCGCCGCTGGATCCGGCGAGATACTAGTAGCCAGCTCGCCGGCTTCGGCGAAGAATTTGGCGCGCCGCTCAACCAAAGCGTGAGCTTCAGGCAACTGCGAGAAGGAGGGCTGCGCGGCCAGCGACGCGCGCCGTTGCGCCCAGGCAGTTTTGAGCCCATGTAGATGTTTACCCAGCGCGATTGCCGCGCCTTGCTGCAGCAGCGTCATGGCGAAGTCGTCGCCTTGGCCGGCGGCGCCCGCCTCGCCAGGCTTCGGCGCCTTTTTGAACTTATGCACCAGTTGCTGCGCCGCCCACTGCGTCGCCATCCCCATTACCAATTCGTTCGACAGCTGGTTCACATACCACACCGTGTGTTCCAGTCGACTGCCAGCCAAGAGTGATCGTTCAACTTCTTCGACCTCGGTGAGTACGCGCCCCGATTTCTTGATCTGCTTCAACTCTTTGAGCCGTTGCACATTCGCCCACGCATTCGCCTGCAGTTCGCCGAGCCGTTCCATCGGTTTTTTCAACATGTGCATCAAACCGCGCGTTGCAACTTCCATCAACGCGTTCTCTAGCAGCGCCCATCCAATACTCTCGTGGCCTTCGCTCATTGCATATTGCAACGCACCGTTCACCGTGATGTTCACGGTCATGCTGGCCGCCAAGCCGCCAAGCCGCGCTAGGGAGCTACCCTCGCCAATCGATGCCGCTAGCACGCTGCCAGCTTCCGCCGCCACACCCGACGTCACCACGGTAATTACCAGCACGCCCGCGAGCTTCACCATGCCCGCGCGAAAGGCTTGGCTCGACACCACCGCTTGGGCTTCGCGGAAAAATGTTCCGATATCGCGATCTGCCGCAATGCCTGCAAACGCTTGTTGCGCTGCGGCGAGCCCGACCTGTCGCGCATGCATCTCGGCGGCCGCTGCCGTGTGCTCCGCGTCGACGACAACCTGCGCCGGCACCGCGCGCTGCGCTGCCGCCCACACCCGCGTTACATCACTGAGTCGGGTTTCGATGGCATCGATGAATTGCGGCAAGCGCCGAAACTTCCCTGAGAAACGCGCGGCGATGAGGCCCGAAAAGCCATCGCCCGCGGCTTCCGCGGCCATCTGCAGATCTTGCAGCCCAATCGCGACGGTGCGCATCCGGATCCGCAGCGCACTTTCGTCAGCATCGAGGCGCGCTTGCTGCGCTTGGGCCAAGGCCGCCGGCGAAACATCGCCCAGCATCAGGCGCTCTTGTGCTCGCAGCAAGGCATCATCCGCCGTCACAGCGGCCGCCGCGTCGCTGCTGTGCTCGCCAAGTTGTTGATTCGGCCGCTGCCGCGTCGCATCATGTACGCCGATGCGCGAGCGCGTTTGCGCATCCAACATCTGCTGCCGCGCCTGCGCTGCGATGCGCGCGAGTACCGCGCTACAGCTTTCCTTGTGATGCGATTGCGCCGCCGCGTGGAGATACTGCGTTACAAGTTCCTTGAGCGCGTCGTACTGACCGTCACGCGTCATCGGCAAGACAATCATCGGCATCAGCTGCTGCATCAGCGGGCGCACTGCGTTGGCAATCGTCAAGAGGTGCACGTGCTGCGCATGCCACACCGGCGCCCACTGCGCTCGCTTCGCCGCATCCGCGTGCGCCAAGTCCGCTACGCTGCGTTGCTGAAACGCGTACGCCGGCGCCAGCACGTCCGCAAGGCCGAGCGGCGTCACGGCGGCCTTGATTTCGTCGAGCTTTTCATGGATCGCACTAGCCAGCTGCGTCAACTGGGCCACACTCACCGCCGCAGCCGGCGCGCTGGCCCCGCCGTGGACTTCGGTTAACGCGGCGCTATCGCCGATCGCCGACTTCGCAAGCGCGGCACCATCATTCGTTGCACCATAGCCGACAACTTCGTGCGAAAAACGCGCCGCAATCAAGGCGCGTGCTTCATGTGGTGCAACGGCAAAAAACTCACCGTGTTTTTGAATCGCGTACGCCATGCGCGACTGGGATGGGTCACCGTAGAGAGCAGCCGCCACTTCTTCAACAGTGGCACTTGCCGGCGAGACCTTGACGTAGTTCCACAGCTTCGCGTCGCGCCGCCCCTGCCATTCAAACGAAACGGGCGTGACCGCGGGAGCTACTGGCGCCGTGGCGCTGGCTTTGCTCGCACCTGCTTTGCCACCCTGCGCGCCATGCGCGTGGCGCTTCGCCTTCGTCGGCGCTGGCGTTGGCGCCGCCACCACATCGCCATAGTCGAGCACGCTAGCTGCCGCCATGGCACTCGCAACGTAGTTGTCGAGCGGATGTGACGTCGTTACCTGTTTTGCGGTTGGAATAATAGGCGCGGCTAAAGCCAATGCTTCGAAGCGCCCCCCGATGCGGACAATCGACGCAAACAGCGTTTGTTTCATTAACGCGGCGATCGCTTCGCCAAACGCTGGCGACCACACTTGTGTCCGGAGTTTAGCGTCCGCAACGTAACGATTGTATTCATCCGCAGGATCATGCGGCGCCATTAACCGAAACATCGCCTCAGCGTCGTCGCGCACCACGGGACAAAGGCCATTGATGACCCGCGTGGCAAACTGCGCCTCATCGCGCCACGCGAGTTGTGCGCCAGGCGTCGGCCAAGCCGACTCGCGCACCATGCTGGCGATCGCTTGCGCAAGTTGATTGCCATGCACAAACATATATTTCGTCGCGGGCGCCCGACCTTTAGCATCCGCAGCCGCCGCTGTTGCTGCAGACTTGGCGGCCGGCGGCGTGGAAGTATTGGCAGCGCCGAAGCCCAAGAGCGATGGCAATACGTACTGCGGCGCGGCAACCGCTGGAGCGACGGCAAGCTGTGGCACGGTAACAGCGTTTGCCGGCACGGTGCCGGCGCCTTGATACTTGAGCCGCATCGCGGCTTCTTTGTATTTGTCGACGGCAATCGCGGGGTTTGCGGCCGCCTCCTGTAGTGCTTTTTTGGCGGCGCCGTTGGCCGACGCGTTAACCTGGTCGGTGATTTGCTTGATGACCAGGCGCAGCAGCGCTTGCACTTGCTTACGATCGCTGCGGGCGGCTTGGATCGCCGCGAACTGCGCCGCCGAAATATAGGCCTGAAGCTTGTTGGCAACGATGATCGGATTCGTAGTGGATGAACCAAGCAACTCCGGCGGCACCGTCAACGGCACCTGCGGCGTTTCGTTCGGACCATGCAACGGCACCACCGGCGAGTTCGGCAGTGGGACATTCGTAAGCACGTCTTGCCGATACTGCGGACGCGCATGGCGCCGCGACCCGTTTGACAACGGTGTCTTGCCAGGCACCTGCGCATGTGCGTCGGTGACGTGCTGATGCTGCTGCGCTCGCGCATGGTCGGCGCTCGGCTGCGTAGCAGGCGTTTCCGCAGCGGCCTTGGCCTTGCGAACGTCATCCTCGTCATCAGACCTGCCGCTCATCGGTTGTGCCCTTGCAACACGGTACGCCTATCGCCGCCCGTCGTGTGAGGTTGCGATCTATTTGCACCTTTTTGCGTGCACGGCAAAACCGCGCCCCGAGACGCTGCGTTTGCCGGTGCCATAACTATCCGCGCCCCGGCGTTGGGAGTGGGTGCGCGTGAGCTTGGCTCATGCGCTGCCGACAGTGCTCGGCTACCTTGCGCAAACTCTCCACGGTACAACGCCACGCGTGATCATCGGCTCGCGAATGCCCGGGCACATTGCGCAACGCTACTGCAATATCCTCGGCTTCCACCGCAATCACGGTCACTTCGCCGCCATGCTCTGCGTAATCGGCGAGGTCTTCGACCTGCAACAACGCCTCGCGAACCAAGTCCACCAGCTCAACAAACACCACACGCGCAGACAATTCCACCAATGCAACCCGCGCAGCCTCAAGCATGCTCAATAGCGCAGCCTGCGGCGACTCTGTGTCGCTGCCCATTCCACCTGCCCGCTCCTGTTCACTGCACTGATGCTGCATCTTCCACTCCAACCAGGGGCCGCATTTTACCCGCTCATTGTACGTCAATGTGGGCCGTTGACTTCCTTGACCCCCACAATCAAAACCGTCGGTAAATCTCCGACGTTCAGCATTAGAAAGCACTGCGCCAACCGAGAAATACCTGGCCCTGACCGACGGCCACAAGAGGCAGCGAACGGCGGCGGCCGGCAGTCGCGTTGGATGCGCCGCCATCATCACGCAGCCAAAGCCAGAGGCCGACACCTGTAATTACCGCCCCTGCAGATAGTGCAACAACGCCTGGCACTGCAGTATCTCGGTACGTCGGTTGCACTGGCCCGCTCTTGTTAGGATCTTCGTCGATTGCCAACAACACGCCGCCGCCGATCATTGTAGCAATACCACCAGCCACTAACAGTTTCCCCACGATGTGCGAAGACTGCCCCCGTTGACGCTCAACGGCCGCAACCGTGGCTAGCGGCCGCGACGACGCCTTGGGCGCGTTATCGTTCGCAATCGGCGCACCGCCATCAAGAAACTCCACCAACTGCATCAGCTGCGGCGTTGCTTGATCAACAGCATCCCATTCCACCTTCCCATGGCGAAGCTCCTCGCCTGAGGCCAGGTACACGGCTCCAACAACGGTCACGTGGCCATAGTTTGCAAAAACGCGAAACGTTGCAACCTGTGTCACTTCTCGCCGTTCGCGCAATAGCGTCGCAATCAAATCCCCCTCCGCAACGCGTGCGCCTTCGGTTGCGAATTGGAAACCTACCCAGCTGCCCAGCGTCAACGCTGCATCAAGATCCCATTCGATGACGACGGTTGTCGTTTGCTTGGGCAGAATCTCGGCTCGATATTCGCGGGCCTCGCCCGTCGAGGTCTGCAGCAACACACGATATATCCCAGGCACCAGATCAGTAATCGGACGACGAATATCGCGCTTGACCTC
This sequence comes from Deltaproteobacteria bacterium, assembly GCA_029565465.1. Classification (GTDB taxonomy): domain Bacteria; phylum Myxococcota_A; class Polyangia; order Haliangiales; family Haliangiaceae; genus JABFXX01. The sequence continues at coordinate 9,998 of JAKQOD010000778.1, forward strand.
ATTAAGATACACCGTCAATGGCTCGCTTGCGTGCACAGCAATGCTCAGCGAACCACGCCCCTGTAGTTCGAGTTCACGGCCAACGCTCAGAAAAAGCGCTTCCGCTTCGCGGCCAAAAGACTTGTATGAAATAACTTGTTCAGGATAGCTACGAATCAACTCTGCCATTGTTGCATCGCGTTTTTCCCGCGCCGCTTGCGCCTCGACTGACGGCTTTGCGCCACTACTCGCCGCACTCTCGTAAATACGTTTGTTCGCCAACGCGAGGCTCACTAAGCCCCGCAGCATTGTTTGGCGGTTCTTCATCTCGCGAACCAACAGCAACGGGTTCTCACGCGCCCGATGCAGCGTGGCCTCAAGCGATTTTTGCGCTTTGCTAAATTCGCCGTTCGAGAACGCGCGACTGCCAATATTGATTTCCGTGGCGAACGCTTCATTGCTGAAATCAGCATCTGCCAGCCCTGGCCGCCAACTATGCGATGACAACATGTCTCGGATCGCTGCCGGCGTTGAAATATAATCCGCCGAAAGCACGCTCCTCAACTTCGTCATTACCTGCTCGGCTTGCTGCGGTCGGCTATCGCCGACGTTTAATTCCAACGCGAGTCGCTGCGCCGCTGCCGGCATGGCACCGCCGGTAACTAGCAATGTCACGATTGCCAGCAGCAGGTAATTCTTTGGCGTCGGCTGGCGCATGGTTACGGTTTGAACTCGTCCGCGCCGATGTCACAGAGAGTGTTAAGAGGGCGAGGATCACCGTCGATATCTCGTCCGGAGCACGTCGTAAGTCCAGCCACGTCACGAACAGTTGCCGGCGATGCGGCCGTAAGATGAAAGTTTATGGGTGCTGGTGCAATTGCAGCAAAGTGCAGATCATTAGAGCTTGTACCAGCCGCTGTATATGACTCGATATCGGCGCAGCCCACGGACTGGCTCGCGGGAAAGGTGAGGCCAAGGTTGTTGCTAGTAATAATATTACGCCTGCCGTGAAAGGCTGCAATAGCCGAGCAGCTTGCACCCGGGTTACCAATAAGGCTGTGATTGAAAACCACGGTATTCTGCTCAAACACGTTATCATTCGACGTCGACGTCAACGAGACGCCACCAAACGCAGAGCCACCAGCAGCCGCATCTCCGTTCTCGGCGATCACGTTATTCCTCAGAGTAAACTTGCCGTTGGCAGCCGCAACGCCGCCGCCTTTATTCCCGGTAATCGTCGCGCCTGTAAGCGTCACCGTTCCACCATCTGACTTCACGCCCGCGCCACCGCAGCCTCGGACTGCAACATGATTCAGCGTCAACTGATTGTTCGATCCGCTTGAATTCAATAACACCCCTGTGCCGTTAGCTCCAAGACCGTCAACAATAGCCAGGTCATAGATCTCTAGCGTTGTTGCTGTTGCGAGTTCAACCACCGCACCGGCGCTGCTGCGTGAAACACTGGCTCCGTTGTCTGCAAAAATACGTAGGTTCTTTCCACTAAGCACTAACCCAGCGGGTTCAACAACCGCCCCCTTCACTTTCACGAGCGCCTTGTTTGCACCGACTGCAGTCGTGATCGTTTTACAAGGCGCAGCCTTGGTGCATGCCGTGCCGCTACCTGCGCCACTTACATACGCCACATCACCTTCCGCGGCGCAGCTGCCATCAGGCAAGCACACCTCGGACGCGCACTCGCTGTGCGTGGTGCAGCCTCGGCAAGCCTGCTCGGTTCCGCATACAGGCTCCGCGCCAGTGCAAAGGTCATGACTAGCCACGGTGCATTCAACGCATTTATCGGCCACCATGTCACACGCTGGCGTGGTGCCCGTACATAGCGATGGCATCGCCTTGCACCCCGTCGGTGGACCATCGATCGGCGCATCCACTAAATCTTTGCAGTTGGAATGCGGCGCCCCTTCGCAGTAGTTTGAATTTACGTGCTCGCAGCCAAGCAGGCTCAACACCGCGAGAAAGAAAACGTTGCTGTATGCATTTTTCATCATCATCTCCTTAGAACGTCCCCGAAACGCCTGCGAGCGCGCCACCTGGAATCGGCGCCACAACCGGCGCCGTTGAGGATTTTGTATGCCGCCACCAAATGTACCCGCCTATGCCAACCGCGACACCGCCCGCCAGTAGCGCGACGCCCGGCACCAATGTTTCACGATACACGCGTGGCTGATTCTGCGAGCGCGGTGCATCAACAGGTGGCTTGTTAAGCAACAAAAGTACGCCGCCGCTAACAATTGCTGCGCCGCCGAGCCCCATTGCAACATAAGCCAACGTCGGCGTTTGATTGCGTGTGTCACGCACAGCGGCCGCCGTCGACAACGCAGGATTAGGCGCGACGCTGCCCGATTGTTTTTGCAAAACGATCGACACCTCGGCCGTCTGCCCCTCGACGCCTTCTATTTTGCGCAGCTCGGGTTTGTAACCTTCAAGGGTCACCTCAACCGTATGCGGCCCCGGCGCAATATACATGGTCACATTGGTCGCACCTGCGGGTTCGTTATCAACAACCACGCCTGCCCCAGCCGGCACAGAGCTAACCTTCAGTGCGGTATGCTCGCTTTCCACAGCGGCTCGATTCAACAGCTCGCTCACTAGCGTCGTAGTCGTCGAGCCCAACACATCAGCGACGCAATGATCACAGAAACCGCGATCGACGGGAAACGATTTGCTATCAGGAAACGCTAGGCTAACAGTCACCACGCGAAGCACGCTGCCGTCAGGATTTCGCTCATCGGACAATGAGAGAACCGCCACACGGCGCAGCTTCTTGGGCCTCATGAGTCCACTTACGCAACCCGAAGGTTCTACAGACGACAAGCACTGCAAAAACGCAGCCGTTTCTTTCTGGTTAAAGACCGGCACGCCATCAACAACTTGCCAATTTGCTGCACGCAGTCGCGTAGCAGCTGCAGTCATCGCTATCTTCGCATCCGGAGCATTTGCGTCGCCGCTAAAGACCACGGCATCCGTATCGGCTCTCGCTGTGGACGATGCGGCCGCGATCCCAAGAAAACATAAAATCGATAGAACTCTCATCATCATTCCCTTGTTCATTCCTGCCACATGCGGCGAATCAGTTGAGTTTTGCCTGCAGCAATCCTCACTCGTATTGTTTCAGTTCGGTCATTCGGCCCTGTAAGGCGCACTGTGTGATCGCCGGCTGTTAGCTGACGCGTTACCGGCGCGGCACCGACGAGCGTGCCATCAATTACAACGTCCGCGAACGGTTCCACTTTTACTACGAGGGTTCCTTTTGTTGCCGCAGCAACCGGCGGCTTCGGCACCGACGCTACGCTCGCGGGTGCGGCATCGATCAATACTGGAACCGGAGGGCGTGCGTCGACCGGTGCATCAGGGGCAACCTTAAGGGGCGCATCTAGTGGTGGTGGTGGTGCTACTGCCACGGCCGCGACCACAGGCGCAGCATCGATCGCCGCCGCAGGCTTCGCGATCGGCGGTGATACCGCATTCACTGCCATGCTTGGCGCATCCACAGGCACAGGCGCAACCGCAACCACCTGTGCTGGCGCGCGCCCATGGCGCATACGCTCGAAAAGTACGCCAACGCTGAGGCAGCCAACTGCAACTGCGGCCAAAATCAGCGCTTGTATATGGCGTGTGCGCTTTGCTGTAATGGCTTCCCTCGCCGACGCCGCGCGCGCGGAAGCATCAACTGCAGCGGACCATTGGATCGCAGCGGGACCTAACGCACCAGAGATGGTTTTAGCAGTTGGCTCCGCCGTGCTACGCACCAAGCGCGGCGCTGCATAGGCCAACAATGCCGTGCCGTTCGGAATGCCAGCGGCAAAGCGGGTCACTAACTCCTTGACCGTTTGCACGCGCACCTCGCGATCGTGCGCAAGGCCCTCCATGATCACTTCTTCGCATTCCTTCGGCAGGTCGCCGCGCAAGATGCGCGGCAATACAATTGGCTGATTCCGCGCAACAGCCTCGATCAGTTGATAGATATTGCCCGCCGGATAAGGCCGTTGCCCCGTGACCATTTCATAGAGCATCGAGGCGAGCGCGTACACATCTGAGCGGTGGTCGACGTTGCCAGACCCACGCTTGGTATCGCCCTGTTCCGGTGAGAAATAACCGGGGCTACCTAAAAGCTGCATGGTTTCCTTGTGGCCATGCAGCCGATCGAGATGCAACTTGGCAATACCAAAGTCGCCCAGTCGCGCCCGTAATGGCCCACCGGGCTCTTGCACGAGCAGTACGTTGGCAGGCTTGATATCGCGATGGGTGATCTTCGCCTCGTGGTGGGCTTCGTCGAGCACGGACGCCACGGGCCCAATGAGATTCACAATCTCATCAAACGGTAGTGCGCCTTTGCGCGCCAGCAATTCATCCAGCGAACCGCCCGCGCAATACTCCATCAACATGTACATGCGACCGTCAGGGAAGCGTCCGGCGTCGAACACCTTCACGATGTTGGGATCTTGCAGCTTGCCCGTTACAAATAACTCCGCCAGAAAACGATTCATCGACGCTTCGTCATTCGTACATTCCGCGGACAACACCTTCACGGCGGCCAGCTTGCCTGCCAACAGTGACGACGAAGCGAGATAGACGGCACCCATTCCACCTTCGGCTAAAAACTTCGTGATGGTGTACGAGCCACCGACGGATTTGCCGATCAGGCTCACCGGCGCACTGGACTTGCTGCCACTGTTTTCCACTGCCGCTACCATGTCGTTTCCTTCTTGCGCGTTACGACCTCGCGGCGCTTATACAAACACGCCCCACACCGACCGGCGAAATACTACCAGGCGCCGCCGGTGGCGTATAGCGTTCCGTCGTCGTAGTCGTGGTGATGAACGGGGCATTGGCTAGGCAACTTTCTTATTTAAGCAGCGCGCGCAGCGGCGCGGAGTTCGGGAGCGAGCTGTAGCGTTTTACGACGCAAGCGTTTGCGTGCGCGGGTGTAGCGCGCAGGCTTCAGGCCGGAGGCTTGCAACACGTCGGCTTTATCGACCGCACCCGCGGCGTAGGCATCGAGGATTTTCAACACTTCGCGATCGCCGCGCGCGGCATCACGCAGCGCCTGCAGTGCTTGCTGTGCAACAGCGGCGCGATCGTATTCGCGTTCGCTTGGCGGGTCTTCGCTCATGCGTGCAAGTAAACTTTCGCTCCACGCTTCGTGCCGAAAACGCGAAGCGCGCGCGCGATCATGCCGGCTACGACTCCGCACCGTATCGCGCAACCGTTCAGCAAGCGGTTCTCGGGTAGGGTCCCAATGAACAACGCCGGCCAAGATATCGCCTAACGCATTCTGCACTAATTCGTCGGCGTAAAAGGCATCACCTAACCCACCCGCACGTGCAACAGAATGCGCGCGCCACGTCGCGTAACGTCGCACGTGCAACAAGACGGCGGGCGTCACTTGCGCTTCAAACGCCTCAATCCACGCCGCATCAGGCACAAATGCAGTTCCCTTCGCCATTGGCAGCGCTTCGGCGCAGTTCGCACGAAGTTGCTAACAAAATGCACGATAGTGAAAATCAGGCCGGTACCGGGCGCACAAAGCGCGTCAGCCCCCATGCACGAGCGGCGATTGCCGCGGCATCGCCAACCACCGCGTCCGGTGGCGGCCCCTGCCCGGTTGTGCGCCGGCGGCGGCGCAGCAGATCGGGGAAAGGCACAACCTTGGACGCATCGGCCACGCGCAACTCGCCGGGCGTAAACGAACGGCTTTCAAACATGCGCACGTACCACGCCGCGCGACCACCGGCAGTTGGTAGCGCGGGACCACTCTCCGCTGCCAAGACCAACCGCGTGCGCGGCACGCCGCGGACGCCATCGCTCAACACCTGCAGGACACCTTCGGGCACCGTGCGTTCACCAACGACGCGGACGATTGCAGGCGCCGCGGGCGCTTCCGCTTCCACAGGCGTCAAGGCCTCGCCAGACGCACGCAGCTGCACCCAGGCAGCGCGCGGCACCGTTTCGACACGTGGCAACACCCCTGAACCAAGCTGGTACCAGCACGCAAACAGCCGCCCTTGGCGGCCCACCACGTAATTTTTGGCGAGAGTTAGCACGCCAAGCCGCTCCAATTCTTCAACTGCGATTGTCGTGGCGCGGCGCCGTTGCCCCTCCAGCACCACGCGCCGATCACCGCACAACCGATGCAACAACCCAGTCGCTATCTGCACCGGATCGCCGATGTGTCCGCGTGCGTCAGCGCGCGCCGCCAACCAACTCAAGATCGTCGCAACCTCATCGCGCACCGCAGGCGCCACTGCGTTGAGCACCACTGCATCGGCCGTGCTCAGCGTTGCTAAGCCACCACTTGCACCGGAGCCCCGAAAACGCCAGCGCGGCCCATACGACGCAAGATAGCTACTCGCCTCGCGCAAACACTCCGTTGCAAAATCCCGTGGCGCTAAGCGGGATCCTGCGTGAGCGAGTGCACCACACCAGGCTCCCAGCCGCGCTAACACCTCCTCGGTTTCTAAGCCGCACGTTGCCCCCCAAAAAAAACAAAGGGTCAGCACGGCATCGTGCCGAGTGTTGGGAAGGGTGATCCCTTCGGTGAGTAGCGTCTGCACTTTGACTTTGAAATCGAGACCGCGCACCAACGGCCCGGCCGCGGGTTCTGGCGGTGTAGCCGCATCCGGTGCGGTGGCAACGTTAGCTTTTCGTTTTCGAGAAACCTTCGCCTCAAGCACTGCCGCAGCCACCACTGCCGGCGCAACCAGCGGCACCCCGAAGCCCCCTGGGCTGCCTAGAACATCGTCTGATTGTTGGGATGGAACAGATTCACCCCTGATTTCCGAGCCCTGTTTTTTTTCGATTTCAGGCACGGCATCGCCTTCGCGCCAGCCCAAAAAGCCCCACTTTTCGTCCCATTGCGCCGCTGGGCGCCCAAGCCAATCGGCCAAGCTGCGCCGTTGTGTGTCCCATTGCGCCACGAACACGCTGGCCATGGCTTCGATCTGCCGCACCGCTCGCATCCCTGCGGCGCCGCGTTGATACGCCACCGTGCCCGGCCAGTTCACCATGCCCAGGTTGTCCGGGTCGTTCGGAAACGTAGCGCGCA
>JAKQOD010000798.1 GCA_029565465.1 Deltaproteobacteria bacterium
CACTCAACCCAAAAAAGCCAAAGCGATGGCGCAAGCTGCTGCTCAACTGTATACCCAAAGTGGCAACAGCCATGGTGCCGAAGAAATCGCGACCTGGCTTGCCAAACAGTAGTAGCAGCGCGGCTTGCAGGGAATGAACCCTCACGCAACGGAGGCATTCCGCGTGGTATCGGCGTCGGCTTTCTGTAATAATGAAGTTGATGCCCCGTCGGTTAACACTCTTGTCGCTAGCGCTGCTGCAAGGTTGTTATTCGCCTCACCCAAGCGGACAACTCGATGCAAACAGCGATGCGACGCTACCCGATGCAACGCGCGCCATCGACGCTGTCCCGCTCGTGCCTGGTATCAACGTCAGCGATCTCACTGGCAACACCGATGAAAAAGGCCAAACCGCAACGTTTCAGCTGGTGCTCAACTCGGTACCGACCAGCAACGTGACGGTACATTTTGCGTCGGACAACGACGCCGAAGCGATCACGAATGTGACCAGTCTGACATTTACGCCAGCCGATGCGATGCAGGCGCGCATGGTAACAGTCACGGGCGTCGATGACGGCATCGCCGACGGAACCCAAACTGTGCACATCGTGTTCACCAGCACCACGAGCAACGACTCGCGGTACGCCAACATCGTGCCGCAACCGCGTGCGTTCAACAACGTCGACAACGGCCGTGCACGGGTTTGTTTGACGCTAGACGAATATCTCGACGGCACCTTGAGCTGTCCGACCGGCCGCGTCGTCGGCACCATCGACTTCGCTAGTTACGGCAATCCCGCTGGCATGTGTGGCAGTTTTGCCTTAGGCAGTTGTCATGCGACCCAATCGGCAGCCGTTGTTGCGGCCACATGCGTGACACATGCAAGCTGTATGGTGGCGGCACAAAATGCTGTGTTTGGCGCCCCCTGTCTAGGCATCAACAAACGACTGTACATCCAGGCCACCTGCGAATAGCAAACAATGCGCGCGATCGCGCAGGCAATTACTGAACGAACTTCACTGACGTTCGCGTTGGCTGTTGCTCAGGTATTTCCTGAGTACGCGCCACCGCTACTCCATCGGCATCCCAAGTTGAACCGGCTGATGCTTGCGCGCAGCCTCGCAGTCCTTGATCATGTGGGCTCACATTTTTTTCAGCGCTCCTGGAGGACCATGATGATTCGTCAGAATATTTTTTGGACAATGGCTGGCTTACTCGCAGCCACAAGTGCATGTGGGCAAGGCGACGATAGCAGCGATGATCGCGATGTCTCACAGGTTGAGCAAGCAGTGCTTGGCGACAATGATGACGACGGCGTATCCGACTTGTCGGATCTTGACGACGACAACGATGGAATTCTCGACCAAGTTGAGTGCCCAGCAGAAACACTGCAAGGCAAAGAATTCTGGATGATGTTCAACGCGAACATTGCTGGGCCGAATCCGCGGCGCGAGATCTACTTTGCAGGAACGGCCGGCACGAGCGTAACAGTTGACACCAACGCCCCACTTACCATTCCAGCGTCGGGGTTGTTAAAAATTGATGTCACCAATTCACGTGACCTCGCAGACAACGTGATCGAATCGGGTAAAGCAATTCACATCGTTGCGAGCGCAGGCGTTACGATCTTCGCAAACAACTATCGGGACAACACCGTAGATGCATTCACGGTGTTGCCAACAAGCCTATTGGGAACTGATTACTATGCAGTAGGCTATCCGAACTCCATTGGCTTTAACTCGCAAATTGGCGTAGTCGCAACCGAAGACAACACATCCGTTACCATTGGCACAGCCGCACCAATCACCCTGAACAAGGGCCAGTCGTTTATGCGGGCGGCTGTTGGGGATGCAACTGGCATTCACATCACGGCCGATAAGCCCATTGCAGTCAATAGCGGTGATTTTTGCCTTAACACTGGTGAAAACGCTTGCGATCACGTCGAGGAAATGTTGATTCCCTCCGATGGTTGGGCAAACGAATTTCTGGTGCCAGTGTTGCCCCAGCCAACCGATTACCGGGTTGTTGCAAGCCAGGCAAACACTGAAGTCCGTGTTGATAACGTCCTAGTTGCCACCTTGGGGACTGGCCAGTTCTACTCTGCAGCAGGGGCAGGGGTGCGCATTACCACTTCCAAACCTGCTGAGGCCTATGCCATCGCAAAGGGGAAATCCGGCGAGGATGGCGACCCGGCATTTCTTTTACTGCCAGGGATTCAGCAAGCGGTTGGGAACTCGACCTTCGCTGCACTTTCAGCAGATAACACAAACTATCTCAGCATTTCGATGCCTACGGTGGCGATCAATACGCTGCGTGTCGATGGCGCGTTGGTGTCGCCAACCTGGACTATGGCGACACCAACG
>JAKQOD010000807.1 GCA_029565465.1 Deltaproteobacteria bacterium
CGCCGCAGCGCAGCTCGAGGTTGCAACCGAAATGCTGCTCGGCGCGTATCGAATCCTGATTCAAATCGACGCCACGATCTCGCCGAGCGACCTGGCAAAACTCGCACTAGCCGCGGGTGATGAAGGTGTGCGCTGGGCTCAAAAGCTGGTTGGAGCAGCCATCGGCCCGTACGCGGAAGCGCAGCGCGTTGCGCCGCTAGCACCTTCTCATTGGATGATGATCCTTGGCGTGCTCGTCGATGCAGGCGTGCCGCTGGCGCCCGGCTGTGAACATTTGATCGTGGTCGACGCGTCGGCCCAATCACGCAAGGTGCTTGCTGCCTTACCCGCGCTGCGCCGCGAGCAAGTAGTGCTGGAACGCATTAAGCGATTAGAGGGGCGGCCGGACATCATCAAGGCTCGGTTTCTCGACCAGCTGGCACAGATGCTCCACATCGTCGCTTCACCCGCAGTGCTATCCGCACTTCGCACAGTGCTTGAGTCGGGTCGAGTCGGTGCGCGCGTAGCCGCCGAAACCGCCGAGCGACTGCGCGCGCCTATGGTCCAAGTTGAGCACTAAGCCCGCGTCATAGCGGCTTGTTTGAGAGGCCAGACATCAAACGTTGATGCGTTGCCGAAACGAAAAAGCAAGGCGGTTGCCCGGCTTGCTTCGATGCGGGCAGTCTGCAATGCGTGGTACCCTGTCGGCATGCAAGCTTCATCGCGCGGTACGCTCCGTCGGTGGTGGGACCGACGTGTGCTGCCAACGCTCATTGATAAGGCTTGCAAAAGTCACGCGATCCTCGAAGAGCGCATGCGTTGGGTGCCGCAAGCCAGTGGCGACATCCTCGAACTTGGCGCTGGTACTGGCCACAATTTTCGGTTTTACGATGTTGCACATGCAGTGCACGTAACGGCGGTAGATATTTCGCCGGACGTGTTGGCGAAAGCCGTGCCACACGTTCGCACCGCAGCGGTGCCGATCGAGCTGTTGCAAGTTGATGCGCAAACGCTGCCCTTCGATCAGCATCGCTTCGATACCGTCGTGTCGACCTACACCATGTGCAGCATTGACAACATCGAGCGCGCACTCAGCGAGGTGCGGCGCGTCTTGAAACCTAGAGGACGCCTGATCTTCGTCGAGCACGGCTTAGCAGCGCGGCCATCAACCGCGCGCTGGCAAAAGCGGCTGACGCCAGCATGGCGCACCATCAGCGGCGACTGCCGGCTCGATCGCAACATTGCAGCGCTGCTCACGGAAAACAATTTTGCGCTTAGCGAACTAACAACCGGCACCACCGAAGGTCCCTCCATCGCAGCGTACATTTATCAAGGCATCGCGCGCCCAGGCTGAGCCGGCAGCGCGCAATACTACCCGCCGACAAGTGTGGGTAGGGCCAGGTTGCACTGGCGCCTCGCGTTGCTGTGTTTCGAGTGCAGGTCGTGTGACTTCACCGATTGCAAACCCTGCGGCTCACAGCACCGCTGCCGCCCTGAGCGAATTGTGCGATACTGCAACGATGCGGGGCGATATCGTTTTTGGCGTGTACGGAACGCACGAAGGCCGTTCGCAAGATTCGTGCTTCGGCGCATTTCGCACCCGCGTGGCGGCCGAAGCGCACGCGCAACAACTTGTAGCGCGCACCATGCACGGCGAAAACTGGGCACAGCGCTATCACAATCGTGGCTTTGTCATTCGCGAGCTCCTCGTCGACACCGACTTTGAAATTCCGTCGCTGCCGAAACCGCGCGACAAATGGGCGGTGGAGCTCGTCGCAAAGCCGGCGCCGTCCGATGCGCCAGAGACATGGCCAACCGTCGACGTAAAGGTCTTTCGCCGCGACGCGCAGGGGCTTACCCCAGTTGCCGCGTACCACCGCAACCACACCATGTTCGTTACCTTCGAACCGTTTCGCCAACGCGGCCGCGACTTTGCGTTGATCTCGCGAAACTACGTAACCACCGCGGTACTCGATCTTGCAACCGGCGAGATTGTCGCAGAAGAACCGATCGAAGACGGCTTCTGCCCGGCCGGCTTCTACGTCCCGGACTGGTGGGATGTAAACGACGGCACCGTCATTCCAGGCAGCGAGTACTGGAGCGCAGACAACGAATGGCCATGCGGGGACGTCGGCTTTGTCTGGGGCTGTCATTGGGGCGATGACACATCCTGGAAAGTGCAACATCTCGATCTATCGCGCATCAGCGAAGGCATCATCATGCGCACCGAACGTTATGGCTACGTACCTATCGCTGTACACGGTTGGACGCCGCCGTGGCTCGACCTCGAACGTGCGCACGATGCACCGCGCTCGCCCCCACCACCTTTTCTCCGGGTCGCCCGCCACGCCTGCGTCGCCGAAGTTTCCATCGTGACGACAGCGCGTTTCAACTTGGACAGCGGCGTGCGTGTGAGCAACGACGATTGAGCTAACCCCAACCTACAAACTGCCGCCTTCGGGCCAGTTGCGCCAGTGCGTATTGGGCGGCAGGGTGCTTGGCATAAGCTACCGTCGGCAGCTACCAATGCGTTGGCAATGCTGACAACGGTCCGCGAGGTGCTGGGTAGGCCGTCCATGTTGCAAACGTCTGGATGGTTCCACTCGTCGAGCAACAAGATCTGCGGCAATGCGAGCGGCACGCAAGCGCGAGCCAAATGTATAAATCGTGGTCGCAGCCGCACTTTCGAGCGGCGAATAACCAAAGACTTCGAGCGTTCGCTCATGCTTCGCCGAGCCCTCGCGCACTGCCTAGTCGGCGTGATAGGCTGGCCGTGTGCCGCGTAACTTCATCGCCGAAGCGCAAGAGATCGCTACTGTGCTCGACGCGTGCAATGAAGGAGCGCTGGCCACTGCACTTCGTGATGCCATCGACAATGCTGCTACCGGTAGCGAGATTCTCACGGGTCTGCGCTTTCACCTGCGCAAGGTCCAGGACGTTGCCAGTGCAGACGAAGGTGCAGATGAAGCTCTTAAGCAGCGGGCCGCCGAGCTTGCGCAAGCGATCAATGCTGTCCTGCTCAAGTAGTGTTTTGCCTGATTTCCACGAGGGATTTCTATTCTCCGACCAGTGCAGTGCGACACACATCCACCGCCGCTTGCCCTGCGATCTGCCGCAACAACGAAGCACTGTCGATGAGCCATTGTTGTAATTCTGCTCGCTCAAGGGCGGCACGCAGACCTTTGTTCCACAAGCGCACCACTTTTGCTCGGGCCTCGCTCGCCAGCGTTCGCTGGTTCCCACCATTTTGGACCCAGATTTGCTCCTCCGAACCCGCGAGCAACGCGGAGGGATGAATCGCGAACGAAGATGAAGCGGGGACATCTTCACGGTGACCAAGCGCTATCAGCCGCTGCGTTAACATGTCCTCAGCCACCAAGGCTTCTTCCCCCCAGTTGGCTTTCATTCGCTCAACAATTGTAAGCGCTCGCTGTGCTTGGGGGCGCGACAGCACTTGAGCAATGTCGCAGAATGGCCCGGCATCATTTCCTGGACCAGCTGGCGTTGCGACAATGGCTTCGAATTGGTCAATCGCAGCGTCGAGGACATCGCTCTGTTCGTCAACCGGCAGCAACTTTGCCCACCAGCCAAGCCGCCAAGCAGTAAACGTTTGCGGAGCTGCAAGCTCGCGCGCGATTTCGGCGCGCGCCCACTCTGCGTTCCACAGCCCATGCGGAATGTGATTGCGCGGAACTGGTGGGTCGCCAGCGCGCTTGAGGGCGGCGTGCAGCTGCTTTCGCAATGCAGCCACCGCTGCGGCATCGCTGCTCGCGTGCTCTAGTTCATGTTCGGCTTCGTGCAACAGTGTATCTGTGTCGTGTTCCACCGGTGCGATTATACATCGGCACAGGCGTATGCTTCATTAGGTCATTTCCGTGCTGGCACCAAATAGTAGGGTCCCAGGGGCTAACGACCTTTCGCCTTTCGCCTCGGGAGATTTGTGCATTACAAACTGCCGCCGTCGGGCCAGTTGCGCCAGTGCGTATTGGGCGGCAGCGTCGCTTGGTACCGGCTACCGTCGGCAGCTACCAATGCGTTGGCGATGCTGACAAAGGTTGCCGAGGTGCTGGGCAGGCAGTCCATGTTGCAAACGTCTGGATGGTTCCACTCGTCGAGCAATAAGATTTGCGGCAACCCAGCAGGCACGTGAGCGCGGCGCTCGGCTTCGGTTGCAACGATGTGTTCTCGATGCGTTGCAGCGAGCCAACGGCAAACTTCGTAGACTTCGATCTGGTCGCGATTGCCTACTTCGATACCGAATTGAGCGTAGTCATCCACGCTCGGCAACGCCACACGTACGCCGCGAACCTCAACGTGAGTCGCGTCGGCGCTTACGCCCTCACCCTCTGGATCACACCACGCATCGTCCACGGGAGCGACCTGCGCAAACTCGTCGTTCGGATGACTCTTAAGATAGTTGGCAAACGCAGTCGCGTTCACAAAGTCCGCAGCAGTCTTGCGCGCGCGCAAGCGCGAGCCAAACGTGTAGATCGTCGTCGCCGGCGCGCCTTCACGCGGCGAATATCCAAACACTTCAATCGTCAGCGCCCAATCATTCGTATCGGCGTATGCAGCCAACCGCGTTGCGGCCAGATACACATAACCGTTGTCGAGCATCGGAAACGTAAAGCTGCGCGCGCATTCATCAAGGATCGCCAGAATTTCCGTTGCAGTTGCCATGGCCGAAGCATAACCAACAAGTCATCGCGGCAACGCAGCGCGTTTCAATTTTGTTCGACGGAATTGCAGTACCGCGCTTTGATCTGACCGAAACAATCCACGCACACCAGTACGAAACTGTTAAAGGCGCGAAACGCTGCGGGCCTCTCGCAATCGCTACACATCCAGCGCTAGTCCTCAAGATCTAGTTCGGGCTCACACTCCCATTGTGAGAGCTCCGCCATTTGCTCATCTGAGATTGTCCGCAGAACATAGCGCTCGGGATAAACACCCATCGGCGCCAGCTCCGACTCCAGCGTTTCGAAAAACGCTTCCCAGCGAACATGAAAAAAGCCGTCATCAGCTGGAATCGCAACAAAATCGGCAACCGGAACGGCCCATGGCGGCGGGCCTTCTAAAGGCGTAAGCGTCACAGCTCGTAGCCGATCTGGATTATCGTTCGCGCGCAACGTTCCAACTTCACAAATTCGCATCGAACCGGCGGACTCAGCTTGAAGCTTTTCGTTCATCGCACCGTAGCAATGAGCCAAGTGCAAGCGCTGCAAAGCGAGTAGCTTCGAATACGCCGGATGCGCTTCGGCTAGCTGGTGCACCGACCATTGGCCTTGCTGCCGCAGCAGCAGCTGCGATGAAACCATCCCGCGTTCCACGAATTTTGCGGCTAGCGCAACCATCACGGCGACGACCTCGTCGTCATTGGCCTGCGCAACCATCAGTTGTCTATCGTCGACGGCTAGGGCAAACACGTCCGAACTGGTTTCGAGTCTTCGCAACTGCGGCAGCAGCAATCGCGATAGACCATAGCCATCTTCCCATGTGTAGATTTTAACTGCCGATTTCTTCGTACGCTGCAGTTCGACCAACGTAAGGCTGTCAGGTAACGCGTCTAAGTTAGCCAACGCGATTTGATAAACGTCGTCGAAAGATTTGCCCCACGCTTGAAACGTATCCATGTGGACGCTCGTCATGCGGTCTACCGAATCGCGAACGATTTGGACCATCATTTCATCCGTAAAGCGCCGAAACTCCGGCATCGATGCTTCGCCGACCTTGCCGTGCTTGCGAAGCATTAGTTTCATATTCTCCACGTAGATGCGGGGACGTATCCGTGGAAGCAAATTCCTCGTGGCTTCTTCGAACGACTGCGACGTCATCACCAAATACTAACAACAATCGCAGCCATTGAGTCCAAGGCCAACGAGATTCGGCCGCCGGCATAACGGCCTTTTCATTGCCTCACGATTCACCGCTGCTCATTGCGAATGATTCTTACGACGACAACGGTGACAAGATGCCGAATACCGTTTGCCGTAGGTCGCGTCCGTTCGCATGGTAGGTTTGTTACGCATGGCAGATGCAATCGAAAAATACTTCGAGCGACGTGCGCGCAAGCACGGCTCGGCGTTTCGGTGGACATTTGACTGGCGGATGTTTCACGTTGCCAAACAAGCAACTGTTGAAATCGACGGTATTGCTCTCGACGTTCGGTTGGCCACATTCAGTCAGCGCCAACTGTTTGGTGGTTCGGTCCAATTCGTTGCTGTGCGGATCAGCGCAGCGTTACCTACAGCCTGGCGCTCGCTGGTGCTTCGGCCGCGAGGGTTCTTACAATTGCGGATCATGGGACGCCGCGTCTTAGACGACGAGTTTGATGCAGTTGTATGGACGCAAGGCCGTGCGCCCGATGGCCTTGCAGCGCTACCGGCCGCGCGCACAAGTCTTGTTAAACTTTTCAAAAAAATGAACACCAATTCCGCCTGGCTGCGGTGGAGCAGAACTGCGCTCAGCGGTTACATCAAAACATCGCCGGGCAACGTGGCCCAAGCCAAGGAACTGGCGAAGATCGTTTCGTCGCTGGCGCGAACCACAAGCAAGCCTTCCAACACCGAAGCTGCACAACTGCCCCAAGCGTATGTTGTTCGGCAATCCGACGACGACGACGATGACGATTGAACTCACCGCTCGATCTTCCCAATCGACGTTCTTTACTCCTATTGCAATCGAATACATCGCCAAAACGTCAATGTTGACGCTGCGAATTCATCGGTGCAAACGAATTCAAGCTCGCACCTGCAAAGCCCTCCTGCGGCCGGCAGGCGGCCGCAGGGCAGCGGCGGCGATCGTCAACGCTGCTGCAATCAGGTAGCGCTTGCTGCCAACGCTACAAGCAGCTCGTCGAGCTGAGCATGAACCTCGGCGGCAGCCTCGTGTGCGCCATCGGCTTCGAGTGCTTCTGCTGACGGATAACGCTCATGTACGGCAACCGTGGTTTTGCCATTGTGTTCCTCGAAGGTCACCGTCGTGACCGAGCCATTTTCGTCTGACTCTTCGTTGGTCCAGACCAGGCGTTGATTCGGCACAACTTCGATATAGCGGCCAAAAAAATCCATCGGTGGCATCGACTCCATTTCGAAGGTTAGCCGATAGGAGCCGCCGGTGCGCACGTCCATCTCGCAAGCCACCATGGCCATCGGAATCGACTTTGGCACCCACCAGCGTTTCATCAACTCGGGTGTCGTCCATGCCGCAAACACAATGTGCGCAGGTGCGTCAAACGTCCGCGTCACGACTCGTTCGCGATCGCCGGTCCGTTCAACTTTTGTTACTTTACTATTTGGTTCACTATCTTTTTTGGCGCTCACTGTTTTGGTCTTTCGCTTTTAGTTCTTCCAACACGCTGTCCAACGCATCAAACCGTGCAGCCCATAACTGCCGGTAACTTTCAAGCCACTTTGCTTCGTCGTCAAAGGCCCGTGCGCCGAGCCTGCAAGTGCGCACGCGACCCACTTTCGTCGTCGTAATTAGCCCCACATCTTCCAAAATGCTCACGTGCTTTTTCATGCCCGTTAGCGTCATTCGAAACGTATTTGCAAGGTCCGAGATCGAAGCATCGGCTTGCGCGAGCTGTACCAGCACGCCTCGCCGCGTAGCATCGGCTAGCGCACCAAACGATGCGTCCAAGCGATTGTAATACTGAACCATATGGTTTCTTATACAGACACTCACATTCGTGCGCAAGTTCCTTTGTCCATGGTTCTGCACTGCATACATACGTTGCTTGCCTGCAACCGCTTTTTCGGTGAACCTCGGAGTGCGCCTCATGTCGTTTGATTTGCCCACGCACCTCGCCCCGCTCTTTGCCCAAGCGATCGAGGCAGTGAACGCCCTCACGGAGACGTCGCCTTTCCAAGCGCATGATGCTGCACATGCGCTGCTTGATAACGCGATGTTCGCTGCCGGCTTTCCGGTGCATGACGCGCGCACCCCAGAAGACCACCCAACCCCGGGCCATCTAATCCTGTGGAGTGAGCGCACCGTGTTCACGGCTGCATCGCTCACCGAAACGCAGCGCGCCGTGCTCGCGGAAGGCATCACCAAAGTCCGCGCGTAAGAAGTCCGCGAAACGTCGGTAGTGTCGAGCGGCGACCTCCGCTATGGCTGACGCTGTCGTATCCAGTGTGCGTGAGCCGATTGCTGCAGTCAGCGCAGCTGACCTTCGCTCGTTGCTCGAAGCCGAAATGATACTGGCTCGCATGGCACGCGCCACTAGGTCTTGTCACTCGACATCTTTTCGATATGTATTACAATCGAATACATGGCCAACACGTCAATGATGACGCTGCGAATTGACCGCGAGCTAGTCGCCGAGCTCAAGGCACGCGCACGGAAGCAAAACCGCAGCACGTCAGCGGAAGTCGTGCACATCTTGCGCAACAGCTTGCATGCAGGCCGAGCAAAAACGTGCAGCAAAGTACAGACACCGAGCATGGGCATGTTTGCCCAGTTTGAAGCGCCATCCGAACAAGTCCTTTTGGACGCAACCGAATCCATTCGCCAAAGCATAGCGGCCTCCATCCAAGCGTCTGCTTCCACCCTCACGGATCGTGGCCGCGCTCGTCGCACGAAACGTTAACCATGAAACGTGCCGTCATCGATACCCACGTGCTCATCTGGCATTTGTCGCAACCGACCAAGTTCGGCCTGCAGCGAAACGTCTTTTGCGTGCGGTCGACCAAGGCAACGCGTACGTTTTGATTCCGGCAATTGTGCTCGTAGAGCTTACGCTCTTGCGCGAAGCCGGCCGCCGTGTCGTAGGGCCTGCCGAAATTGAAGCCCTCTTCACTCGCTACCGCGGCTTCGACATCCTGCCCATCGATCTCGCTCAAACCCAAGCCTTCGTTGGCCTCGGCGGCCTCCGCGATCCTTTTGATCGCATGATCATCGCCGCCGCTCGCTCCGGCCCCTACCCTCTCCTCTCAGCCGACAACCTCATCGCTGCATCAAAACTCGTCGACGTCGAGCGGGACTAGAGCGTCAGCCTTCAGGTTTGCGGCTTGTGCTTGCCATGCGCAACGCCGCGTTCAAACATGGTCAGCGTGCGAACTGCGCGACTTTCGCGATCGCGTTGTGGCCAAGCGGCCTGTGTGCCCATGGTGTCAACCGGCACAGTCTGGACAAATTTCCGAATCAGTTCAACGTGAGATTTTTCTGCAATCTCACCAACATCACAGCCGACTAAGAACGGCGGAACGTCGTCGTATTCGAGGTCGGTTGCACTAGGGGGCAAATCCCAGCGCCGATCTTCGCAATCTACGTCGGTAAGTGCACGTGCAAGATCACCAAGATCTTTCGTGCGTGCGCTTGGCCGATCCAGCCACGCCGCCATCTTCATCACTACAATGGATGGCAGCGTCGCGATCAAGCATGTCGCGGTGCCTTCGTCCAGTTGCGGTCGCAGCTGCGCGACTTGCGCGTGGCGCAACGCTAAATCACAACCAACCAAGTTCAAACGATAGCCATCGTAGTCAACGTAGCCAACGGCTAGGTCGTGCGTCGACGCAACCACAATATCCACGTTGACTCGCTGCAACTGCCAGCGGTACGCTAAACGAGCATCACGTTGCCACCCTCGCCCAATCAAGCGCGCATCAAGATCGTTTGCCTCGCAAGCAACTATCAGATCTAGATCGGCGGTGTACCGTGGCAGCTCGATGTGATAGCCGAGAGCAGCAGCACCGATGAGCGCGTACCCGGTGTGTCCAAGTGCTTCATCAAGC
>JAKQOD010000920.1 GCA_029565465.1 Deltaproteobacteria bacterium
GATTGCGGTGTTTGCCGACGTCGGCAAAACGTTTCAATTCACTGCGAGCCCAGCGCATGCCGCCGCGATCGATGCGCGCCATACGGTCAGCCGCGGTGGCAGCCATACGTCGCACACCACGGTCAGCGAGGCCGGCGAACCTAGTTTTGCCAAAGGCACCGTGGTGTTGGCCGCCGACGGCGATGGCTTGGTGTTTTAGCCATGCTTACGATGCGCAATTTGTCGGCGGCAGCCGCATTGGCAATGGCAGCGGCGGCAGGCTGCAATGCGGACGTTGTCGAAAATACCGACCCCGCGTCGGTGCTTGAGGCATGGTCGAACGGCCATGTGGTGCTGCCTGCTGAGGTGTCGTGGCATGCGCCGGCCGGAGTGTTGACGGAACGCAGCGAGATCGAAGCGATGTTACAAACGCTGCAAGCGCACATCGTGCCACCAATTGAAAAACACCATCGCGTTGCCCGTGCGCGCTTAGGCAATGGTGCATTCGTTTTTGCAGCGGAAGATTTCGGTGCAGCGGGCCTGCAGCTGTTGTACTTCCCCGGTGATCAACGGCGCGCTGCGGTGCCTGTGGTCTCGACATATGCGGCCACCTGGAACGAAAAAGACGCCGTTGCCCGGGCGGCTGCGTTGGCCACTTGTTTTGCGTCGACCGGCCACTACCGCGATCCCCAAGTGGAAGCGACCAATGCGGCGGCGCTCAACGCGATCATCACAAGCTTTCGACTGCAGCCCGGCTTGCCTGACCTCACGCTGGAAGGTTTGCCGGAGCGCCTTGGCGACAACTTCATTGCGTTTGGCTGGACCGTCGGTGAGATTCACGGTGTTGACGTCACGTTGGTAGGCAGCGACGGCAACTTGGCAAATGTAGTAGGATTCTTTAGTGCACGGTAACCGGACATTGCCAGTGGCCCAAGCCGCACCGGCCGCTCACGATGGCCCTTTGTTGCCACCCGAACTGTTGTGGCTGTATCCGTTTTTGCCATTAGCGATTTCGTTTTTGGTGATCGACGGCATTACCAGCATTCCGGTTGCGGACGCTGCACGCAAGATTGCTGCCGCTTACATCCCGACCCTGGGTATTGGCTTTGGCTTCCATCTGATCTACGCCAAGCTGATGCCACGGCTATTGCGCAATGCGCACGGCCGGTGGGCCCGCGGGCTGATCCATGCCGTGGCCGTTGCGATCGGTGCGGTTGGCATCGCGCAATTGATCTTGCCAGTGCACAACGCGGTCTGTCGCAGCAATGTTAGCTCGACGCTGTTTACGGTGCAGTGCGTGCTGATTTCAACCGCGATCGTGGTGCCTGCGTTGCTCGTGCAATCATGGCGGTTGCGCGTTCGTGCTGCTGAGCAGCAAACTCTAGCCCAGAGGCGCGCGGTGGTTGAAGCCCAACTCGAGACGTTGCAAGCGCGTACCAATCCGCATTTTTTCTTCAATTCGCTCAATACCATTGCGAGCTTTATTCACGACGATCCGAATTTGGCCGAACGTACGCTGGAACGCTTGGCGGCGTTGTTTCGCTACGCGTTGGCGGCGTCGAATACGCGGTCGGTGCCACTGCAAACCGAATTCGACATGGTACGTGATTATTTGGCGATTCAACAAGCGCGGTTTGGTGATCGGCTAGTCACCAGCGTCGAGCTGGCTGCCAACGCTGCGGACCTTGCCGTGCCACCCTTGTTGCTACAGCCCTTGGTTGAAAACGCGATTTTGCATGGCTTGCACGAGCGCGCGGCTGGCAGTGTGCACGTGTTAGCCGAACGCATCGGCGAGCGCGTGGTGATTCGGGTTCGCGACGATGGGCCAGGGCCAACCAATTCGAAGCACGCCGGCACGCAAACCAGCGTTGCCGATCTGCGCAAGCGCGTGCATCTCGCGTTTGGCGACGCTGCCAGCGTAACGTTGACCGACAGCGCCACCGGTGGCTGTGTTGCCGAAGTGAGCTTGCCGTGCGCGCACTAGTGGTTGACGACGAAGCGCCGGCGCGCTCGCGCATGCGGCGCTTGCTGGCCGACCACGGCGGCGTCGAGGTTGTTGGTGAAGCGCATGATGGCGCTAGCGCGCTAACCGCGATCTTTACTCACAAACCCGACGTTGTGTTGCTCGATATTCGCATGCCCGGGCTCGATGGCATCACGCTTGCGCAAACCTGCCGTGATCTGCCGCCGATTATTTTTTGCACTGGCTATGACGAGCACGCGGTCAAAGCATTTGAAGTGAATGCGGTTGATTACCTGCTCAAGCCGGTGCGGCCCGAACGCTTGGCGGCAGCGTTGGCGCGCGTTCGGGTGCCGGTTCCAGTTACGAGCGGCGGACCAGCTGCGCAGACGCTGGCGTTGACAGCGTTGGCGCCGCCAAATACATCGCGTGTGATCAGCAGCAGCCGCGGCGAGGTGAAGTTCTTCGATGCCCAACACATCACGCGGTTTTGGGCCGCTGAAAAATACACGCTGTTTATCGCCGATGGCGAAGAACAATTGACCGAAGAGCCACTAGCTGCCCTCGAAACGCGTTTAGCGCCGCTTGGCTATATGCGGGTGCACCGCAGCGAAGTTGTGCGCTTGGCTGCGGTAAAAGCGTTGCGTGATACCGATGGAATTGCCGAACTGATGCTCAGCGACGGCCAAGTTGCACGCGTTAGTCGCCGATTGCTGCAAGCGGTCCGGCGATCGTTGCAAGCAATGGGCGGGCGTTAGTACAGCGTTTACGCTGCCGTGGCTTCGATGCGGGCTTGCCGTGCATGAACTTTGGCAACCACCCGCTGCAACCGTGCAATGTACGCGCGGATTTCGTCGCGTGCGCGCTCGGCTTCGTCGGACAGGCCGGTCAGTTCTTCAAGCTTCCAATGTTTGACGACGATCGGTAACAAGATTTCGTTGAGATGAATTTCTAGATTGTAGATGCCAGCACGCGCGATGGCTGCAGCATGTTGGGTGAAGCCAGGAATGCCGGTGCCAGGCATGGCGAAATTGCACACGATGTCACGCATCGCGATCACCATGGTGGAAGCGTCGAGGGCGATCGCTGCGGTGGCTAGGTCGCGATAGAACAAGTAGTGCAAGTTCTCGTCGAATGCGACGCGCGTCATGATTTCATTGGCGACTGGATCGCCGACCAGTTTGCCAGTGTTGCGATGGCTGATGCGGGTGGCGAGCTCCTGCAAGCAAACATAGATCATGCCGTCGTGCGGGCCATGCGGCGCTGGGGTTTCGCCGCCGCCAACTTGCACCATGCGAGCGCGTTCCAACGCGCGCAAGTCGATGCAACGCGTGACCGTCATATAGTCCCGCATGACGATGGAGTGCCGGCCTTCTTCAGCGGTCCACCATTTGGCCCACGTGCCCCACGCGCTATCCATGCCGAACATGCGCTCGACATCGCGAAAGTAGTAGGGCAGGTTGTCTTCGGTTAACAGATTCACAAACAGCGCGCTGCGTACAGCATCGGTCAGTTGCGCGCCGCCGCAATTGGCGTCGGCAGCGTCCCAGGTTTCGCCCATCGCAAATTTGCGGGCGCGATCGTACGGCACCAATTCGTGAGGAAACCACTCCTTGGTCGCCGTCATGTGACGGTCGTACAGTTTGCCGGCAAGTGGTTCGAGTTCAACGAGCAATTGGCGTGCGTCCATGGTGCCAAGCTACGGCGGCTAGCGCATCAGGGGTGTCATGGCTTGGTCACGGCTGCGCCAGCAATCGTTGGCAGCTGTCACGAATGTGATGAACGCTGTTCGCTTGTCACGGCCTGCGGCTCAGATTTTTGGAATCTGATGCATTCGACTGCTAGGTTACGGCATGCGTACACGCTGCGGAACCATCGCCGTGATGAGCTCGACCCTTGGGTTTGGGTTGATGTTGTTGGCTTGCAAAGCACAACGTGACGTTGCCCCACCTGCTACGTCGTTGGCACCAAATGTCACTCGCCCCGAGCGTGAGGCGCCGGCCAATCTTGCGACCGACATGGTCGTCTTGTTTGAACGCGTATTGCCAAGCGCTGATAGCGGCGCCCCGGTATTTGGGCCCGATCAACGCGTTGGCGTTGGTGCGCGCCGCTGGAGTCGTGATGGCACGTATCTCGGGTTGCATCAATGGTCAGTCAATGGCCAAATGCATGTTGTAGCGGAGACCGGACCCGTTTCTGAACCGCTGTTATTGGTACGCGCAGGGGCAAATGACCAAGCCACGTGGACCCCGAAGTCGGCGCTGGCGGACAGTTCATTTGTGGTTGCCGTTGCGCCGAACGCACAACGGCCGACGCACGTAGCGGTCGCGCATGCGGAGTATCATGGCGACGGGTCGACCTTGACGCTGTCGCCCGACGGTACGCGTTATGTTGTCGCGGAGCGAACCGCGATTGTTGTGCGATCGCTCGACGGCACGGTGCTCCAGAGCGTGCCCCATCGCGCTGCCGATCTGATGCGCGACGAACGCATATGTTGGCGCGACGCTAGCTCGGTTTCCTGGATCGAGCGCGTGCAAGACAAGCCCGAGCTGCGCACATTGTTGAGCGACGGTACTGTCACGCGGCTGCCGATGCCCGCGCTGCTGCACGGCGACGATATCCAGTTCAACAGCTGCGATCCTAGTGGTGGCGCAGTAACGTTAGAAACGGAACACGCCATTGTAGCGTTGGATTTAATCACTGGCCACGCGTCGCAAGTCACGGAACTTGCGCCGGCCACTAACGACGATGCGCCAGCGCCAGTACACTCGGCGGTCGGCGGTCGTGGCCAACGGGTGGCCGTTGGGGTTGGCGGCGCCGTCACGCTGTATCAGCGCAATGCCAACACCTGGACGTCGCTGTGGCAACGCACATGGCCGGAGCGTGCGACAAAGGACACCTTGTTCGGCGCGCTGCAAGTAGCGTTTTCGGCGGATGGCAACCGCCTGGCAATTGTCGGTGGAACTTTGGTGGTGGTGGGACCAGCCGCAGAGGCGGTCGCGCCATCCGCGCCACCATCGACGTTTGATGTTGAGCTGCCCAAAACATTTGTCGATGCCGGTTCACGTGTGGATCGCGCTGATGATGACCAAAACGCTAGTAGCCATGCCAGCTGGTATGGGCAGCTGCCCACCGTATCTGGTCTAGCCGCGTATCCGCACGAACTGCTCCACGCTTTTCGCGATGAGCCATCTGGCGCTGATGTGGTGGCGTTGGCGCTTGAGGTCCGTGAATTCGCAGGCCATGTGCCGCCGCCAAACGCCAGCGACGCAGCGCTTGCGACATTTGCGCGCTATCTAATGCCGCGCTTGTTTGAGCATTGGAATGGCTACGATCCAAGCGAGAAAACCACCGAGCGCGAGCCTGCTTATTCGCTCAAGGTTGGCCGCACCGACGGCAAACCGTGGTTTGAAACCCGCGAGCTGCAACGGGATGGTTGCGAGCCATATGATGGCTACACCAAGGTTGTCGTCGATGGGCACGAACTGTTTGTGGTGCGCGCGCTGACGTATCCAGGGGGCCCAATTCAAGGCTGGCTCGACAAGTTCTTCGACGTGCCGTTCGGTGTCAAAGTGCAAATTGCGCGACGCCAAGGCCCGACGATGGGGCCCTGCTAGGATCAAGCCAGCGCGAGCTTGGGCTTAAATGCCATCGAAATGATCAGCAACACCAGCGCGCCGCCGGCGACCATCGCCATCGCTTGGCCAAGCGGCAGGCCGTGTGATTCATTGAGCGACGAAATCAGCGGCGAGATGCCAGCGGATGCAAAGGCGCCAACGTTGTAAACGGTCCCCATCGCACGCGCCCGAATTGCTTGCGGATACGTCGCTGTAAGCAGGGCTGGTGTCACACCCGATACGCCGCCGCCGCACGCGCCGACAAAAACCGCACCGATGCCGAGCACGGTGGCCGACGGTGGGGTTGGCCAAAGGCCCAAACAGAAAGGTGCTGCGACGAGCGCGCCAAATGATGCAGCGATAACGGCCGTGCTTGGCCCGCGCTTGGCGGCGACCCAGCCAAAAAACGGTGCGCCGACCAGCATGCCTGCTGCAAACAGATAAACATAGAGCGAATAGCTGCCCACGAGCACGGTTGCTAGTTTGGGATATAGCTGGGTGAACCCATAGTA
>JAKQOD010000069.1 GCA_029565465.1 Deltaproteobacteria bacterium
TTGAGGTCGGATTTGACCGCCATCTTCTTGCCCGCCGATAGCTTACCAACGGTCACCAGCCGCGCCATTAAGCTGGTACCGCGACCAAATTTCGCACCAATATCTGAGAGCCACGACAGCCCGCTGACCGGCAAGTTCGCAGCGACTTCGTCTCTGGTCGCCATCTCGATCTTCTTCTCGCGCCGTGTCGTCCCGAGATAGGCGTACGTACCATCGAGCGAGCACGACCGTGACAGCTTAAGCGATCTGCAGTCGTAGCTCACAACCGCGAGCCCTTCTTTCATCGCCGCTTCGAAGTCTCCACGCAGCTCGGGCTTCCAGTCAATCGCCATCAGATCGGCGTAGCTCGCCTCGCTGCAAGCGGCGACCGTGGGATTGCTCGACGAATCCTTCATTGACGAATCAGCATCACCGATCGTCGGGGCTTTCGGCTGGAGCACGGTGGCGGGTCCGCTTGCCTTGGGACACGCACCGAGTGACAGCAGGACGGAGATCAGCAAAGGATAAGAAAAGACGCGCATGAGTTCTCGTAACACAGCGCGCGTAGCGGCTCTACGGTCGCTACGGCCCAATCAGCCACCGTAATCTTGCTGGCGTGCACGACGAAATACCAACGGCAGCCGTCGTTGCACCAATGCAAAGTAAACCGATGCCACCACCGATGGGGAAACCGGTCCCCGCCCCAGCGATTTGGGCGCAGCCGTTATCTTGTGGCATTGTGCGCATAACGTAAGGAGACCGCTATGAAATTCACAGCAATGATGACGTCGGCAATGATTCTTTCGGTGGCAGCGCACGCGCACGCCGATGACAAAAACGCTAACAAGGTTGAGCCCACGGCGTCTGCCGTTGCGCCGCTGCCAAGCAAACCGCTGCCGCCGCCCATGATGGCTCCGGTGCCAGCGCCTGAAATCGCAGCGGTTGCCAAGACCGCCGTCGGCACCTGGAAGTGCAAAGGCATAATGATGCTGCCGAACGGCTCATCGGTGCCGATGGTGTCGACCATGAAAATCAAACTCGAACTCGATGGTTTTTGGCTGCATGGCACCATGGTGCAACCAGGGAAAGGTGGCTTCAAATTCGAAGCCATGACCACCTACGATGCCAACACCAAAACCTGGCATCGCTTGCAAGGTGACAACATGGGCGCGCACGAAGTTGCGACCTCCGACGGTAGTAAAGACGGCAAAATGGTCTGGAATGGCACCTCGCGCAGCAGCATGGGCATGGCGTTGGCTCGACACTACGAAGAAAATGTCGGCAAGGCGATGAAGATGTGGGGCGAATACTCGACCGACAAAGGCAAGAGCTGGTTCAAAGCCTACGAAACGACCTGTACGAAGTAAACTATGGCGCGGCGCGCGCGAAACCGGGCACCGAAAATGCAAAACGCCGAGCCAGCAGAACTAGACTCGGCGTAACGAAACTCGTTGACCGGTTATTGACCGACGATGTCGGCCTTCATGCCGCCGAGTGCGCCAAGCAGTTCGTTTTTCTCTTTGTCACCAACTTTGGCATCGTTAAGCGCCTTGGTGAGATCTTCCACGGTGGCGCTGAATTCTTCTTCCGTCAGCTTCATGCCAGTGTGGGCGGTCTTCATGTCTTTGCCTTCATACTTGCAAGGACCACCGGTGGCTGCGCAGATTTGATCAACCATTTTGCCTTTGAGGCCGGGAATGTCAGCGTTCGTAAACCGAGCGTTGATACGAGCATCAGCCGCAATGTTGGCAACAAACATATCAACCACGGTGGTGATAGCATCTTTGCCGCCGAGGCGATCAAACAGGGATTTTTCAGCTACGGGTGCCGTGGTGGCCTTTTTGCTACCGCCACACGCCACTACGGTGCTTGCCGCAAGCGCGGCCACAAACATCAAACGAATCGTACGCATAGTTTCATCCTCTTCAAATTTACGCCGCGCGGGCGCAGGTTGTGCAGCGGTAGTACGAACTGCCGCTGCGATTGGATCGGTTTTTTAGCGCGAATACGAAAGTTTCGGGTTTTCCGCGAGCTGCTAAATAGCTGCATTTCAGCTACGGGGCGTTTTGCCTCAATGCCTCGACGGCCACCCGCAGCTAGGCCGCCGGTGTCACGGCATCGGCGGCGCCGCCCTTTGGCGCTTTTGGCTTAACTTTGTAACCTTGCAGAAACTTGATCGCCTTAAACCCACGCACCGCCCAAAACAACAACACGAAGCCGACGACCAAAAAGATTGGGCCAGCCATCATGAGCTTGTTCCAAGCGATGGCATCGGCGCTGGTCGCGTTTGCCATCAAGTTGTCATTGATCTTGTTGAGACCAAACTGCGCTACCACCACAAACAACAACGGGAACAGCTGCACCAGCAACACCGATGGCACGCCCCACTTGAAGAAGTTGCGATGCGTCGACAACGGCGCACCTTCATTGAAGCGATGTTGAAAAATCTTTTGGCATTTGCCCAAGAAGAACGACATCGACAAGATGATGACGGCGAGGTTGAGTACCAAAAAGAAGATGACGCCGAACAACGCCAAAAACACCAAGCCAGATTTCGCACCTGCGACAAATTGCAGGTAAGCCACCGACGCCGAAAAGTAGTTGAGCAACGCATCGAGTGCCGGCACGCAAATGCGGCCCAAGATAAAGCCGGCGACCAACGTAACGACGATCAAAACGCCGATCGTGCACATCGTCGCTTTCATTTCACCGAACACGCGTTGCAAACTTTTCCCCATAACCTCACGACCAACGCCGGCTTCACCGCTGGCGGCACGAATTGGCATCTTGATGATTTCCGTAAGCGTCGGCCGGATCGCTAAGCCAAACAGCACAAGCGTGACGATCGTTAAGATGATTGGCAGATACCCAAGCAAGAACGTGAGCTTCTTAAATGCCTTGGCAACGGTGAGAAAGACTTTTGCGTCTTTCACCACTTTCATGCCGTTCGCGATGAGCACGGTGGCCGGCTGCTCGTCGGTATTGCCACGCAGCTGCTCCAAGGTTGGGCCGAATAGTTCTTTGCCCATCACGGCATAGTCGTCGGCGTGCTCGTCGAGGGTTTCGAAAAAGCCCTTGGCCAAGGCGATCTGCGGATTGGCTTGCGTTGCGACCGCGCCTTGCGCAGCGCGCAAGCCGTACAACACCCCACCAAAAAGATTCACCGTCACCACAAACACCGCAGCCGCTAAGGCTGAGTACTTGAACAACAAACCGGCTTTGCCTGGATATTTCTTGAGCAGGCCCAACGGCAACAACAGAATCAACAAGCCGGCCAACGAGAAGTACATGACCAAGGTGCCGAACTTCGCCATCTTTTTGGCTTGGCCTTTGGCGATCTTGGCTTCCAAACGCTTGAGCACCACGCCTTTGGCGATGCGAACGAGCGAACGGAATTTCTCGACGGTGATCGACGGCAACATCTCGGCGTTTTCCGGCCGTTTGTCGAGCTCTGCATCGGTGACTTCGTTCGGGATGTCGCCAAACTCAGTTTCATATTCTTTTTGCAACGCCAGTTCGTCCGGTTCCATTTGGCCATCGCCGTCGGCGTCGAATGGCACAAACGGCGGATCATCAGGATCTGGCGCTTCGATCGGATCGCCAGTTGCATCGACCGCCCCGTCGACGAAGCCATCACCGTCGGCATCAGCCGTAGCTGGCGGAACGTGAATATCGTGCTCAGGATCGGCCGTTGGTGCCACGTC
Organism: Deltaproteobacteria bacterium; assembly: GCA_029565465.1. Lineage (GTDB taxonomy): Bacteria > Myxococcota_A > Polyangia > Haliangiales > Haliangiaceae > JABFXX01. Next base: position 3,684 of record JAKQOD010000069.1, read on the forward strand.
CGGCTTGCCGTCATGGTCCGCATCCGCGGCCGGCGCCACGTCGGGCTTGCCGTCATGGTCTGCATCCGCTGCCGGCGCCACATCCGGCTTGCGATCATGATCCGTGTCGCCCGTTGGGGCAGGTGCGGGGGCAGGATCGGGATCCGGCGTTTCGTCGTCGGCCTGCGCTAGCCGAGACATTGAAAAACTACCGACCAGCGCAAGCAACAACAGCCATCGTTTCATGGTGACCTCTTCCCCTTAGCCACCCATCATAGTTTTTCGTATTTACGGAAGCAACGCACCCTCTCGCTCCAATGCGTCGAACTCAGCGCTTTGCAACATTGCAGGCGGCACCGTTGACAAGTGGCTGCGTGACAGTTGGCGTTTGGTCGCTGCATAAAACGCGCGAATTGCAGCAGCGGCGCCGACGGTATCGTTTTGCGCGACGCGTAAGTCCATCATCACCGATAGCGCTTGTTCAAAGCCCGGCTCCAATTTGAAACAGCGCTGCAGCGCCTCGTCAGCTTTCGCCAAATCGCCAGCCTGATTTCGCTTGAGGTAAGCGTTGGCTTCGAACACATACAACATCGCATCGTCGCCCAATGCCTTACGCAACATCGCAACTGCCGCAAGCAAGTCATCAAAACGCTCCGCTACAAAGTAATGATCGATCAACATAAACTGCATCGAAGGATCGCCACCAAAGTCTTTCGCAAACGCGTCTAGCACTTTGCCGTATTCCGCCGTCGGCAAATCGTTACTCGCCGTTACTTCCAACACGCGAATGTTCTTGGCCGCGCGAATGGCGGGCGGCAACTTCGCAATTTCCTCACGTGCTTCGGCGTGTTTCGACGCGCTGAGGAGCTCACCGATATGCACCACCGTGGCGCCAATCTGTTGGCCATCGCCCACGTGACCGCCTTTGAGCGTCGCAGCCATCATTTGCCGGCCGGTTTCGGAAACGGTTGCGCCTTGGGAAAAATCTAACCAGTCTACCACCCTCACTTTGCCTTCGCGCTTAAGTAGATCTAAACGCAAATATGAAACGCCACTGTCGGCTAGTCGGCGATAGAGCAACTTCGGTTCGCCTTTGAACGTTTGCACCCGCAAGAATTTTGGCGCACCGTAGAGACAAAACGCCTTGGTCAACAATGGGTCTTGGCTCAAAGTAGCTTCAGCGCCCGACGCGAGGCTTTCGTTGCCATCAAATAACCGAATCGCGAATGCATGGAGGTCGAATAGCTCACGGGCTCGTTGGGCATCGCACGATGCAACATTGATTTTGGCCAGCTCGGCAACCAAGGCCTGCGCTTCCTCCATCGTCGGCGGCGAGCCAAGCGGCTTCGATTTGCAACCTGCAGCCAGCAACACAGCAACACTCAAGCTTCCCACAAACTTTTTCATGATTCGGGTGTCGCGCACCCAGGCCCCAAACGTCAACCGCAAAGGGCGGCCTAGCCATTTTGCTTGGTCGAAATTGGGAACCGCCAGTGGGTTTGGTACTAGGCTGCAGCCATGTCGGATCTGCAAGGCAAAACGTTTGTGATCACGGGTGCCAACACGGGCATCGGCAAAGTAACCGCGGCTACGTTAGCGAAACGTGGCGCGCATGTCGTCGTTGCGTGTCGCTCCAAAGAAAAAACCGAGCCGGTGATCGCCGAGATTCGCGCCGCGGCCGGCCACGATCGGGTGGAATGGCTCGGCGTAGATCTGAGTGACTTGGCCTCGGTCCGCAAAGCTGCCGATCAGCTGTTGCAACGCAACCTGCCGATTCATTGCCTCATCAACAACGCTGGCCTCGCCGGCAAGCCAGGCCTCACGGCCGACGGTTTTGAAATCACGTTTGGCACCAATCACTTGGGCCATTATTTGTGGACTCGCATGCTGCAGCCAGCGTTGGTCACATCCAATGCAGCCGCACCAGCGCGCATCGTCAATGTTGCGAGCCGCGCGCACTACAACGCCAAGACCATCGATTGGGCTGCACAACGGCAACGCACCAAGTCGCGCACCGGCATGACCGAATACTCGGTGTCGAAACTTTGCAACGTCCTGTTCACCAAAGAGCTGGCAACGCGCGCTGGCGACCAAGCGCTGCGCACCTACGCATTGCACCCGGGCGTGGTCGCCACCGACGTCTGGCGGCAAGTGCCGTCGCCGCTGCGTTGGGTTATCAAAAAATTTATGATCACGCCTGAACAAGGCGCTGCAACATCGATCAAAACCGCCACCGATCCTGCGTTGGCATCACAGACCGGCCGGTACTACGACACCGATGGCAGCGAGCGCCGAGTGAGCCGGTTAGCCAATGACCCGGCCTTGGCACGCGAGCTGTGGAACCGCAGCGCCGAGTGGGTTGGGTTGCCCGCCTAACACTGCCAACATTTCAGGAATCAGATCCCCGCGCCGTGCGTACTAAGACCTAGTGCCAGATCGTCGCCGCACCACTGGCAGTTTTGAAGCTGCTAAGACAACAGGCTCAGAGGAAGCGCTGAATCGCTTGTTCGTGTATGGCTCGTTGCGTTCTGGCCAAACCGCGCGGTCGTTGATTGCCAACTCGGTGGCGCGTTCAACGCCAGCTACAATGGCTGGAAATTTATACATGTTTCCAATGGGTTACCCAGCATTCGTTGAAGGTAACGGACGCGTGGTTGGAGAACTTTTGTGGTTAGATGACTTGGCCGCAACCTTGGCCATGCTGGATGCCTACGAAGGTGCCGACTTTGTGCGCCTGGTGCGCCAAGTAACGCTACCGAGTGGCATTGGCAGCGACGGGTTCCCGCATCACCGTGCCGAAGGCCTGCAGGTTTGGGCATGGGTGTACAGCTTAGCCGTACCCGACACGGTGGCGTACGCGGAACAAATCCCCGACGGAGATTGGGTCCGGCACTGGAAAGAGCACCTCGGCTAACAGCGCGTGTGGCGCGGCTTATAGTGCGAAGTTGGCAATCAGCGCGAGACCGAGGGCCGCGAGGGCGGCGACGATCATGCCAGCGCTAACATCGCGCGGCTTGCTGGTGGATGCGGTTCGAATCATGGCCCTACCATTCCGCTATTCCATGGCGCTGTCAAGTTACAGCCATGGTGTCGATCGATTGCCGTTTTTGTTTGTAATAACGGCATGTTGAGAGCATTTTCGAAGTCTAAACTTTGACCAATTCTCGCTTGACGGTGACAACGGAATGCGGGGTGCGAGGCATGGAGGGACAGGGACAGGGACAGGGACACAGACACGGATAGGGACTGGGACTGGGACAAGGACAGGGTCACGGGCACGGGCACGGACAAGGAGACGGACACGGCCAGGGCCACGGCTACGGGCACGGCCAGCGCCATGACCACTTTTTAGTTTCCTTTGTAACCGTTTAAGATGATGAGGCTTTTATGAACGGGTGGGTGGCACCCGATCGCCCGCACCCGATCGCCCGGGCACCCGATCGCCCGGCACTGATCGCCCCGCCCGATCGCCCGGCCATTCAATGAACTACCGCGATTCATTTGCGCAGCAATGGATTTTGGCGGTTGGAAGTCCTCGCTTTCGTTGCCGAACGGCGCTCGTTTGGCCAAGATACAAACGATGCACGCCACTAGCGATTGGCCCAAAGACACGACGTTCCTCGCGCCCGAAATCTTGCTGAAGACGGTGGTTGAAGACGGTGGGGATCTTTTCGGCATCACGGAGGGCGGCGACGTGTTGAAGATTCCTACGGATGGCTCCCCGCCGAGGTGCTTGGCGAAGCTCGACCCACAGCACGTCGAATTGGCCCATGGCGGGGGAAACCTCTTCGCGCTCGTGAGCACACACAAGTCGTCGCTCTCGATTCTGCGGCTGGCGACCGATGGCCAGTGGCTGCCCGTCGCGTCGCGACCGTACCACGCCATAAACGCGCACATCGTCGCGACTCTGCGCGGCTTGTTGTTTGGAGGTCTGGAGCTGGCCTGCTTCCCCGGGCCAACCTTCGACACGTGCCTTGTGCTCGATACCGACTCCCGCACCAGACCCTTGGCCTCGCCTCGTGGCGCAGCGTGGGTCGCCCGCCGGTACGACTCCGAGCATCAGTCGACTCTCTTTGAACTCCGTAACTCGTCGCTCGAACCAAAGCCTGTCGCCACGCTTCCAACCGAAGCACTCGACTACAGCATCAGGCTCGAGGTGGACGCCGCCTTCTTCTTTCAGCTGGAGGAGTCATGGGTCCGCGGGCCCATGGCAGGCGAGGCCCGCCAATCGCTGGTGATGATGGACCTCGCAAGTGGGGCGCTGCGAACAATCGCAACGGGAATCCACAACGCGAGTGGCCTGCGCATCACTCCAGACGCGCTGTATGTCGAATGTTTG
>JAKQOD010000959.1 GCA_029565465.1 Deltaproteobacteria bacterium
GATAACGCAGCTCGACAGTTTTGCGTTGCTGCGTGGCGGCGCGTTTGACTGCACGTTCGCCGAGCCGCTTCTGCTTGGTGGCAACCCGGCGCGCGCGCGATTCCGCCATGCGTTGCTTTCGGGCGTCGCGTTCAAGCTCGACCAAATTGCGTAGGCGTGCTGCATTTTGGTGCAGCTGGGCCAGCCGCGCCCGCGCAGCTGCGAGTTGCGTTACTTCGTCGGCAGGCTCGTTAGGTAAGCCCTGTTGGCTTGGCCAAAAGCCAAGCCGTTGCATTTCTTCGAGGATGACCGCGTCTTTGCTGCCGCGTGCAATGCGCTCGAACAGTTCTTTGCGATTGGCGGGGGGCTTTTCACTCATCGTGAATGCCCTTGCCGATGGTGCGAAGACCGGCTGCAAAAGGTGCGTGGCGGGTGAGACCTTCGTTCACTCCTGGGACTGGATCGTCTCGGCTCGAGTGCCGGCGGCATGGTGCGGTTGCATTCGATTCCCATCGGGAATCCGCTTGAGAATCTACGGCACCATGCCGCCGGCACACAGTATTGAGCGAGCCAGTGATGGATGGGGTACGTGACCGCAAGGTTGGCGATCCGCCAACCAGATTGCAAGGTTCGTATCTCACCCGCCACGCATAAAGGGTTATTGCTCACGACGCTGCCTCGCGCAAGCAAGCGATGATGTCTTGGTCCGACGGCAGATCTCGACAAAGTTGTTTGACGGCTGCAACCATCGCGAATAAGCGTTCGTTTTCCGAATCCGTAGTCCGGTAGACCTCCTGCAGCGTTGCGATTAGGTTTTTGCGATCCGGCACGGTGCCGCGCAGCGCGATCGCTGTGACGGCGGCTTCGATGCGTTGGGTGCTTTGTTTGTCGTTGCTGGCCGGCACGGCCGGCGCCGTCCCTTTGCCGGTGATCTTGTTGATCATGCGCCGCCAAAAAGGTGCCGGTTTGGCAGCGGTCTCCTCGGTGGCTGCCAAAGTGGGAGGGAATAACTTTTGTTGCGCTGCCAGTAACTCCGCATTGCCGGGGAACGCTTGTAGTGCTTTGTCGAACGTTACCCGCGCGCGTTCCAGGTTGTTGCCAGCTTCGCACAGCTTGATCAACGCGAGCCAGGCGTCCGGAGCCTTGGCGACCAACGCATAGCGCTCACCCATATCGTGCGCGGTCGGCCAATCACGTTGCGCCCCGGCAACATCGCGAGCGATACGCAGCGCATTTGCGTGTCGCGGCTCAACGGCGAGCACTTGTCGCGCCACCCGCATGGCTTCATCGTAGTGCTTGAGCGTGAACAATACCTCGGCGATGCGCTCGCGCACCACGATCAGCTCGGCGTGTCCCGCTGGCAACTGCCGTTCGAGATCCTGGAGCGTTGCCAGCGCTGCATGGTGATTGCCTAGTTCGTTGGAGATGCGAACCTTGACGAATAGGTTTTGGATGATCTTTGTCAGGTCGGTGGGCGCGTGGGCTGTCGCGGGCGCGGCTGCTTTCGGCGCGGCAGGCGATTTGAATTCGCCAACTGGCAATTTGTCAGAAACGCCGCGCTGATGGGCTGCACGCAGCGCCAGCATGTGTTCGCACGGGCCTTGGCGCAGCCGATTGCGAATGTAAAAGTCGCAGTCGCATTCAGCGCTGGCTATGCGGCGGTCGCGATCGAACGCAAGTTTCGCCGTGAACATCCGGCCGCGCCAACCGATTCGGCCGTTGATGGCCAATTCTCCGTCGATTTCGCCTGCGTGGTCGACCGCAACTTTAGCGTTGTGCAGCAGTTGCACCGCCGCTTCTTCGCGCGGATTGGCATAACGCAACGCTTCCATCGGCAGCGGCTCGCGGGTGAGTTCGCGTTTGCGATACACACCGCGCTCAACATCGTACATAGCGCGGCCGTTTTGGGTCCAGCCGACCATGGCTGAGGCGACGACCGTGCGGTCGAGCCCGGTGGCGCGGGCCAGTTCATCAGGCGTTGCAAACCACACTTTGCCTAGTTCGTCGAACACGCGTTGCTGTGAATGTTCGTCGACAGCTTCGCGGCTAGCCAAAAGATCAAAGTTGCTGCTTTGCGACCAGTTGTTGTGGGTCCAGCCTGAAAGCCCCAGCGTAAACGACAGTTCGCCAAGATCGACGACCCAAAAGCTCGGCATGCCGCTGCCAAGCAAATAGAGTTTTACGCTGCGCGCCATTGGCAGCAGTCGCTCCAACACATGTAACCGGCGGCGACCCCAGATGCGAATCTCAGTCTCGCGATCGCCGAGGCATTTCGAGCGTGGGCACGCAATAACCTTGTCCCACGGATCGATGCGCACACTGACCGGCGCGCCGGGCTTGAGTGCAAAGCGCAACGAACGTGGCCCGAATTGCTCTTTGTTGCGGCGCAATGCGAGACAAATGTTGTGCACATCCATCGGATGCAACTCCACGACTTGCGCGGGCATTGTCATGGCGGAGCTAACTTGCAACAAGCCGCGCACCCAGGTGTCGGGCACGTCGATTTTGACTTCGCGATACTCTTGTTCGAGCGACGTAGTTACCGAGAATCCCGTCGGGTCGATGTCGAGCGTGGTGGCTTTGTAGCTGCGGATCTTTTGAAATTCACCGTACAGCTTTTCTGAATAATCGATGTTGGTGGTGCCACACGCTCGATCGCCGAGCTCGGTGAACACGTTGTACGACGCCGATAGCCTGCCGTAGCTCGATTCATCGCGCGAGAAACACTCGAAGAACAACGAATCGGGATGCACCGTGATGATCGGATCGAGCTTGAACCAAAGTTCACGGTCGCGCTCGTACAGGAAATTAAAGTACTTCTGGCGCGCTGCATAAAACGCTGCAAACCGCCCGGTTGAACGCGCCGTGAGCTCACGCACTTCGGCGCCTAAGCGCTCAATTTCGGCGGCCGTTGTCGCTTGGCTGCGCGTGAGGTTGGCAAAATCGATGTATCCTTGTTGCTCGCGCCAGGCCAAATACGCGGTGCGGTCTTTGGGGATAAAGCGCAGGTCGGCCACAACCACATCGTGCAACGCGCTCATCGCTTCGCGAAATGCAACCTGCGCCGAAACTTGGCCGCGGAAATAGGTTGGCGCGCGCAAGGTGTCTGGCGCAAACGCCAATTCGGTTGCTGCATCGCGCTGGGTTACTGCCGACGCGCCGGCATAACGATGGCTAAACTCCATGATTGCCTCCGTTGCTGCGGTGTGGCGCTACCGGCGTGATGGCAATTGGCAAGGCTACATCGGGATAACGATCGTGCACGTCCACCATGGTGGCGATCAGCGGCGCGCGTTGGGTAACTGCCATCGTTGCCGATTGGCGATCGAGCACAGGCGCTAACAACGTTGCAGCTTCGTTGATGCGTTGCGCTTCGGCGCGCAAAAACTCGATGACGCGCAGCTTGGCAACTTTGCCTCGATTGACCTGCGACAATACCGTGGTGAAGTACGGTAACAACACTCGCAACATGTCGAGCTTGCCGGCGGCGTGTTGTTGCAGCAGCCCGGAGACCAACAGCTGCACGCTGACCGACGGATGTTCGGACAGTTTGTGCAGATACGCTGCTGCATTGGCAGCGTTGCAATGGCGCAAGATCAAGCGTTTGCCTGCGGCTTCAACGGTTGGCCGAATGCTGTCGCACACGGTGACGATGGCGTCAACGCCCAGCGCATCGAGGCCATAGGTGGCTTCGAAGGTGTCGAGTAGGCCCAGTGCAAATGCGCGTGCATCGTCCCAGTCACCGTCGAGCAGGCGAGCCAAGGCGATCGGTGCCAACTTGTAACGGGGCAGGGCCGCGCTCGCAAGCTGCCACGCGCTTTGCCGAATGGTGGCGATTTCGTGATGCGCGAGCTTCGCCAACGCATCGAGTTCGAGTTCATCGGCGCTGAGCTGAGCCAGCAACAGCCCGCCGGCTTGGCGTGCGTGTGGCGACAACGCACCGATGAGTTTGAGCACCGTCGGAGCCGGTACCGTTGGTAAACACCCGTTCAACTCATGGCTCAGCAAGCTCACGACGTGCGCTGGCACGCCAGTCGCCTGGGCCTTTTGCAACGCTGCGATGAGCGCGGTTGCAACCTCACGACCGACGTCAGGATATGCGCTAGCAACCGCACCCACCAGTTGCCGAGTACCTTCACGCAGTTCGGCATTGATGGAAAGCGCAAACGCTATCAGCGCTGCAGGGTCGTCTTTGGCGACATCAACCGGCGTTGTTGCCACGACGCGGCCGCCTAACAAGCGAACGCTGGCGTGGGGTGACGCTAAGAGCGCCTCGACCAATACTGCTGGCAACGATGCGCGGTGCGCGTGGTTCAACATGGCATCGCCGGCGAGTTCGCCGAGTGCAGCGAGCGGGTGCGCGATCAGCGCTTCGAGCATCGGCACCGCGAGTTGGGCCAGCTGTTGTGGCACCAAGTGGCGTAGCAATGCGCAGGCGCGGGCCACCCGGCTTTGCATCAACACCAGCGCGTCGCCTTCGGCCGGCGGTTGCAGCGCCAACAAGCTGGCAAGCGAGCGCACCGTCGTGTCGCGTTGCACGTCAACGGTCAGCCCGTGGCTATCGGCGATGCGTTTCGCGGTGGCGACGGCCCCATCGGCACGCAATTCTGCCACTACCAGGATCCGCTGCTGCAGGCTTCACCGACGCCGCGATGCGCGTCGGCCACGGCTGGACCGACGATTAC
>JAKQOD010000538.1 GCA_029565465.1 Deltaproteobacteria bacterium
CCGACAAAGCGCCGGCCAAAAAAACCAAACCGCGCAAGCAATTCTTGTCGGCTGCCGCAGCGAAGCGCCTCGCGGACATGCAAAAGGAAGCAGCAACGTTTGCAGCGCTTCTCACTGCCGAGAACGAAAGTAACTCTACCCGACGAACCGGCACCTCGATCGGCGGCTTGGCGCCGTTGGCAACGGGCGTTGGCAATGATGTCGCGGGCCCTGGACGGGGCACGACGGCCAAGGTCTGCGCTACGCAACCTTGCCCATTAGACAAGCCAGTAGACAAGCCAGTGGCAACCGTTGGCAAAGCCAGCGCCACGGTGCGCGCGGTCGGCGATAGCCAGCTGGACGTAGCAGGTGTACAAACTAAGATCGAGCGCGCGTACCTGGCCGGCGTCCGACGCTGCGCGATCACCAACAACAAAGGCTCACTGGTCGCAAGCAAAACCACGCTGGCGTTTACGGTTGGTGAAACCGGACGAGTGCTTGAACTCACCAGCAGCGGCGCCGACCAAGCGGTGGCGGACTGCATCGGCAAGCTAGCGAAAAGCTGGCGGTTTACGCCTGCAACCAGCGACGACGGTGCAGCTAATCGGCTTGAAGCCACGGTCGAAACCAACCCGTAGTGAAATAGTTGGTTAACGCTGCGGTGCCGCACTCGTCTTGTTGGCATGAAGCCGCGGCAATCCGATTCACCATGCGTAGGGTACGGTCCGTTTAAAGCGCTTGCGCACGTCGACGGTGGCGTTGTTGTCGCGGCCGTGGCAGTGGCGATTGCGTTCGGCTTGGGGCTGGCATGTTCGCTGCGGTCGCGGCGGCCATGCACAAGCGGAGCGGCGACCGCGGCGTCGCCAATACGTGCGTTCGGCAACGACATCTTGCGGTTCTCGCCTGCGGCGGTGGCATTCGTCGATGGCGGCCGCACGGTCGTGCTTGGCAACAATTCCGAAACGCTGTTCGTTGACGTGGCCACTGGCAACGTATTGCATCGCGGTTTGCCTGCCACGGTGTTGGCGGCAAGCCCCGACGGTTCACTTTTGTTGGCGGCCGATGGCAGCAACGGCCCCGCATTGGATGAAGACCAAATGCCAGTGAGCCAATTATCGTTGCGTGACCCGCGCACGGGCGTAGAACTCCATTCGGTGGCCGAGCCTTACATGTTCGGCTCGTCGATACGGTGGGTTGATGCGACGACGGTTGCGCTCGGCGATGCGTTAGTGCCGGTTGCAGCGCTTTGGCACGATCGCTTGGCAGCAACGTGGCCGCGCGCGACGCACGATTCGCTGGCAGGCTATCTGTTTCCGCAAGAACCGTCGCCGCCGTCGAAGTGCAGCTACAATCCAGCGGATCCAGACACGTGTGCACCGACTCGCCGCGCGGTACCGTGTGGGCTCGCACGCGCGCCTTCGCAAAAACGCTTGGTGATGCGCTTGTGTTGGGGTGGCCGCACGCCGCTGCGCTTCGACGACGTTGGCCAACCTGCGCAGCCATTGCAACTGCCCGACAGTGAATGGCACGCGTTTGCGTTCCTCGATGATCAACGCATCGTGGCAGCGCGCCACGACGGGCCGGTGGTGATCTACGATCTGCAACGCAATGCCATCGAAGCGGCCTTGCCGAGTCGTGCGCATACAGAAGTGACGGTGGCGCCCGACGGACACACGTTGGCGACGTGGTCTGGCTCGACGGGCGTGCAACTTTGGGACGTGACAGTGGGCCACGCGCCGCGCGAGTTGTTGCCGCAACCGGGGCATCGCAGCGAGATCGCAGCGCTTGCGTTTGCGCCCAACGGCGCAACGCTGGCATCGGGCGGCATCGACGGCACCGTGCGGCAATGGGACGTGGCAACGGGATCGCAACGCACGGTCATCGACGTAGCGTTGCCGATTGCGGGCCTGGCGCTGGCCGACGACGGTAGGGTTGCGTTCAACGCGTATCAAACGGTGGAGCTGTGGAATTTTGCGACCGCAACGCGCATTGCACACACGGGTCCGCAGGGCGGCAGCAACACCAACGTGCAGATCGCTTTTGCGGCGGACGGCGAAACAATCGAGTACCAAGATCGCGATATGCGAGGCACGAATCGCTGGCAACCGACGACGCAGGTCACCACGTCGGACAGTGCCGACGCGGTGCCAGTTTGGCGCAGGCTGTCGTCGAGCTGGACCACCATCGAACGCAATCACCGCGTCGCGATGCTGTCGCAACCTGGCGTTACCGTGCACGATGCAAGCAGCGGTCGAATCATTGCCGTCGTCCGGAAACCGGACATCACAGCCATGGCGCTATCGAACGATGGCGGCTTGATAGCCGTGGCCAACCGCAGCGGCCGCATCATGTGGCGCGACCTTGCAGCGCCCGACACCGCGCTGCAACAGCTCGCGTTGCCAAGCAGCACCGCCGACATTACCGCGCTCGCATTTTCACCGGATGGCCGCAGCATTGCGTGCGGCGACGCGGCGGGACGGTTGCTGTTCGTGCGTCGTTGACCGCGTGGCTCGCCGCAGCACGCAGCGAAGAGTTGCCCTATGCCGAGCGCTGTGGGTCCGACGACCAGTAGCCGCTCGCATCGCTGGCGTGCTGGCCTATTTGCAGCGATGCGCTATGTTGTGGCGTGTCGACAAAACGCTTCGATTGGATCTGGTTTGGCGCTGGCGCGTTAGGCGCCGCGGCGCTTGGCGGTTTGTTTGCGCCAGGTGCGTGGTTTGCAGCGCTACACAAACCGAGCTGGAATCCGCCAGGTTGGTTGTTCGGACCGGTGTGGACGGTGTTGTACGTGATGATCGCCATCGCTGGCACGCTGGCCTGGCGGGCACCGACGATTCGCAAACGTGCAACCACCTGGTGGGTTGCGCAGATGGTGCTCAACGCAGCGTGGACACCGATGTTCTTTGGGCTACGGCAATTGTGGCCCGCAGTGGTTGTCATCGCTGCAGTCTGGTTCTGCATCATTGGATTTATTGTGACGACGCGCCGCGAGCAGCCTCGCGCAGCCCAGCTGTTTGGGCCGTATCTCGCATGGGTGAGCTTTGCCAGCGCGTTGAACATCAGCATCGCAATGATGAACTGAAGCTATTTTTATTGCATAGTTACAGACACTTACATCTATGACCATCAGCCCTTGTCGGGTAATTCATCTTCTGATTAAATAACGTCAAGATGGCGCGCCCAGCGAACACCGACTCTGAAACGACCAAACGTCGCGTCTTGGAATGTGCGCTCGATGCGTTCGCGCAAGCCGGCTACGATGGCGTTTCCACCCGCGAGCTGGCCGCTGCCGCCAACGTTACATTGGCCACGATCAACTATCATTTCGCGTCAAAGCAGGGCCTGTTCGAAGCCGCCATTGATGAAGTCCACGCACGCATTGCGCGCAGCCTTGAACGCGTGTTGATTGATCCTACGATCGCCGACCTCTATCGCCGCGCCATCTCTGGCGCAGCGATCCCGTTAGCAGACTTGACTACGTTTTGCCGACGCCTATTTATTGTTGTTCGCGAACAGCGCATTTGCATTCGGCTCCTCGCACGCGAGCGTGTCACGACTGGACGGTTAACCGAACGCAGCGAAGGCCATGTCGCAAACTCAAACGCACGATGGGCACCTGTGTTGAGCGCTATGTTCGGCATTCAGGAACAAGATGGTCGCGCTGCGATCGTCGCGGTTACAGCATTGCTTGACCACTTTGTGATTCACGATGACGACGCACTGATCGCAACGCTAGGTGTGACCAACATTGATGCTGCGATCGATAGCGTTGCCCGCTCACTAGCGTTGGTGACCGCAGCCCATTTGACGGCTCACAGCAGCGATGCAGTCGCGATTGCGGCACGGCGCGCGCAACCGTAGATATCTTTTCAATTCATTGATTCATCGTCGTTTGAAGTCATGTGGCGAGGACTGTGGCCACCAAGTGGAGTCAGTTGGCTCCATCCATTGGTGGCTATAATCATATGTTAT
>JAKQOD010000975.1 GCA_029565465.1 Deltaproteobacteria bacterium
CATTACCGGTCACCGTCATGGCGGCAACCGATACTGGACGTTGGTAACGCCGGGCTCGGTCGATTTCTGCACGCAGCCGCCCTTCATAGGTGTCGGGTTCAACAATCGCGGTACCGCGCTTGAGCTTGGACGCCATCGTCACCACGATCACGACCGGTCCAACCGCTATTGCATCACCGCTGCGGACTTCGGTTTCTTTCGTGATCTTTTGGCCATTCACCAGCGTGCCATTGCGGCTGTCCAGGTCGCGCACCGTCACGCGGTCGCCATGGCGGGCGATTTTGGCGTGTAACCGGGAGACTTTTTCGTGGTCGGCCACAATGGTCGCTTGCCGCGATCGGCCAACCGTAACCTCGGTATCGCCATCTAACCGGATGACTTTCGAACTGTCGGTCCCCTCTTGGTGTGCGACGAGCAAAACGGAGGTGGCCCCGGGTTGGGTCCACACCACCGACATGGTGAGGGCATCTATGGTGAATTCAGTAGTCATAACTTTTATAGCGATTAAGGGGTCAGCTGGCCACAGCTGTACAATCTATGCACAGTGCATCAAGAAGTGCACAATGATCTGGCTGGGTTGCTCATGTCGCGATGGGATAAGGATGGTATTCTCATTGCATAGGTACTAATACGAACGACGCGATGAGGAGCCTAAACCATACCCCAGCCCGCTATGCACGTAGCGTGCTCGCTGCAGCAGCGCTGCTGACGGCATGTGGGCCTAGCGCTGCAAGCCCGGATGCGGCGGTGGACGCCGTGCCTACGGCGCCAGGGTTGACGGTCAAGTGGCACCTCTCCGGTGAATTTCCGTATCTGGCAAGCGATCGGGAGCTTACCAAAATTGAATTGAGGGTGAAGTCGCTACGGATGGTTGGCGATAGCGCGCCAGATGATTCACGCACCAACAAGGCGCAATTTCGTCTCGAATGGGAAGATGGGGGCGTGCCCAGCGATGTGCGATTTTCGCAAGCGCCCCTCGGTGCCTACACCGCTGTCAAAACGCGCTTGGACGGCGATGCTTCTAACTCGTTCAAACTTGAAGGCCGCGCGTTGGTAAATGGCACGTGGTACCCGTACGAGCTTGAAGATTCGATTGTTTATTCGCAAACGCTGCCGATTTCAGTCGAGCTGACGCCGGACAATGGTCAGATCATTCACATTACAGCGAACTTTCGGGCACTGATCGATAACGTTGATTTTTCGCAGCTGGATAACGACTTCGGCAAGCTTGAGTTTCGAGCGGGCACCGAGCTGAATAAAGCACGTGCGGTGATGAGCAACGTGTTCGCGATCACCCAACAGTAACGCGCGGGCGGTTTTACGCTTTGGCGACTGCGTCGTGCCAGCGAGCGATGTGTGCGGCAGCCGCCGTCCGATCGGCGCTCGGCAAAAAACGCTGTTGTTCGCGCCACGCTGCTCGAATCTCGTCGGGCTTTTGCCAAATGCCAACGCCGAGGCCGGCCAAAAACGCTGCGCCCATCGCGGTGCTTTCAACGATTTCGGGGCGCGAAATTTCAACGCCGAGCACATCGCTTTGAAACTGCATGAGCAGGTTGTTCGCTGCTGCACCACCGTCGACTTTGAGCACCGTCAGTGCACGCCCGGAATCACGTTCCATAGCGCGTAGGATATCGACGTTTTGCAACGCAATGCCTTCGAGCACTGCGCGTGCGATATGTGCGCGCGTGGTGCCACGGGTGAGCCCGGTGATAATGCCGCGCGCTTCCGGCCGCCAGTGTGGCGCGCCAAGCCCCGCGAACGCCGGCACAACCACCACCCCACCCGAGTCGGGCACCGACGCCGCCAGCGCTTCAACTTCCGCCGCCGACGAGAAAAAGCCCAAACCGTCGCGCATCCACTGCACGGCAGCCCCCGCGATAAACGCCGAGCCTTCGAGTGCGTAGCGCAATTCGCCGCTGCCGAGTTGCCACGCCACCGTCGTCAAAAGGCCGCTGGTTGAAGCCACCGGCTTATCGCCGGTGTTCATCAAGATGAACGCACCCGTGCCATACGTGCATTTGGCTGCGCCAGCGTCGAAGCAGGCTTGGCCAAACAGCGCCGCTTGTTGGTCACCTGCAATGCCCGCAATCGCAATGCCATCTGGCAAGCCCGGCACGCCACGGGTTGTTTCGCAAACCCCTGACGACGGAATCACGGTTGGCAGGATGCTGCGTGGTACGTCGAACAGGGCAAGCATTTCATCGGACCAGGTCCGTGAATTTAGATCGAGCAACAGTGTGCGCGATGCATTGGTCACATCGGTAACGTGGCCATGGCCAGCCGAAAGTTTCCAGATCAAGTAACTATCGACGGTGCCAAACGCCAGATCGCCAGCATTGGCCCGGCTGCGCAAACCAGCATTGTCGAGCATCCATTTTACTTTGGTGCCCGAGAAATACGGATCCAGGGTCAGCCCCGTCGTCGCTTTGACCCGCGCTTCGTGGCCGGCAGCTTTGAGCGCTGCACAAGCGTCACTGGTGCGCCGATCTTGCCAAACGACCGCATTGTGCGCCGGTGCGCCGGTGCGCCGGTCCCATAACAGCGACGTTTCCCGTTGGTTGGTGATGCCAATCGCAGCGATCGACGACGGTTCGATTGCGCTGGCTTTGAGTGCTGCCGCCAACGCTGCAAGCACTGAGTTCCAGATGTCGTTGGGATCGTGTTCGACCCAGCCAGGTTGCGGATAGATCTGCCGATACTCTTGGTAGCCGCGACCTTGGACCGACAGCTTTTCGTCGATGATGAGTACCGTGGTGCCAGTGGTGCCTTGATCGATTGCGATGACATGCCGCATGAGGGCTACCCTAACAGGCCATCGCAAAACTCGCTAGCGGAGGCCAGCGTTCGCTGTGGTCAGATATTGTCGTCGAAAAACTGCACACACTCCGCAACCACGTCATCCCGTTCGACATCCACCGCGATCAAATGATAGCTGTGTTGCAATACGCGCAGCCGCCGTGCTCGGCCACCCGACGCAACCCGCATAGCGCACGCAATCGGCGCGGTGTGGTCTTGTTGGGAATGGATCACCATTAATGGCGCTCGGATTGATTCAAGTTCGCCGTCGACGACGCGCATGAACGCCACCAGTTGCGCCAAACCTTTGGTCGAAATGCGTTGGTAGCCGGGCTCGTTGTGCTTGATGGTTTTGTCGCGCACGTCGACGCCGCCAACTTTGGGCACCCACGGCACACGTTGTAACCAGCCGCCCGGTCCGGTTGCGCTGGCGACCCGCTTGCCAAGGCCTTCGAGCCACAAGGGCGCCGCCAACGAAACCACGGCAGCAACGTCGTCGCGTTTGGCGGCCAAATGCAGGGCCAACAATCCGCCAAGCGATTGGCCTACAACTGCCACGCGTTGGTGTTGGCGTGCGAGGCGCTCGAATTCAATATCGATGGCATTTGCCCAATCTTGCCAGTGGATCGCGTCGAGATCAGACGGTTGGCCACCGTGGCCAGGCAAGGTCGGGGTGCTCACCGGATGGCCGCGCTCAGCCAATTTGTCGGCGAGGTATTGCACCGAGTACGGCGTAGCAGTGAACCCATGAATCACCATGACCGCCACATCGGCGGGCGGGGTTGATAACGCCTTGGGCATAGATAGCGGCGTTATCACACCGTGGCTTACATTGACAGATCGAGAACCGGGCGATTAGATCTAGGCTGATGCAGGTAGCCGCGAGCAACCGTACTGTGCGATCCTGGCGGTGGGGAGCTATCGGTTAACTCATGAGTGAGTGGAAAACACGGATTACCAAAGTCTCCGAAGTCAAACCTAAGATTGACGGCGGCGAAGCGTGTTTGGTTTTGATCTATCCAGCCGGTCCCGATATGGGCAAACGGTTTCCGCTATCTCGCAACGAAGTTGTGCTTGGGCGCGGTGCCGATTGTGACATTCAAGTCGACAAAGATTCGGTGTCGCGGCGGCACGCGCGCGTGTTTCGGTCAGGCGACACCTGGAACATCGAAGACATGCAATCGACCAATGGGTCGTATGTCAACGACAAGCCTATTACCGTATCTGGTTTGCGCGACAGTGACCTAGTAAAGATTGGCGCGGCCATTTTTAAGTTCCTCGCCGGCAACGGCATCGAAGCGTCGTACCACGAAGAAATTCACAAGATGATGATTATGGACGCGCTGACCGGCGCCCATAACAAACGCTACTTCTTGGAATTTCTTGAGCGTGAAATCGCACGCTGCGCGCGTTATCACCGCTCGCTGTCGTTGCTGATGTTTGACATCGATCACTTTAAACAAATCAACGACCGCCATGGCCACCTCACCGGCGACTACGTGTTGCGCGAAATGTCGCGCCGCTTGTTGGTCCGTATTCGGCGCGAAGAATTGTTAGCGCGCTACGGCGGTGAAGAATTCGCCTGCGTATTGCCCGAAACCGATTTGGTTGGCGCACGCATCTTTGCAGAGCAAGTGCGTCGCATCGTGGCCGAGTCGCCATTCGAATACGAAGGCGACACTCTGTCGGTGACAGTTTCGATCGGCTTGCACACCGCCGAAGGCGAAGACATCGACCCGCTGCAATTCATCAAGCTTGCCGACGAGAATCTGTATCGCGCCAAGCACGCCGGCCGTAACCGCGTCGTCGGCTGAGCTGCGGCGCTGCTACACCGCTTGTGAATCGCGCAGGGCTTTGCGTCGGATGCGCGCG
>JAKQOD010000001.1 GCA_029565465.1 Deltaproteobacteria bacterium
AACGCAGCAGTCGCGCGTGATAGCGGTCGTTGAATACGCGGCCTTTGCGGCCCCAGAATTTATTAATCGCCCGCGCCACGCGAATCGATACGCCGCGCACCGCGCTGGTGAGTGCTTTGTTGTTCGCAGCGTCGACCAGCATGTGCACGTGATCACCTTGCACGGAAAAATCGCAGATCGGCGCATCGGCGCGGGTTGCGGCTTGGCGCAGACAATCCTCAATCTTTCGATACACATCGCGCCGACGCAGATTCTTGATATCCGGCTTCATCTTCAGCGTGACTTGCACGGGACAGCGCTTGGTGAATTTTTCTCGCGGCCGATGAGGCTGCTCATTCGAGCTGCGCTTGCGCCCCGCCCCTTCGCGCGCACCACCATGTTTCATCGCTGGCGGCGGCAGCTCCAACCCTAGCTGAACCATCCCCCGCTTTTTCTTCGCCACGCTCATTTTGATTAGGCCAATATATAGACTCGCGAGGCCATGGTCAACCTTTTTTATAAAAATGTGGATGGACCTTTGGATGACCGCCGCGGTTTCGCGATTCCAAGCGGCATTCGCCGCGGCAACCAACCCACACCACGGCAACCAACCCTCGATGCGGCAACCCACCCACGCCACGGCAACCAACCCGCGCCACGGCAACCAACCCACGCCACGGCAACCAACCCTCGCCACAGCAACCAACCCGCGCCACGGCAACCAACCCGCGATGCGGCAACCCACCCACGCCACGGCAACCAACCCTCGCGCCCACGAACTAGCTCGACTTCCACCGCACATCTTGCCCAATCACAATGGTGCGCGCCGCCACGAAAGTTCGTTCGCGCCGACGGGCGGCGCAGCGCAACTGTTTGTCCCGCAGCGCGCCCGCGGCTGCGCTGCCAACAGCAGAGCGTGCGTACGAAGCGCCAACCCGCGCCCTCGTTAGCATCTGGGAGGTTTCCGTTCATCAACCGCACGTTCATCAACCGCACTCGTCGGCGTGGTGAGCCGACGGCGGCCCATCCGCGGGCCTCCGCGGCAATTTTCTCTGCGCGGCAACGTACCACGCGTATCACCAAGTTAACGCTTCACCGAGGGAAGCTGCACTGATGCATTCGCGGTAACACTGGCGCCCTGAGCGGCGACAATTTGCTACACGAACACGGCCGACGCACCGTAGTGGCGCGGCATCGATCTGCATGTTTAACTATGACGATGAAACTCAAGGTGCTCGTTGCGCTCTTCTGCGGCATTCCTGCGCTGGCGAAGGCATCGCCTGCTCCGAGTCCTGCTGCTACGCCCGAACCGCGGACGGCACTTCTGCTTGGAGGTGCTGTGCGCGGTGAGTTTGGTATCGCCGCGTGCGCAAATCCAGTTACCCACGAGTGGCTTGCCCCGGAGGCCTGCGTCCTTCCACAACAAGTAATGTTGCACAATGCCGGAAAGTGGCCAATCGCCGGGCGGTTGGTCAAGGTGAACTTTCCCGAGGCAGCCGACTACGACTATGATCTGCGCGCTGAGCTGCCCCGAGGCACTCACAAGAAAGTCAGCGGTGTCGTAATTGTTGGCGCCGTTCGCGCGAATTGGAAGGAATCACTGCACCGCAATAGTGTTGTCTTGTGGAACTCGAGCAAGTTGCAATTGGTTCACTCGAGCGAAGAGCTAACGACGTCGATTGCGCAACTTCAGCAAATTCTCACGCTCGCAAAACTGCGACAGCCAGACTCCGTTTCATTGTCATTGCATGGTTGGAAGACGGCTGATTTCAGTTCCGATAGAGGTTACGTCAAACTAGGGGACTTGCTGTTTGAGCTAAAGGAAGGGAACTCAGTTCGGTTGATTGCCTTCCCCGCTATACATTCGACTCGGGATTCGAAAATCGCACCTTGTGCTGAACAGTCCATTAAAGCAGCCGGTGACGGCAGCGGTGCATGGTCCGTCATTGCGGTCACCGATTTAAACGATGACGCTGTCGAAGAGCTCGTGCTTGAGAATGCAGAATCAAAGCAGGTCATGATCTTGGCTCAAGAGCAACTCATCGGCAGGCTATGGGGCGAGTCCTCTTGCTCAAGGGGCTGAGGCTGACATTTGCCGCATCTTCGCTTGATCCTGCACCCAAGAATTGAGCGTTTGGATTCACCACAGCCACGACCAGTCGATCTACTGGCGACCAGGAGCACGGACACAGCCACGGACACAGCCACAGCCCGAACACAGCCACAGCCCGAACACAGCCACGGCCACGGCCACGACCACGACCACGGACCTTCACTGTTCAAGCTCGAACGCATGAGGTCGGGCTAAAGGCCCGAGGCGCGCGGCGCGAGAACCGGACCGCAGCGTAGTGGTTCTACGTGAGGGCCGCCAAGCGGAGCGCCCGACGTGGCCGCGCTGGATCGGGCCTTCATCGCACTAGCACCCACCCACTCCGTGAGGGCCGCCAAGCGGAGCGCCCGATGTTGCCGCGATGGATCGGGCCTTCCCCGACCAAGCACGCACCTAAACTTCTAGCGTTGCAGCGATATCATAATCCGACGCCTGCGTTACCCGCGCGCGCACGAGCTGGCCAGGTTGCACGTTGCCGATCGCCGGTGCGTCAGTCAGATACGTCACACCGTCGATGCCGGGTGCTTGGCCGTACCAGCGGCCTTCGAGCAAGTACTCGGATTCCGACGATTCGCCTTCGACCAACACTTGGATCTCTTTGCCGACCATCGCTTCGTGTTTGTCGCGGCTGATCTGGCGTTGGATCTCCATCAAGCGCGCTTGGCGTTCGGCCGCGACCTCGGGATCGACGCGGCCAGGCAACATCGCAGAGGTGGTGCCGGGCTCCACCGAATAGGTAAATGCACCAGCGCGATCAAATTTCGACTCAGCGACGAACTCACACAGTTCTTCGAATTCTTCGTCGGTTTCTCCGGGGTGACCAACGATGTAGGTCGTCCGCAACACTGCGTTGTCGATGCGCGCTCGCAATGTTTTCACTAGTTCGCGTGTCACTCGGCTGCTATGGCCACGCCGCATGCGCTTGAGCATTGCGTCGCTGATATGTTGCAGTGGCACATCGATATACTTGACGATCTTTGGTTCACTCGCGATGGCGTCGATCAGCTCGTTATCGAAGGCGCTCGGGAACGTGTAGTGCAAGCGAATCCACGAAACTTCGTCGATTTTGCCCAACCGCCGCACCAGTTGCGCCAAGGTCTGCCGCGATTCGGCATTGCTGCCTTGATCCCAGCCATAGCGAGTAAGATCTTGCGCAATCAAATTGATTTCAACCGCGCCGGCTTTGCCTAATGCAATAACTTCTTGGGCAATGTCGTCGATGCTGCGCGATCGCTGAGGGCCACGCAGCTTCGGAATAATGCAAAACGAACAAGGCCGGTCACAACCTTCGGCGATTTTCACGTAGGCCGAATGCATGGCGCCAATGCGCACGCGCGGGGTATCGTGGTTGTAGATGTATTCCGGCGTATCAGAAACCTGCACGACCGGCAGGGCCTTTTTCTTCTTTTTGGCGCCGCTTGGCGTGGTCGCTTCGGGCACGCCGAGTGCCAGCGCTTTGCTTAAGGACTGGAAATCGGCCGAACCTAAGATGTGGTCGATTTCGGGGATATCTTTGGCCAAATCAGCTGAGTAGCGCTGCGCCAAGCAGCCGGTAACCACCAGCTTGCTAGCGCCGGTTTTGGCTTTGCCTTGTTTTTTGTACTCGGCCATTTCGAGAATGGTATCGACGCTTTCTTCTTTGGCGGCGTCGATGAAAGCACAAGTATTCACGACAATAACGTCAGCGTCGTCGGGGGAATCGACCAATGAATGGCCCGCAGCGTTGACCTGCCCGAGCATCAGTTCCGTGTCGACTTGGTTTTTAGGGCAGCCGAGCGACACAAAATAAATGCGCTGCGATGCAGGGGTAGTTGTAGCCATAATCGAGGCAGCTATGGCCCGACTGCGACGAAATGTCAACGACGGGTATTACTCGAAATCAGCCCACGCCGCGTCGCCGGTCAGTAGCAACACGGCTTCAGCTGCACCGGCACGTGCGGTGTCCTTATCGCCGCCCATGGCTTCAGCGAGCTGTGCCAGGGTGGCGGGCGGTACGTCAGCCGACAATTTGCGCAGGCTGCGTGCGGCTTCCACTTGCAAGGAAGCGATGCGCAGTTGGTCGCGCAATACCGGCGCAGCCGAGGCATCGCCGAGTGCAGCGAGGGCGATCGCTGCCGACGCATTGAAGCTGCCGTCGGTGAGCAATTTGGTCAATTGTGGAATCACATCGCGCCGGCCCGCATGTGCCAACGCAATAATCGCCCGATTGCGTTGGTCGGCAGGTACGGTTTTGTCGGCGGCGATGTCGTCGAGCACCTTTATGGCGGCGGGATTCTTCATCGATGCCAACGCTTCGGCTGCGCTAAGGCGACTTTGGCTAATGCTCAAAAACTCAGTCAGCGTTGCCACAGCTTTCGTCTCACTGGGGTCGTGCAGCTTAACTAACAGCGTCGCGGCATCGCCTTTTTCGTCTCGGCGGGTCGACGTCAGCGCTTGTTGCAGCAGCGCCCGGCCCGATTTGTCACCGCCACGCGCGATGTCGTACGACATCTCAAGTTTTGCCAGCGCAAGTTGTTCAGTGGCAATCAACGCTTGCAGTTTTGCGATCGCTTTGGCATCGCCCGTGCGAGCCAACGCAGCGGCCGCAACCCGTTGTACGCGCGGTGCACTAGCATCCATCAACTGCGCCAAGACTTGCAGCGCTTGTTTTTTGATGTCCGCCGCACTGGCGGCCACCGGCGCATCGGGCGGTGGAGCAGCGTCGATCGCGCGGGTCGGCTGCGTCATGGGCGGCGCAGCGTTTGGCTTGCCGCCACCTGCTAACTTGGCGTAGGCCAACGCTGCAAGCCCCACGATCGCAATCACGCCGACGACAATCCATACCATTGATTTTTTGCCGGCGGCAGGTGCGTTGTTAGCCACCGCCGCCG
>JAKQOD010000004.1 GCA_029565465.1 Deltaproteobacteria bacterium
TCGGCGTTGCACACCAAGTGCACCGCTTTGGCGTCTTTGGGCACAAACGTCCACTTCATCCCCGTCGAAAAACCTGCGCCACCGCGGCCGCGTAGGTTTGATGCTTTGACTTCTGCAACGATATCATCCGGGCGCATCGCCAATGCTTTGCGCAGGGTTTGATAACCACCGGTGCGTTCATAACCGGCCAATGTTTTGGCTTGTTCGTCGCCGAAGCGCGATGACACAACCTTGACGCCGTAGCCCTTGATCTCTTTCCATGAGGCGGGCCGTTCTAGAGTCGACATTTACGCAACCTCCGATTCTGGCTTCGGATTCCGTTTCAATTCGTCGACGATGCCGCTCACTTGATTGGCTTCAACGTCGAGATAATATTTGGTGCCGCACAACACGGCTGGTGCATTGGCGCATGCAGCAATGCACTCTTCTTCGACCAGCGAAAAGTCGTTGTTGCTTTCACCTTTTTTGAGGCCGAGTTTGCCTTCGAACGACTCCATAACGTCATATGCGCCACGCAACATGCACGAGATGTTGGTGCACACGCGAATCGTCGTTTTGCCGCCAGGTTCTCGACGGAACATCGTATAAAACGTCGCGACGCCAAAGACGTGCGCGTATGGCAAGTCCAAGGTTGCGGCCACCACTTGCAGCGCTTCATCGCTGAGGTGACCGAATTCTTTTTGCGCAAGGTGCAACGCTGCAAGCACAACGGGTTTCTTGCTTGGATATCGTTCGCAGAGTGCAGCGATTTTTTTTGTGGCATCTGCCGAGAATTGCAGTGACATCAGGGTGTTGCCTTTCGAACCGCCCGAGATGGGGCGAACCAGCCTACGCTGGGGAACGGGGCGGAAAATACGGGGCACCGGCCCCCGGGTCAATGCGCCTAGGCCGGGCTTTTTCGTTGCAACGCATTTAAAGATCTCGCGGTTTTGCGCTTGATTTAGCGGGCTTGGGCAAGTGCTGTGCTAGAAGGGCCCATGGCCAATCCGCCAGAAACACCCAAGCCTGGCGCCCCCATGGAACTATGGGAGCGCGTGGCCACCAAAATTGCTCGCGGTTTTAACGAAACCAAGCCGGGCCGCTGGGTCCAGAACTCGACGCTTCGTACGTTTTCCTATGCGTGGGTCCGCCAGGTCATCGCCCGCCGGATGTTAACGTCCGGGTTGGACGAAATCTTGGCGTTGCATCCCGAACGTGGGGTTTTGTTCGTTGCCAATCACCGCAGCTTTTTCGATCTTTATTCTTTAATGTTAGCTTGTTACATGGGCCCTGCCCCGTGGGCACGACAGCTCAATTTTCCGGTCCGGTCGAACTTCTTCTATGACCATCCAGCCGGCATTTTCGTGAACTATTTCTGCTGCGGCGGGTCGATGTACCCACCGATTTATCGGCAGACCGAACGACGCGCCCAAAACGATGAGTCGTTAGACAAAATCGTTGAGATGTTGCGCACGCCAGGAAACGTGATTGGGCTGCACCCCGAAGGCACCCGCAATAAAAGCGAAGACCCGTACACGTTTTTGCCTGCTCAACCTGGCGCCGGCAAGATGGCACTGCTGGCCCAACCTACGATTATACCTATGTTTGTAAACGGAATTTCGAACGACTTTTTGGGCGATTCGAAGTTCAACTGGCATCCTGATGCACGCCGCATTAGGCCAATCATTGGGGTTTTCGGGCCTCCTATCGACTACTCACGCTTTTTGGGTGAGAAGCCGCGGCCAACTCTGTACAAAAAATGTGCCGATTTCTTGATGAGCGAAGTACACAAGCTCACCCCGATTGAAAAAGATCTACGTGCACAATGTGTCGCAGGGAAAATTGCCGATGACGACCCACGTTGGCTAGACAACCGTCGCACGGTTCATCCCTTGTATGCGCGACCAGGCGAGTATCCGCACAGTTCGAATGCGCAAAAGTAGAACGCACCATGCCATAGCGCCGGGTTTTCGCATAGAGTGGGGGCCATGAGCGCCGGCGGCGGCATACCGTTTGGCCAATACACTTTGCTGCGTCGTATCGCACGAGGCGGTATGGCCGAAGTGTTTTTGGCGAAGCAACGAGGCCTAGAAGGCTTCGATCGTCGCGTCGCGGTGAAACGGATTCTGCCGCACTTGGCCGACTCGCGTGAGTTTCTCAAAATGTTTTTGGAAGAAGCGCGGCTTGCAGCCAGCCTCAATCATCCAAACATCGTGCACATTTATGAGTTCGGCAAAAACGGCGATGACTATTTCATTGCCATGGAGTTTGTCGACGGTGTGCATGCTGGCCAGATTGCGGCGATCACAGCGGGCCGGCCCATGCCTTGGGGCTTGCTTGCGCGCATCGGCGCCGACGCTGCCAGCGCATTACATTTCGCCCACCAAATCACCGACGAGAACGGCCGCCGGCTTGGCCTGGTGCATCGCGATATTTCGCCAGCCAATATTTTAGTGTCGTACAGTGGTAGCGCGAAAATCGTGGATTTTGGCATCGCCAAAGCGGCTGAAATCAGCGACCAGCGCACCAATCCGGGGACGGTGAAAGGCAAGTTCACCTATATGTCGCCGGAACAAACGACTGGCGCACAGCTTGATGGGCGCTCGGATGTTTTTTCATTGGCGATCGTGCTGTGGGAACTCGCGACCGGCCGCCCGTTGGTCGAACGTGGTGATCCAGGCGCAGCGATGCGGGCGATTCGCGACGGCAAATTTCCAGCGGTTGAAACTATCGTCCCCAGCATTCCGCCTCCGCTGTCACAAGCTTTGGCATGGGCCATGGAAGTGGATCGCGACCGTCGTGCAACCGCGGCCGACCTCACCCAGGCACTCGAAGCGTATGTCAAAGCGTCGCCCGAATTGGCAACCGCCATGCAGTTGGGCGCATGGATTTCGCGCGAGCTGCCGCCAACCCATAACTCCGATGACGCCGACGATGATGACGACATCGTTGGCAATGTCGCACCGCATGCCAACCCCGAACATACCGTCGCAGGGCCGCGTACGATGGCGGGGCCACCAACCGGCGCAGTTTCGGTTGCGGATGCGCTACGTGTATTGCGGGCTGGACCATCGAGTGAAACACGCAAAGGTCCGCTCGCTGGCATCCCAGGTGCACCGAAGCGCCACGACGATGACGATGACGATCCGGCCCATTTCACCTTTGCGGAATTACCAACCTCGCCCAAACCATTGCGCAAACGGCCCAGCGTGGTGCCGCCGGTCGCGCTCGCGCCAATGCAACCCGCGGAACTTCCGAAACACCAGCCCGGAGATTTGTCCGAGGAAATGGCCCGCACTGGAGTCTTCCAGCCTAATGATCCCGCGGAATTCGACGACACGGTAGAACGCCGGCGCGAAGACGGCGACCCGCCCCTGCAGCGCGGGCCGCGCCGCTTGCCAGGCATGCCCATTGATGTGAAGCGGCCGCAAGCCTTGGCACAAGCGCCTGCAGTGGTCGCGCCGATTCGGCGTGGGCAGTCATCGGTACCGCCACCGTTTCGCAGTTCAACGACAGGACCTGCGCGAACATACGATGCCCCGGTACCCGTGGTAACGCCAGTGGCACCAACGATTCAGCTCGCGTTGCCACACGAACGCCCAAGCGAACGCGCTAGCGAGCGGCCACCAGATCTTTTCAGCGAACGGCCTAGCGAACGACGAATGCCGCGCGCACTACGACCACGGCGGTGGCCATGGGCTGCGGCCGGCGTCGCGGCAGCGATTTTTGGTGTGATTGTGGCGCGTACCTGTGGCAGCGCTGAGAAAAACGAGCGTGGGGCCCCCGACGCTGCGCTGCTCGTTGATGCCGCGCCGGTGCAGCCACCGCCAATTGATGCGGCGCCAACCACACCAGTCGACGCCGCACCGGCCCCGACGCATACGTTGCTGCGGCCCGATGCAGCGAATGACATGCCACCAACGTCGCCCGATGTTGCCGTGGTTGAAGTGACCAGCGAACCAAGCAGCGCCCAAGTGATACTGGGCGATCGGACCAGCACAACCCCGGCGCGGTTCGAAAC
Organism: Deltaproteobacteria bacterium; assembly: GCA_029565465.1. Classification (GTDB taxonomy): domain Bacteria; phylum Myxococcota_A; class Polyangia; order Haliangiales; family Haliangiaceae; genus JABFXX01. The sequence goes on from JAKQOD010000004.1 coordinate 4,001, forward strand.
GCAGGGCGGCCAGCAACTGTTGGTGCTAGAACTCCCCGGCTACGAACGTTACGAACAACCCATCGTTCCAGTGCTAGGCGAAGTTACGCGCCTCACCATTGCACTTAAGCCACTGTCCAGTGATGGGGTTGCCGTCGGTCGGGTTGCGCTGCGCGCCACGCCGGCAAGCGAAGTGTTTGAAGGGCGGCGCAATCTCGGGCGGACGCCGTTGAATATCGACCTTGCACTCGGCACCCATACGTTGGTGTTCCGTGCGGCCGGTCACCAAGCGGCAACCAAAACGATTCGCGTTAAGGCCAGCGGCAACGTGCCAGTCACTGTCAAGCTTCGCAAGTGAACGGCACGCTAGCGCCGTTTGGGCTTTTTGCCCAACAGCCGGTCCCAAAACGACTGGTGCTCATAGCCCTCGTCGAGATCCGCAAACTCATCAGTTGCAACCAACGCTTTGGGCGGCGGGGAAGCAACCGCGTTACCGGCCGAAAAAAATTGCTCTTCGTCGTCGGTGAAATCGCGCGCCAACTTGCTAGCTTCTTGGCTAACCGCAGCAACAAGATTGGCATCTTGGGCCGCTGCTGGCGTCGCGGGCGATTTGGTAACGGGTCGAGCAGCTTGGGCTGCAGCCGCTTGCATAGCGCTCGTGCGGGCAACTTCGGCGTCAGCGACAAAAACGGTGGTATCGACCGGCCGACCTGCTTCGAGCGGCTGCCGCGCAACTTTGATTTCACCTGACTTTTCAACGGGCAATTCGTTAGCTAAGTCGGCCACAAACACCCGTTGGCGAGTGCCACTATCAAGCTGGGTTTCTAAACCTTCCCGGTCAGCGGCGCGCGACGAAGGAGCGGCCCGCAACGCAATTTCGCCCGAGACTTCCGCGGTCGGCACGACTTGCGAAACGGCTTCGATTTCATATTGCGATTCGCGTGGCACCAAATCGCCCCAGGTAATCGTCGTCGGCGACGGCGGCGATGGCTCAACGTTAAGCGGCATGCCTTGCCCTTGTGTCCGTGCGCGGCGTTTCTTTTTGTGCTTCTTGTTGGTCGGCAGTTGATGCTTGCCAGTATCCGTTTCGCTGGCCAACGCCATCACACGTTGTTGCGCCGAAGCGCGGTCGATGCCAACCAACCATTCCTCGATGGCCAACAGCGCACGCCACGTCGCCTTTGGCTTTTCGGTCGCCACTTGCCGTAAAATGCCAGCTTCAACGCCGCGCAATGTGACACGCAAGGTCTCGAACTGCCGATACGGCGAATCCTCCAGCACGTCAGCCAACGTTCGGTTGCCATCGAACAAGCGCAGCAATTCGCTTACTGGTTTGGGCACCGTCGGCCCTAATTCAGCCATTTTGGCTTCGTCGCGCTCAAGCCGATCCGCGGGCGATAAGCCACTGGAAGCGTCGTGCATGCGATCCAAGAAGCGTTGCGCTTCGGCGAAGAGGTCGGCCATGCTCAGCGGGATCTGCTGGCGACGCACCACATCTTCCCGTCGGAACTCAAATTTTGCGTCGGTCCAAAGTAGCAGCTGATGCAGCGCCGCCTGGCCATGGGTGAGACTAACTTGGGCCGACGTGATTTCACCGTGGTAAAAGCGGATTTCACCGCGGCGGAGGCCGCGCATCATGCTGAGCACGCCGCTGCGCCCAACCGCACACAAACCGCGCATCAAGCGATACACGCTAGCGGTATCGCCGAGATTGCCACTCCACGGTTTGCCTTGCTCGTTGAGCAGCAAATTGAGCACCATGCCGACGTCGCGGCTATGCAGTGGGTGGGTCATTGCTTCGGTAGCACCGGCGGCTTCGGCATCGCCACGGCGAACCTTTTCACCGACGACAACCATGGCAGAGGCCAGCCCCGCCGCAGTCAGCGCATTGCGTATTTCGCGGGTGCGGTCTAACAAAGGCTTAGGGTCGGCGCGATCCACCGTTTCTAGCATCGCGCGCTTGTGATCACCGAGGACAAGCGCTTGGACGCCAGCATTGACGGCGTCGGTGATAGTGCTGGTCGCAACCGTGAGGGGCATCACGGTTGCGGTCAAGCCGACCCGCCCCAACGTCCAAGCTAACTGCGCTCCGGCCAACGGATCGGAATCGAGGATGATGACTTTGGCCAAAGCTGACATGAGAGGCTGCCTTAGAGTATAACGCCAACATTGGGCGCGAAGTGGCTAACGCCCGTGAAAAGATCCCGTGATTACATTACGTGTTGAAAATGGAGCTTCACTCCAACAGCGATATGCATTGACGTCCGCAATTACGTCGATTGGACGGGCGGCAAGCAATGATATTGTACTGTCGGACACTCACCTGTCGAGCGAACACGGCCAGCTCATTATCGAAACCGGGCAAGCCGTTTATCGCGATCTGCAATCGACCAACGGGTCAGCGATCGAACGCCGCGGTCAGCTCATTGTGTTGGGCCCACAAAACCAATGGGAAATGACACTGTTGCCCGACGACGTTTTGGTGTTGGGCGATGCGCGCACGCCGGTTCGCATCCGCGTACTGGCAACCGCTGCACTCGCGGCCAACGGCGACGTTGATGATGAAGACGATGATGAATCCCTCAGCAGCCGGCTGTTCGCCTCGCGCTCGATCGTCGACTTGCCTGCGGTGTCGCAGAGCGATCCGGCGCGTGCGGTTGCGGTTTATCAAGTAGTCCAACGTTTGCAAGCGCGGCTTGAGCCTGCTGCCGTCCTCGAAGCCTGCACCGAAGCCGTATTCGAATTGTTGCCGCGCGCAACCAACGTCGCAATTTTGCTGCGCGCCGAGGACAACAAGGACCGTTTTGTGCTGGCGGTATCGAAGGTCCGCAGTGGCGTGGGAGGGACGATTCGCGAATCCGCCGATCCCGTACGCGCGTCGCGAGCCGTCTTGCGTAAAGTGCTGCAAGCCCGCGCTGGCTTGCTCACCGCCAACGCCCAAGAAGAACTGTCGTCATCTGAGTCGATCATGGGCGGCAAAATCCTGTCGATGCTGGCGGTACCGTTGTGGCGCGGCGATGAGATCATCGGCTTGTTACAAGTTGACAACCGTCACAGCGCCGGCATCTTTTCTGAACCCGATCTCGAACGAACGCTGCTGTTGAGCTCTCAAGCCGCGCTTGCCATCGATAACGCAACGTTGTTCTCACGCGTCAAGATCGCCGAAGAAAAGGCCCGCGGCGAAAACCTGTACTTGCGGCGCAAAGAAGAGAAGATCAAATTCGATAACATCATTGGCACCTCGCCAGCGATGAAGGCGGTGCTGACCCAACTCGAAAAGGTGCTCGATACGCGTGCTACGGTTTGTATCGAAGGCGAAACCGGCACGGGCAAAGAGCTGATCGCCAGTGCGATCCATCATCAGTCCCAGCGGCAATCAAAAATGTTTGTGGCGCAGAACTGCGCCGCCCTGCCGGAAAACTTGCTCGAATCTGAGCTGTTTGGGCACAAGCGCGGTTCGTTTACCGGCGCCGACAGCGACAAAAAGGGCCTGTTCGAAATTGCCGACGGCGGCACCCTGTTTCTCGACGAAGTTGGCGAAATGCCGCTGACGTTGCAGTCAAAACTCTTGCGGGTCTTGCAAGAAGGCACCATTCGCTCAGTTGGCGCAACCGTCGAAAAACAAGTTGATGTGCGGATCTTGTGCGCTACCAACCGCGATCTATCCGCCGAAGTGGCAGCTGGTCGATTCCGCCAGGATCTCTATTACCGCTTGGTGGTGTTTCCAATCAAGTTGCCACCATTGCGCGAGCGGCGCGAAGATATCCCGGCGCTGGCACAGCATTTCCTCCGCCGCTACGCCAACGAATATCGTCTTGAATTGCCCGGCTTTTCGCCCGAAGCGTTGGATGTGCTCTGTGGCTATGCGTGGCCTGGCAACATTCGCGAACTCGAAAACGAAGTGCAGCGTCTGATGATCGCTGCAGAGCCAGGCCATTGGATCGAAGCGACCGACTTATCGCCGCGCCTGCGCAAAATCGAAGGCACCATCGCACGCATTGCACCGAAGCCCGGCACGCTCAAAGAACAAATGGATCAGGTCGAACGATGGCTCATCGCCGAGGCCTTGCGCGAACACGGC
>JAKQOD010000005.1 GCA_029565465.1 Deltaproteobacteria bacterium
GCGGCGTTGAGTGCGCTGACCTTTGCCTGTTCGTCTTTCCACAGCTTGAGCTCGTCGTTAATAGTCGTGCGGCTGCCTTGTTTGATCTCTGCGTAGATCAGATCCACTGTAATGGCATGCGCGCGGTGACCAGCAGACACCAATTTCGCCGCTGCCATCCGTGTGAGCGTTCGTGTATCGCTGATTCGACTCATATCGGCACCGTTGAATTCGATCTGTTGCCGGAAGTATATTGCCGTATAACGTTATATGCGTAACTATTACGAATCAATATTTACGATAACTCTCATTATCGAAATAAAATGACCAGTACCCTCAATTTGCACCCTTGCAAAATCACTGAGATTCTGGGCACCTAAAAGTGAACAGCGAAACCCCGTTTCCGGAACCGTTGACGGCAGGACCGGCGTCACCGGCAGCCCTCGCGCCGGCGGCGACGCCACCTCGCGCCATCGACTTCGGGATTCCGGAATTGCTCGACGGCCGCGAAGGGTCCAACCGATCGCGCAGCGGACGTTGCCAGCTCAACGCGACCAGCGACATCGAGGCGGTGAGTGCGTGGCTTGCCGAATATGCCGAGGCTGCGCACACGCTGCGCAGCTACCGCAAGGAGGTCGAACGGTTGCTACTGTGGGCGACCCGATCACGTGGCAAAGCGTTGTCGAGTTTGACGCGCGAAGATTTGCTGGCGTATGAGGCGTTTCTCAGTGATCCCGGTGACGAATGGTTGAGCCCTGCGCTCCCGCGCCACGGAAGCAATCGACGCTTGTTCGAACGCGCGTTGGCACACGGTAGCGTGCGCCACGCGATGGGCATTGTGTCGGGATTATTTGGTTATCTTGTTGCGGCCGGCTATCTGGCCGGAAATCCATTGGCGCTGCGTCGTCGGCGTAAGGCTGGCCGCAAGCCTGCGAAGGTGGAGCGCTACCTAGATCACGCAACGTGGCAGTTTGTGTTGGATTTTGTGGAACGTTGGCCGCGAGAAACGATTCGTCAACGACAGCATTTTGAGCGGGTGCGTTGGCTGTTGCGTTTTTTACACGGCACCGGCTTGCGCGCATCGGAGGCCGCAAAGGCGTGCGCGGCGGACTTAATGTTTCGGCGCGGGAATTGGTGGCTTCGCGTGCTGGGCAAAGGGGGCGTTGAGGGAGACGTGCCCGTGGGTACGGAGCTGATGCAAGCGTACGCGCGGTATCGGGAATTTTGCGGATTGCCGGCGGTGATTTCACCGAATGATGCGAGTCCGTTGGTAATGTCGATTGCTGGGAATCATGACGCGTGCTTAACGCCCACCGCGATCTATTTGATTGTGAAGGATGTGTTCTTGCGGGCGGCGGACGCGCGAGATGCCGACGATCCGGCCGCAGCAGCCGTGCTTCGACGCGCGTCGACGCATTGGCTGCGGCATACCGCAGCGACGCACCAGGCCGATGCGGGAACGGATCTCCGATTCATTCAGAAGAATCTTCGCCACGCGTCTCTTGAAACCACCGCTTTGTATCTGCATGCGGAGGATGATCGGCGGCATCAGGCAACAACGCAGGCAACCGTTCACTTGCCCCCAACCACACGACACTCGTAGTCGTAGGGGTTCCAAAAGTCGGAGACCAGGGAGCTTTGGGCTCGCGTGCACTACAGGCCCGACGCCTTTTGCGCGTGCTATGCAATGCACCACATTTTCTCGGGCCGGTTGCCAGTGTAAAAATCAGG
>JAKQOD010000044.1 GCA_029565465.1 Deltaproteobacteria bacterium
CGCAGTGGTGAAAATCGACGGCGCGATGGTGGGCGAAACCGACGCCACGTTCCGCACGTACCCTGGCAAGCACACCGTGATGGTGGCGCGCGCGGGCTACACCAACGCGGTGCAAGACGTGACGGTGGCCGAAGGCAAAACCGAGCGCATCGACGTGGTGTTGCAAAGCGAAGGCGGCAAGCCGCTGGATAAACCCGTCGGCGACAAGCCGGTGGGCGACAAGCCGGTCGGCGTTGGCCCGCACGGCACCGATGGGCATAGTGGCCGCGACGGCCACGGGCATGATGACGGCCGCATTCAACAGACTTCAAAAAACACACAACCTGCTTCCGCGCGCCGCGATAGGCGCGCAATGCGAGCGGTGGAACCATGAGCGACGGGGGGCGTTCGAATGACGAAGATGTTGGTGGCTTCCAAGTTAAACCAACGGTCACTGCGCGCGACCCTCATGCGAGTCAGCCCGATCGTATGCAGCACGCGCCGCACAGCGAGCAACCCGCTACGTCTGCAACCGCGGCAGCAGGAGTTGGACGCACTCGTTCGTGGCCATCCTATAATCAGAACCTTACGTATCACTCCAATGTGCCAACGACGCCCGTGGTTCCGCTCCACGGCCCCGATGCGACGCCGCAAATGCCCGTAACGTTTCCACCCGAACTCCTTGCGTTGACCGTGAGTCCGATTGTGATAGCCAATCGACTGTGCGCGTTTATTCCGCCTGCGCAATACACCGAGATTCTGGCCGTTGCGGTTACCGATCGCCGACAAGCGCAGGCACTGCTAAAGACTGTATTCGAGCAACTTACCGCGCGTGTCAATGCGTCGGCCAACGGTGCTGCGAAAGCTGCACTGCGCAAAGCGTCGGCCAACCCAGCCATTGCAGTCGACTGTTACTACCAGGCAGCAACCCTTCTTAAATTTCAAGGTGCGGCTACGCCCCATGGAACGGCTCATGCGGTTGCGCGGTCCCCGCAGGCGCCAGCTTTGTCTTTAAGCTTGCCTGCGGCGTCCGCGTCACCGGAAGCTGCTGCGTATTTTGCGCCGATGCCCAACAATTTTGGTGCGGCGCACCCGCGCCCGGCTAGTGTACCAGTGCGGTCGTCGAGTGCTGCATCGCCAGCAGCGGCCGCTGGCAAACAAGGCGCTCCTGATGCTGCGGCCCTGGAACCATTCTTTCCCGCTAACGCAGGCGTGCAACAAGCCAACGCGAACGCTGCCGCAAGCTGGGCGATACCCGCCAATCCATCGGCGATGGAGCGCTGGATCCGCCATTCAATTGTTACGCGCGGGCTTGGCGCCACGACGCTGATTGTTGCCGGCCAGTCGCCCCCAATCGCTGCGCGAGCCGGCGCAATGGTGCAAGTGCTTGGCGCTCGACAAGCTAGCCTGCGTGCAAAATTTAAAACGGTGGCAGCGAAAGCCGCGCGCGATTTGCTTGATGAAAGCGAGCAAGCCATTGTGCGTGCACTTGAGCCATATGGCGACTTCCCTATTGGAAAGCTACGCGTCGTTGGTGAAACCGTTGCGTTAAAAGGGAACGCCGTGGTTGGCAGCTTGGTAACTGCACTCGTCAAGACTGCCAATGGCGCTGGCCATGGAGCCAGTGTGCAACAGACCCAACGCGCTGATTTACCGGCGGCCGCGGCGGAGTTGGTGGCGTTGCATCGGCAGGTCCAAGCGGCCGAACAACAAGTTGCTGCAGCAAAGCGGGGTAACGCTGCGCAGGCTCACACCGTCGCAAACAAAGCAGCGGCTGCGCGCGGCCATGTGAAAGGGCATCTCACTGATACTCAAGCGGAAGTGGCCGCAGGCGCTGGGGCCGCTATGCCAAGTGCAACGATGCCGGCGTTTCCGGTGGCGCCGGCTGGTGCGCGCACCGCCAACGCATCCGCTCCAACGAATACGGCAGGGCAAACGTATCAACATGCTCGTGCAGCGTTAGACCAACGCTGGCGCGAACTCGAAGCACGCCATCCGGTGCTGGCCGCATACCGCTTGGGCGCGCGCGATGGCGATATTGGCGCGCTGGCGCAAAGCAGAGGCGGCGACCAAGCGCTAACGAATATGTTGCGGGTAGTGGTGCCGAAGCTCGGCAACATCGTGCATACGCGAATGCAGCTCGAAGGCGAAGTGGATCCGCTAACGCTTCCGCCAGTTGTCGCATTGGCGCAGACGCGCATGGGCATCGCGCGCGGTTCGATCGAAGCAGGGTTGTTGCACGATGTGCTCGCCGAGGCGAATTCGCACGGTTGGAAAGACTACGCGATGATTGCCGTTACCGTTGGCGCCGCGGTGATCGCCGCTATTCCATCGGCCGGCGCGTCGCTGGTGTTGGGGGCAGAGTTGGTTGGCGTTGCAGCGTCGATTTACAGCGCAGGCACGGCGATCAACTCCTACAACAGCCACGCTGGGCTGTCCAACACCAACCTGGAACGCGCCAAATCGATGGCTGCCGCCGAGCCGTCGCTGTTTTGGTTGGCCGCCGCACTGGTTGCGTTGCCTATCGGGGCAGCCGCGGTGGCCAAAGCCTTTAAGCAAGCCACCATGCTCAAACGCGCTGCTGCGGCCGCGCGTCTTAACGCTGGTACTACTGCGGCGCGCGCCGAGCTTAACGCCGGTGCAACTGCAGCAGAACTCGATACCGCCCGCGCTGAACTCAATGCCCTCGGCGCCGAGCACGGCATGGGGCGGCTTGGTGAACAGGTGGTCTTGGAACCGTTTGCAGGGCCAGACCTTGCTAGTGCACGAGACTTGGCGAGCAAGCATCCCGGTGCCAAAGTAATTGCGGCTGAGGGCAATCACATGCCGAATGCGGCGGAGGTTGCAAAGTTTCGCGCCGAAGGCGGGGAGTTCTTGGCCGAGCGATTTGCTGAATCGGTGCCAGCGGGCTCGGTCGATAAGATATATGTGCGGTATCCATTGCCGCACGAAAAAGGTTTGGAACGCTCTGTCACCGAATCGCAGATTGCAGCAGGTATCGCTAGGAGAATGCAAATCAATCCTAAGGTTGACTATCTGACTGCGTTCAACGATACGATTAGTGAACTAACTCCGCCGGTTGAATCTATGCATAACTTTGGTCCGCAGGCTCTCGAAAAGCTTGCTCCTGATGGCACTCTTGAAGTGGTGTTTTGGGAACGATCGATTGGCGATGAGCTTGCGGCGCTAACAAACCATCGCTATTTGGATCCAGCCACAGGGCAACGATTCAGCCTCCAATTCGCATCGAGTATTCGACCTGTTGAGCGCGCAACAATCGCCCCATTTTCAGGCTACGGAATTCCCGCTCATGTGAAAGTTGTGAGCCTCGCGCTTCTAAAGAAAGTCATCATTCAATGAACGTCGAAATTTCGCCTTTGCGCACTTTCGTTGACCAAACTGGGACATCGACGCAGCTGCCAGCGTTTAGCCTAGATATCCCCTGTCAGATCGGGCTCGTTTCGCCGATGTGGGAAGCCTCGCGAGAGGCATTGGAGACCCTTCGTAAGCGAATACCCACTGTCATCAACGTCGCTGGATGTGAAGCTGCAATAGTCATCGAGCTTTTTGCCAAACACTATTTGCACGATGAACAACCCTGGCAGCCCGATCTGGTAGCGCTTTTCGACGCCTGGTGCCTGCTCTCCCCCGCAAACGTTTTTGTATTGTGGCATGCCAGGGAAATTAGCGCCCGCATCACCGAGCAAATCATAACGCAACGTTATGAATACAACACGAAGTCACTTGGGCGCGGCCTGACAATCGCGGGTGGCTTGCCGATTGAAAGTTACGATCGGTTTGTGCTCCAGGCGGCACTGCATCGGGACGCCGAACGTCGCCAGTATTTCTTTGAGGTAGCGACAGACTTTCAGCGCCTGGTTGTGCCGGGTTCGTTGACGTGGAAGCCGAGCGACGCAGTGCTGGAGCAAATATTTGCAGCGGCCCTGCATGATGCATCGGCGAGTGTGCGCGAGCGAGCGATCGTGTATGCGTACGGGTTGGGCTGGGTGCAGCGGTTGATTGGCGAATTGCTGCGTTTGTCGCGCGATCCTGTCGAGGCAGTTCGGCAATATGCACTGGTTGCGTTGGGAATCGCCGACGATGACGAGTCGTTGTCTGTGTTGTTTGCCGCGCTTGATGGCGATCGTAAACAGGAAATGCAGTCGGCGATTTGGGCATTGGCGCGGCGCCCGCAAGGCCTCTCACGGTTGTTGACGATGGCTGGCGATACGCGCCCGTGGGTTGTCGATGACATCTTGGGCGCGATCAAGCAGGTGTCGTTGCCTCTCACCGATGAACAGCTCGACGAAGTGCGCGCGCGGGTTGTGGTGCCGCGCGATGAAATTCAATTCGAACGCGTGTTCAAGCACCATCGTTGGCGTACGCGCGACCCCGAAGGTAAAGAACTTCCACCCGACCGCATCATGCGCTACGAGATGAAAGGCGCGATGTAACCTCGGGCCCCGCGCCGACGCAAAAACACACGCAACCTGCTGCTGCGACGGGCGGGAGCACGATGAAATCGCGCAACGTCAAGCGCGTGAAGCTGCGCAGCAACAAGCGGCGGAGCGCCGGCAAGCGCAAGCGCAGCAGGTGGCGGAACGTGTTGGCAAAGCCACCTTGCCAACGCCGCCATGGGGGCCGCTGCGCGACCGGCGGCTCGACGACATCATGACCAAGATCAGCAACGCAGCAGGTGCAGCGAATGCGGTTTGGTTGCCAGCGTTGCAGACGCAGCTCCGCATAGGCAATTTGGTCGGGTTCGAAACACTCTTTGCGCAAACCAAGCGCGAGATAGAATCGGCCGAGCGCGGCTTCAATGCACTGGAACGCGAGATGCTGCACGCTGCCGGCCCCGCCAAGCGTGGCGATGTCGAAGCGACACTAGCGGTGCAGCAGCAAGCGATGCTGGCGCAGCTGATGCCGGTGGTGAACCAACTGCGGGCCTTACGCGCCGAAGCCGACAAAGCTGCGAAGCACGGCTCTGCCGCTGCGCCCAAATTGCTGGCTGCGAATCATGCGCACTTGGATTTTGGCACGATTGCCGTCGGTGAATTGAGCGGGCCGCAGACAATCACCTTTGCGAATACCAGCCCGCGCATGGTGTCGATTGGCACGATTGAAGTGCACGCAACTGGCGGGCCGGGTTCAAAGAGCGTGCCGCTGCCGTTTTCGCTGAGCGTGGCCGACACGCGCAAAGCGCATTTGATGCCGGGCGAAGAAATGCAGCTAACGTTGTATTGCGCGCCGACGACGCTGTATGTGCCGCACGCATTGTTAACTGTTGCTGCCAGCGACGGCGCGCAGCACACCACGATGCGCATCGCGCTGCGTGGCGCAGCGAAGCCACATGCGCACGGCGCTGGAACGCAAGCCGAGATTCGCAACCGCGCGCAGCAGGCGAGTGATCCGATCGTGGCTGGTGCGACGCCGACGGTGGCGTCGTCAGCCGATTTGTTAGCGGCGATGCTCGCGGCGCAAACACTGACGCAACAAGATACACCGAGCGCACGCCGCCACGCCGCCGATATCTTGGCAACGGTCGGTGCGCGCTTGGAAACGTTGCGGCCGGTCGCGACGCAGCGGCTGATGAATGAGGGCAATGCGCTGGTGTGGTTTGGCATGGCCGTCGACGCAGTGGTGGATTGGCGGCGCCAATTGGGCTTGGGCTCGCGGATTGCGACCGGGCCGTTGCTGCAGAAGTTTCAACTGGCGCGCGAAAGTTTGCAGTTTGTGCTTGGCGAAACGCACGATTTACCGACGACGCGCGTGCATCGTAAAGCCGGCTTGTACACAGCGGCTGGTGGTGCCGCGTGGTTTGCATTGCCGCTCGTTGCCGGCGGCGTGGCCGCCGAAGCGAGCCTGCTAGCCAGCGGTGGCAGCATGGCGGCGCAACGTTTGTTCGCATGGGGCGTCGCGCATCCAAATCTTGCGCTAGCGACGACGGAGATGGTGGCAGGCTTTGCGTTGACCGCAGATCCGGAAGATTACACCTGGGAAAATCTGTGCGCGGTGTTCTCGGATCCGAAGGCCGCGACGTTGTTCATGATGCAGATCTTCGTCGATGTTTGGCACGCGCGCATGGCCGGGCACATGGACATGAATGGCGGCACGCCGCGCCGCGACCCCGGCGTTGGTGCCAGTCCGAGTATTGAACCCGACGTGAGTGCGCCAGCTGGCAATCGCAACACCGGTACGCGCCCCGTAGCGCCCGGCACTACCGGGGCTGCCTCGACCGCGCCGGCAACCGCGGCCCCGATGCAACCCACCGACGCTGACTACGCCATCGTGCGGCAACGCGTGCAAAAACTCATCGAAGTCCGCGACGACGTGCTGCGCAAGGCGAGTGTTCCG
>JAKQOD010000543.1 GCA_029565465.1 Deltaproteobacteria bacterium
AGATTGGTCAGTGCCACCCCAGCCTGGCCGTTGGCATCGAGCACCGCTGCACCAACCACCAGGCCAATCGCTTGCCCCCAATGGCACGTTTCACGCTGCAATTCGTCGGCCGCTTGCCGCGCAATTTTTAGATTTGCATCGGTCATGGGTTGCGCCATCAACGCTAACCGCGCGCGCGTAGCCAACAGCTCAACACGCAGGTTCTGCACACGCATCACAAACATCCGTTCCAATGTTGGCCATGCAGCGTTAAGGCGTGCCCAGCCCCCGACGATATCGCCGGTGTAGAGATCGATGTTCAAGTGCGCCAGCAACGCATAGACATGGTGCACCGTCGCGTAGTTTTCGCCGATCATGGTTTCGGCAACCTCAAGCTGCGCCCGGGCTTCGTCGGGTCGATTTTGCACCAGCCACGCAAAGTTACAACGGCCGGTGCGTAGCCAAAATTGCGCGATCAAATCGCCGCGCTCGTTGGCGTCACGCAACAGCGACGGCACCAACCGCGTAAACTCACGCCACTCGCCGAGGTAATACAGCGTGGTGAGCCAATAGACTTCACCCATGTCAACTTCCCAACGCACACCGCTGCCGTAGTTGCGCAGCGTGGCGAGGCCAGCTTCCATAAACAAACGTGCTTCACGCCAGCGACCGCACAAATGGGCTGCGAAACCGATCGACGTGTCGATCACACCCACGATATGCGGATGCGCTACCCGCAGGCCCACATCTTTGAGCTTTGCGGCCAAGACTTCAATATTCGGCCAGGCTTTGGGCCCTGCCGACGCTTGGTAGACAATTTCTTGCGACAGCGCCATGCACACGCGGAACGGTTCGCCAACGCTGAGCGCGGCCCGCAGATACTCCGATTGCACGAGCCGGCCAAGCAGTGGGTCGCAAAAGCCTAAGCCGCTCGCTATCGAGTACAGCACATCGACGCGGCGCAGCTCGGCCGTCGGCAGTTCGTGAGCTTGACGCTCAACAAACTCGATGCCACGCATGCGTTGTTGCACCCATTGGGCCGCTAGCTTGGCAAGTGGTCGCTTGCCGGTTAAGGCGATCTTGGTTCCAACCGCCGCCAACAAACGCTCGGCAGCCGGCAATGCTTCTTCAACTCGACCACGACGCAACAGTTGTTCGACCCGCAAGCGCTCAAGATCGACCGCTTCGGCATCGCCAATCAGTGACGCCGAATGGCCGTACGCTGCCGCGGCTTCGTCGAGTTGCCCGCCGGCGGTCAGGGCTTGTGCTTGCCGCCGCAACAGGTCGCGCTGCTGACCAGGATCCCAGGTGCCGAAGGTGAGCGCAATTTGATACATATCGGCGGCGCGTCGAAACGCAAGCGCTTCTTCTGCTACCAACGCTGCAGGAATCGCGTGTGCTGCAGCATTGGCGGGGTGCCCCGCCGCGAGCCAATGTTCGACGACCGCTTGTGAATCAACAACGCCAGGAGCGGCTTCGAGCGCGCGCGCCAACGCTTCATGCCAGGCAGCTTTTACATCAGTTGACAACGCACCAACCACGGCTGAGCGCACATAGTCATGCGCTGGCTGCAGCATCATTTGTCCGCCGACGCGACGCAACACGGCTAACCGTTCGGCGGCCAATTGCGAAGCAACTTCGTGGCCATCTTGCAAGCCTGCCGCGTATGCTGCCGTTTCGACCGGCAACGGTCGACCTGCAACGCTGGTTACCACCAACAGCGACTGGCCATCTTCGGACAAGCGCGCCGCCCGCGAAGCCACCAACGCATCAATACTCGACGCTGCGGTTGGCCCTTCGGCACGTGCCATCTCCGAGAGCACCAACGGATTGCCGCCCGCGGCGGGAATCACAGCATCGGTACGCCAGTCGTCTGACGAGATGGTGGCCACCAGTTCTTTGGCTTCTTCCGGCGACATCGGCGGCACTTCGAGATCACGAATATCGGCCCCGCGGTTGACGCCTGCCGGCGCGCGCCGCAAGGCTGCGACAACGCCAAGATAGTCTTCAGGCCGATGCGCCAATACGATGGACATGTTGGCATCAGGGCGATGTAACAAGTCACACAAAAACGCAGCGCTATCGTGATCACCCCAGTGAACGTCGTCGATAAATACGTAGACCGGCCGCAACTTGGCAAGCTTGCCAAGCAAATGACGCAGGCTTGCGAACCCCCGCAAGCGCAACTCTTGCGGGTCAACGGGCGAGGCTTGCGCCGCCGCCGCTTCAACCAACTGCGGCACCCGGCGCATGACAGGAAATAGCCGAACCAGCGACGCCACTTCGCGTGGCACTAACGCTTCGAGTTCTTGTGGCGTGAGCACGACCAACGCGTTGGCCAACGAATCCACCATGCCGTCGAGCATTTTGAACGGCACCGATTCGCGTTCAAAACAGCGGCCTTCGAGCACAAACGCATGCTCACCAGAAATCATGAGCGCATGGCGCACCAGCGTGCTTTTGCCCATTCCCGACGGTGCTTTGACAAATACGGCATTGCCGCGTCGCCGCGCTTCGGAAAAAGCGCGTTTAAGAAAATCGACTTCGCGCGGCCGGCCAACAAACGTGTTGCGCACGCTGTTACGCGCGATATCGCGGGTCGCCGTCGACGGCGAGCTGCCCAAACTTGCAAGCACCCGCAACCCATCGGGCCGTTTGGGCGCTTGCGGATGCAGCAACGCCAACGTCAGGGCTTCCCACATCTGCCCCACATCGGGCGCTAGCTGCGACGGTGGAGTTGGGAAATCAGTCTGCTTCTTGCGCATGATTTCTTCAGGCGCACCTTCGAACGGACGTTGCCCCGTCAACGCTTCGTACAGCATCGCGCCGAGGCTGTACCAATCACTCGCTGGCGTCAGCGGCAGATCTGCGGCTTGCTCGGGCGACATATAAGCAGGCGTGCCAACCGCAAGATTTTCGGGATTGCGCTCAGCTAAGCCCGAGACCAAGCCAAAATCGAGCAACACCGCACGCCCCGACGCGGTGACCATCACATTTGAAGGTTTAAGGTCGCGATGCAGTTTGTGGCTCTTGTGCAATGCGACCAAGGCGTCAGCCAGTTGGATTACACAATTGCGCAACCGATTCTCATCAAGCATGGCATCAATTGTTTGCTGGCGCGTACGCGCGCTTGGCGCAATACCGATCACCGGCCGCACCCAATCGATGAACGAAACACCTTCAATGAGTTCCATCGTGAAGAACCACTCGTCGCCATGCGAATGCAACTCGTGCAATGCAACCAAATTAGGATGGACGATGTCGGCTAACGCACGGAACTCGCGTTTAAAACGATATAAGTCACGGCCGGTCGCTTGCCGAAGCACCTTGAGCGCAACTTCACGGCCGAGCTGATGATCCCAAACGCGATAGACCACGCCGGCACCGCCAGCGCCCAAGGTGCCACGCACCACGAAACGCCCGGCTCCAAAGCTCTCTGGGTTGGCCGTGGATTCCATTCGAACCGGGAAATTGTAACAAGTTCTCAACGAGACCGTCGACCACTCGGCCAGGAATCCACCAAAGAATGCAACACCGACATCGCCCACGTTG
>JAKQOD010000087.1 GCA_029565465.1 Deltaproteobacteria bacterium
CCATGTCTTGGGACCGTAAAACCTGAAACGCCCATTCACCGTCGAGACAACGACAACCGTACCCGCTAGCTTCACGCCCCGCACACAGGCTTGCATGTCGGTGTACCAGCGCGCCTGCGTGTTCAGGTCAGCCTCAAAAAAGCGTGGTCCGACCTTGATGATGACCATATCGGCGTTGCGCGAGCGCGTGTGCGCAATGTTGTACTTAGTGCCGACGGCTTCGGCAGATGCGACCGTGGCGCACACGAAACACGCAAGCGCGATAAGGATGGATTTCATGGGGCCCTCGATAAGATTTTTCTTGCATCGAATGTAGCTCACGCGAACGCGCGCGTCTGAACTCATTCTCAATAATGTGCCGCCAGACGCGATCGGTGCAGCGCAGCGACGTCGGGCTTCGGGTTACAGCAGTTGTCAGATACAGCTTACGGCTACAACGACAGCTGCATGGCACTTAGCGACCCGTTTTGCAGTACATTGACTTATAGCAAATATTGCAGCTATGCGCCGCCCGCTGGTCGTTCGAAAGGTAAAGCTATTACTGCGACTTAAGTTCGTTTTGCAAGTTGGCAGTGGATCTCGGCACTCGAAACGCGTTTCGCGGCAACGAGCGAAGAAGACCGAGAAGACCGAATTCTTGCGCGCCGTGCCTCGGCTAAACTGATTCGTCGAAAGCACTCATCCTAGGTCAATCCATGCTCCGCCGCCCCTCTGCTTCCTTGCTCTCCACGCTGTTTGTGGCCCTGTCCGCATTCGTTGCGACCCCCGTTCTTGCGCAACCCAATAATGCGGTCGCAGCCATCACCCAGCTCGCAGCAACCGAGCAACCGAAGCTCCTCGACACACTCAAAGCACTGGTCAACATCGAAACGGGCAGCACCCATCGTGATGGACTCGACACGGCTGCTGAGTTCATCGGCGCGCGGCTCAAAGCGCTTGGCGGCGAGGTTGAAATCGTTGAAGCGCCCGCTGCGGACGTCTACCAACTCGAAGGATTGCCGGATCGCATCGGGCGTGCCGTTCGTGCCACCTTCCGTGGCACCGGCAGCAAACGCATTCTGTTGATCGCGCACATGGACACCGTGTATCCGGTGGGCATGTTGTCGAAGCAACCGTTTCGCATCGACGGCGACCGTGCGTTTGGCCTGGGCATCTCTGACGACAAGCAGGGTGTAGCGACCATCATTCACGTCGTGTCGATGTTGCAGGCGTTGAACGTGCGCGACTATGGCGTGTTAACGGTGCTCATTAACGGCGATGAAGAAATCAGTTCGCCCGCGTCGCGGAAACTCCTGGCGAAGCTCGGCAGCGAACATGATGCGGTGCTCTCGTTCGAAGCATCGCGCCACAACAGCGACAAAATTTCGCTCGCGACCAGCGGCATCGCCATGGCGACGATGACGGTCAAAGGCCGTTCGTCACACGCGGGCGGTGCACCGGAGCGTGGCGTCAACGCGCTCTACGAAATGGCGCATCAGTTGCTGCAACTGCGTGACCTTTCAGTGCCAGAAACCGGCCTGAAAATGAACTGGACCGTGGCTAACGCGGGCGTCGTGCGCAACATGATTCCACCT
>JAKQOD010000147.1 GCA_029565465.1 Deltaproteobacteria bacterium
CAGCATGCGCATCATGCGCATATGGTGCAGTGAGTCGACCATCAACGCAAACGTTGGGTGCGGATTTTGCCCGACTTCGACGGAATACGATGCACACCTGCACAGCAGTGGTTCGGCCGCTGCCTTTGTTGCATCCTTTCCGGTAACAATCCCATGACATGCCCCAGTTAACATCGATGCTCGCTGTCGCAGCCATCGCGGTAACCGTACGCGTTGCCCATGCGGATACCATTGATGACTTCGCGATCGAGCGGTTCCGTTGGAGCGCAAACAACGACGCTGTGCTGAGTGTCGAATCCGCACGTACCGGCGACCACCGCGAGCTCACGCTCGGCGCTTGGCTTGGCTACGCCAACAACCCATTGGTGGCTTACACCAGCGACGCCGATGGCAACCGCACCCGCGTTGGCGCACTTGTCCACCACCGCGTCGGCGGCGCGCTGGTGGCATCACTCTCGTTGTGGCACCGGCTCCAACTGGGCATCGAAATCCCCGTCGTGCTGTACCAATTCCGCAATGCAAACTTCCTGGGCGCCACCCAACCACTCACCGCCCTCGACAAGGTCGGGCTCGGCGACATTCGACTTTCGCCCAAGTTCAGCCTGTTGCGGCAAGCCGCCCACGGCGTCGACCTCGCCGTGATGCCAACGTTCTCGCTGCCGTCTGGCGGTGCAACCAATTACTTCGGCGATAACGGGCTCACATTCTTGCCCGAAATCGCGGTGTCGCGGCACTGGGGCCGCGCGGGCAAATTGCGCACGTTGTTCAACCTCGGCTATCGCGCCCGCAAAAACACCGCAGCCGCCAATCTCCGCGTTGGCGACGAACTCGGCATCCGGATCGGGGTTGGCTATCCGGTCGCAAAACTTCGCAACCATCGCGCCGTCGACCTTGGCGTTACGTGGAGCGCCGCGATGAACGCGTACAACGCCACCAACTCAACCTTCAATCAAGTGCCGATGGAAGCCAGCCTCGGTGTCACGCTGCCACTTAGCAGCCTGGATGTGCTGGTTGCTGGTGGACTTGGTTTGCAGTCGGGGTTTGGCTCGCCGGATTGGCGCACCGTGGTGGGGGTGCGCTACCACAACGTTGGCAAAACCGCCCATGTCGCGGCGGTTGAAAAGCCGACGCCGAAAGTCGTCGACACTGATAGCGATGGCCTGGTTGATCCGGTCGATCAATGTACAACCGAAGCCGAAGACATCGATGGCTTCGAAGACACTGACGGCTGCCCTGAGGCCGACAACGATCGTGATGGGGTCGCCGACCAAGCCGACAAGTGCCCAATCGAAACGGGCAGCGCTGAAAACAACGGGTGCCCTGACACCGATGGTGATCAGGACGGCGTTGTCGATCGGCTCGACACGTGCCCAACCGAAGCCGAAGACCAAGATGGCAGCGATGATAACGATGGGTGCGTTGATCCTGACAACGATCAGGATGGTGTGCTCGACGCGGCGGATCGCTGCCCCGTGCAAGCAGGCGTTGCTGAGAACTTCGGTTGCCCCGACCAAGACCAAGATAACGACGGCAACGTCGATCGCCTCGACAACTGCCCTACCGAAGCAGGCACGGCCAAAAACAGTGGCTGCAAAGACAAACAACTGGTCGCTGTGCGCAATGGCGTCATCGAAATCTTGGAACAAGTGTTCTTCGACTCCAACAAAGATACGATTCAAAAGCGGTCGAACAAGCTGCTCGACAATGTGGCCAAGGTCATGTTGGCGCACAACGAACTCAACTTCGAAGTACAAGGCCACACCGATGATCGTGGCGACGACAACGCCAACTTCGATCTATCGAGCCGGCGTGCCGCAGCCGTCGTGGTGTATCTGACCGCCAAAGGTGTGCCGGCTGACCACTTGGCTTCCAAAGGTTTTGGCGAGACTCAACCAATCGCTGATAACAAATCCGCGAAGGGCCGTGCCACGAACCGCCGCGTCGTGTTCAAAATCGTTGGGGTGCCAGCAACGGCGCTTGAAACTGGCCCGCTCCAAGACCAATCGAAGTAACGGTGGGCCACGCCGGCGCACAGCAACGGCTGCCTGAGTCGTTGCCACCGAGAACCTACCAACCGCGGCCGTACAGAAACACTACGGACGTCAGCGCAACGTCGTTGAGCAGGCGCTCACCTTTGGAGGCCGCGGTGTCGCCGAAGTCGGTCGACGTTGCATCGACGGTGGTCCGTTCGATGCGGAGTTGGAAGTACTTACTCGGGCTCGGGAGACTCCAGCGCCGCAAGTTCGCCCAGTGCACCGACAAGCCGACATTGCTTCCGCCGCTGAGCGACACGCCCGTGGCTTCGACCGCCAACGAGCCGTAGATCAACGGCAACTCGGCACGTACGAACAGCGGTACAGTCGTGTAGCTGCCCGTCGAGGTGCCCAGCAGGAACCCCTCGTAAGTAGCGCGCACGCCGCCAAAGAAGGCGCCCTTGCCTGGTTTGCGAATGCCTGCGCCGAGCTGGTAGTGCGCCGAGAACGTCGCCGCTGCGAACGACAGGGAATTATCGATCACCGTTGGGCCGCCGACTCGGCCGCCAAGCGCGAGTGCGCCCGACAGCTCGTCGACGAACTGCACGCCCCAGTAGGGCTGCTTCAGCACGAAGCCAAGCACCTTGGTGCCACCACGGATGCCGGGGAGCAGCGCCGAATCGCCGCCTGCTTCCGAACCGCCCGATGTCATCACCGTTGGTAATGCGCGGTAGCCCGCCTCGAACGTCAACCAATAGCGACCGCCGAGACTGGGCAGATAGTCGGCCGCGAGCTCATCGTAGTCATCCGCGACGACTTGGGCACCCTCAATCCGTGACACGGTGGGAGGTTGCTCGATCGCCGGCGGTAACTCGTTCGCCATTACCGGTGCGAACTTCTGCGGCCCGAACAGCTCGAGGAAGCGCACGCGATCAACGTCGTAGCGCTGCGCCAGTGGCCCAAGGTCACTGCCACCGAGCAATACCGAGCGGGCCCACTGCTCTTCCTCGTCGTCGATCTTGCCCGCTGCGCGCTGGGCCGCCGCGACCGCCTCGGCAACGTCCGCCGCGAAGAGCTGATCGAGCGCTGATTGCAGTCTCGATCGCATGGAACGATACGCTGCGTCGGCCAGGTCGGACTCGCTGCGCTGGATTCCAACAATCTTCTGTGGCGCGCGCCCCACAGCAGGGGCGCCGCCGTACTCATTTCGCTCGTTGATGTCGAAGGTGCCGCTGCGCTCGGCGCCTTCGCGGGTCACCTTCCACGTGCCGGTGATGCGCGCGGTTGTCGTCTGGGTGGTCAGCGTGCGCTGCTCCTTGCGTTCGACCGGACGGTAATTCGGCACCTGCCGCGCTACCTGCACCGTTTTGCAGACATCGGAACACTTGGTCAGCGTGTTCGGCGTGCAGACCGCCATCGGGGGATTGTAGGCGTAGCTAATGTTGCACACTTCGCCGCCGGTCAGCACCGAACCGCATTTCGTCTCGCAGACCTGTTCCGGCACGGACTCGGTTTTGTAACCATCGAGCACCTGATCCTGCCAGGTCGCAATGTCTGTGGACGTTGAAGTCGACGTGCCTTTCGTGCAACTGGTGAGCTCAACGGTCACGGCCGCGCGCCGCGTGGTGCCGGGAATCGCGATGTCAGCGCGTAGCGCGTCGCTTGGGCAGCCTTGTGCAGCCTTGAGGTCGAGCGTGACACTACGCGCGTACGGGCCGAGCAATTCGCGGCCATCACCGATCTCGGAAATGCCCAGCGCCGCTGCATGCCCCAGGTGAAAGCGCTGCGTGATTGGGTGTGCCGTGCCCGCAGCGCTCGCGCGGAGCTGGGCTTGCTTGCCCGCGGTTGCGCGCAGCTTGATCGCGCGCGCGATGATGCTCGCTGGCAGATCGCGCACTGACAGCAGTTGCGTGATGGCGTGCGCAGCGATGTATGAACTGCCCTGCGCAACCCGCCCCTCCTCGGCGAGGATCCAGCGCTCGGCATGCTCACCAATAATGATAACTAGCTGCTTATCGAGTTCGGCATCACCGCCGAAACCTCGCAGGTTCTTGCGTTCCACTACGACGGTCGCGATCGCCTCTGCGGGTGGCGTCGTCAGCTTGCGAAGCTCGGGCACCTTCAACTTCAGGCGGGCAATCCCCACCTGCGCGATGCCGCGCGTCGACTCAGCGATCGCCCACTGGTTGCCTTCGGAGCGATAGCCAGCTTGCAGGTACTCGGCCTCGGCCTGATTAAGATCGCCCTTGTCCAATGCCGCCTTGGCGGAGTCGATGTGCCCACCGCTGCTCTTGAGCGTCGATGTGATGCAGCCCGCAAGGAGTAGAGCCGCACAGACAAACAATTTGCGCATGACCTACATTTGTAACGCAGGTCGCGCTGCTGCGGCAACGCTTGGTTGAGGCACAAATGCCATCGCATCCATTGCAACGACGATATGCGTCGCAAGCATGCAACAAACGCTAATGTTACGCCGTCCTCGTAACTAGTGATGTGATCACGCACTGCATAAACACCGCAGTCCGGCGTACGGACAAACTAGGAAAACGCCAATGACGGTCATCCAAGAACTACTCGACACCCGCTTCGGACCGGTGCAAGCGATCCAGCCAGTTGTAGCCGACCGATTCGTCCGCTACACCAACTTGTTGCCGGCCAACCTAGTAACGCACTGGCAAACCGTGGGTGCGCTGATCGACACCGTCTTGATACCAGCTGCGAAATAATCCAAACGCGAAATCCATGGCCAGGCGTAGAGCAGCCCTGGGTCGTGGGTTGCGACCGCGCGGGTGATTTTCCGAAGTTACGGCGCTAACGTGGCTGGCGTCACGTTGCCACCCGGCAGCCACGACGTGTTGGCACCAGGATTTTAACCCTACTCGTATTCTTGGGTGGGCCAGAAACTGTCTACGAGAATTGGCAGCGGTTGCAGGGTTTCGAAAAGTTGGTCTAGCTGCGTCAGCATCGTTTCAATGCCAGGATTTGAGTGAGTTCGATACATTTGAATTTCACCGCGCAGTGCCTGCAGTGCTTGGGCTGAGAAAAACAGCATCGGTTTTTCGCTATGCCCCGTCGACAATGTAACAAGGCTGCCCAGGTTGTCGGGTCCAAATCTTTCCAACGCAAATTGATAGGCCCAGCGGTCACCTAGCAAATTCCTGTTGAATTGAAGATCTGGGCTGGTAAAGGACCATCGCGGCGACGCTAGCAGTTTCAAGTATTCATCGGCTGTCAGCTCGATCGAAGAATACGAAGTTACGGCACCAAACCTCGGCGCCAGCAACTCGTCCACTGGGTAAACACGTAAATTTGCCGCATGAGTAAATCGCGAAGTGGTCAAAGTAGCCCTCGCCGTACGTTGTCCGCCAACCTACTCGCTTCTAGTCGGGCAACAAAAGAATCTTGGTAGAATTTCTCAGCACGGCGCGGACACCCACCAGGCTGCCGATTTTCCCCGGGTATGGGCACGTTGCCCTCCCCACTGCGTACGTTTGCAAACGACGCGGACGGCTGCAATACTTGTTGCAGCAATGCCGCTACCGACGGGACACCGATTGATTTTGCTGGGCGCTAGCCTGCTGTTGCTAGCTACGCCTGGCCTTGTCGTTGCCGATTCGTCGAGCGACACCATCGTTGTAGCCAGCACGCCAGGCGGCAAGGTAACGCTGACACCGCTACGTGGCGGCAAATCAGTGACGGTGCCCGATCGCACCAACGTCGAGGATGCATACAGCGTGGCCAATGCGGTGCCTGCCGATGCAGATTTCAGCGCTGGCGATGTACCAGTGGTCGTCAAAGGCGTGGTGTACCGCGTCAGCGCTGAACATGTTTGTCTTGCGGAACGGTGGCCAGCGAACGCGCAAACCAAAAGCTATGTGTTCCAGTGCAACATGCAACAAGGCGACTATGTGCACCATGACGTTTGGTTTGCAACGGGCGACACCCGCACCAAGCTCGAACTCGGCGTCGGGCTCGTTGAGTACCCGCCGCCACCCACCCAAGCCCGTTACGGCATGATTACCGATGATAGCGCCAGCTACATTGTCGATCTGACCAACAATGCGCTGACCCGCATCGAACGAGCCGGCGCTGCAAGTTGGGATGCCAAGGGTGTTTTGTTCTACCGCACGCTCGATGGCGGCGCGTGGCGCTTCGTCGAGAGCAAAAGTATGCGCCTCGGCAAAGGCAAACCTGGGCGCGTCGGCCGTGGGTCGCTTGGCGATGGACCATCGCTGACCGAGTGGCCAGCACCAGTTACGTTTGCACGCAACGGCAAGCCGCGCTGGCGCTAGCATTGTGGCGGCCAACGACATCGGCCCGATGAACCGCATCGGAATAGCGTCGTGTACCGCTGCGAACCGGCACCGTTTTTTGATGTTGTGGATGTAACTTGCAAGCGTAACGCAACGTCGAAAGCTTCAATGCGGCCGATAACCTACCGAACAGCTGGCTTGCTGGTGGTTGGGCTAGCCTCCGCACTGTGTTTCGCACCGGCCTTCGCCAGCGCGCAAGCCTTACCCGAGGGCCAGCCCGACACCACGCAGCCTCGATCGACTGCCCAAGGTGCCCGCATCTGGGGTGAAGTTGTCGATAGCAAAACCGGTGCAGTGGTGATTGGCGCGTTAGTTGCGGTTGGCAGCGCCGAAGCGGCAAGTGATGACAATGGTACGTTTGCCATCGACGGTCTGGCCAACGGCTGGCTCGATGTGGTGGTGGTAGCAGACGGCTACGAACCACTGGTTACCCGCGTTCGGCCTGGCAACGTGCGACTCAAGCTGGTCAGCGATGGACAGCTGGGCACAGGTGCCGAACTCATCAGAATTACCGCCAAGCGCGAAATTGCTGCGCCAGCGCAGAGCTATGACGTCGGTGGCGACGTGGTCCGGACCTTGCCCGGCACCGGCAACGACGCGCTCAAGGCGTTGCAGAGTTTGCCTGGCGTATCGCGCGTGCCTTTTGGGCTTGGCGGCTTGGTGCTACGTGGTTTTGCACCGCGCGACACCAACGTATTCCTCGACGGTATTGAAGTACCGGTGCTGTACCATTTTGGTGGGCTTGCATCGTTTATCCCAAGCACCATGATCGAATCGATGGAACTGGTCGCGAGTGGCTATGGCGCGCGTTATGGCCGTGGCCAAGGCGGCTTGGTGGATGTGCGCTCGAAGTCCGCGCGCAATGACAAGTGGCGGGTTGGCAGCGAAGTGAGCCTGCTCGACGGCAGTGTGCGCGCGGATGGCCCGTTTCAAAAAGGCAACCTCACCTTGGGCGTCAGGCGCTCCTTCGTCGATGCGGTGTTGGCTGCCGTGCCAACCAATGACCTCACGCTCGCGCCCCGCTATCTCGATGCGCAAGCCCGCTGGGCATCCAATAACAAGCGGTGGTCGGCACTGCTGTTTGGCGCCGACGACGGCATCAACCTTGGCACCAGCGATGCTTCGTTAGACCTCCGGCAATCGTTTGTTCGAACCGGTGTGCGCTACCAGCGTCGGATGGACGACATCGAAGTGAGCGTGGTGCCGTGGCTTGGCTTTGATCGCACGGCGATTGTCACGACCAATAACGAGATTGTCCGCAGCAACATTACGGCGGCGTTGCGCGCCACTGCACAACGGGATCTTGAACATGGGTTCGTCGCTGGCGGCCTCGATGTGCAAGGCAATCGCTACGCTTATACTTTATCGAACGAGCCGCCTGCACTACCCGCTGGTGTCATGCCGCCGCCCGCTCGCATCGACGGCACCGTTGTTGCTGCCGACGTTGGAGCATGGGCTGAGTTGCTGCATCGTTTTGCCAATAACAAGTTTGCGATTCAGCCTGGGCTACGCGGCGAACGGTACGGGCTGAGCAATCAGTGGGTGCTTGATCCACGGATCAGTTTGCGTCAGCAACTAACCCCGAATGTGGCGTTCACCCAATCGTTTGGTCGTTATCATCAACCCATTTTGGCAACGTCACTCGACTACCAACTGCCGGGCAAACCGCTGCGTGCTTCGTATGCCTGGCAAGCCAACGCAGGGGTCAACGTAGTGAGTCCGAGACTTGGCGGCGACATCTCCGTCAATGGGTTCGCCGGTCAGCTCTATGATCTCCCGGTCGATGTAGTTAGTGGTGCAACGCCGGTGGCTTCCCCCGGCAGCGCTGCAAGTGGTGGCGTCGCTGCAGTCAGCCGCGAATTCACCGATGAACAATTGGGCCGCTATTCGTACCAAACCAGCGCTGGCCGGGGCCGCACCTACGGCTTGGAAACCATGATTCGTCGACGGGTAGGCCAAGTCCAAGGCTGGCTGGCCTACACGTATGCGCGCTCGTTTCGCCAAGGCGATCCATGGGCGCTCGATCGCTACGCACCATATGTGCTTGATCAACCGCACGTGTTCACGGCACTGGTCAGCGCCCCGTTGGGAAGCAAATGGCGCGTCGGCGCACGGTTCCGGTACGCCACCGGCAACCCTATTACGCCAACGACCGGCGCCATCTTCAACGTCAATGACCAAAGTTACAGTCCGGTTACCGGACAAGTGCTAGCCGACCGCTTGCCTGCATTTGCCCAGTTCGACATCCGAATTGATCGAAGCTGGAAGCGACCTTGGGGCATGCTCAAATTGTTCATCGATATTCAGAACGTGAGCAACCGCGTCAACCCCGAAGGTAGGTCGTACAACTTCAATTACAGCTCGTTTTCGTACACGCGCGGCTTGCCGGTGTTTCCGGCGCTCGGATTGGAGTACATCCCGTGATCAAGACACGCCTTGGCTGGCCTCTAGCGCTCGTAACTATCGCGGTAAGCACAAGCGCGTGTGGCGATAGCGTCGAGGTGCCGATTTCACGAATCACCGGGCCCCGTGTGCTTGCGGTGCTAAGCGAACCTTCGTCGCTGGCGATCGGCAAACAAGCCCGGCTCTCCGTGTTGGTGGTGGATCAATTCGGACCACGGCAGGGCATTCCGGGTTCCGTCGGCCCCGGCGATCGGCCGGTCGATGCCATTCGCTGGCGCGCATGTGCACCTTGGCGGTTCATCTCGGATCCAGCCCGCGATTGTATTGCAAGCGACGCCTTCCCTCTAATGACAATCGGTTCGGGCCAAACCAACGTATCGGCCGCCGAACTCGAAGCCGCGTTTCCGGCGCCGCCGGAAACCATGGCACCACCCGAAGCCTGGAAGTTCGCGCTGTCACTTGGCATCCCATTAACGATTCCGATCTTGGTCGAAGTCGACGTTGATGGTCAAACCCTGGTTACCCGCTACGACCTCCCAGTCATCGGCAGCGACGAGACTCGCAAGACGCCCAAGATCGCAGAGGTCAGGTTTAACGGGGTCGTTAGCAGCACCGTGGTCAAAGGTCAATCGACCAAAATTACCGTCGCGATTGATCCGACCAGTATCGACAAACTGCCCAATGCCAGCGAAGCGCCGTTCTTCGAGGAAATCGATGCGTATTTTTACAGTCCGATTGGCACCTTCTCGGCGTTTGAAACCGAGACGCCGGATCCCGATGCGACAGCACCTGAAACCGAACCTACCGAGTTTACTGCCGACCAAGTTGGCGATACCTGGATCTACGTCGTCATTACCGACCTAACCGGCGGTGTGAACGCCGATTGGCTGCCGATCACGGTGCAGTAATTCCGACGATCCGTTCCAAGCTTGCACTACGGCGACGCGTCCATACGATCGGGTGCTTTGGTGAAGGCCACCGCGATTGCGTCGTAAACGAGCCCGAACTTTTCGAGGTCCTTGTCGAAGAGCGGGTTGGAGCTGGTATCTGAATAGCCGCATTTGCCGCCGGACCAGGCCAGTTCGATAAACCGTCCACCGTAGTGCGGCGAAGCGGCGGGCGATCGAAAGTGTAGCTCGCCGAGCGATGCGATGCGGTTCGCGAGCGCGTGGACCAGGTCTTGGGAAGCTCGCATGCACGCGGTGTTGGGCGTGCACACACCCAAAGCCGTGATTTGCCCCTTCTCGACTCGAATATTTCCAATCGGCACCACGTGCCGAGAAATCTCAATCACAACCTGGGATGCGTGTTGCGGCAGCGCGCAGGCAGGTTCTAGCTGCGTCGCTGGTGCAGGTGCAGGTACAGGTACAGGTACAGCCGCAGCCGCTGGCACAGACGCTGGCGCAGCCGCTTTGTTGCTCGATTGCGCACACGCCGCAATGCCACAAAGGCCACCCAAGCATGCGATCAAGCGAGTCATCGCGCTTGCAACGCACCATCCGCAGGCAAGTTCTAACAAACACGCCGCGCTGGCGCGAGGCGTATTGCAGCCAACTACTTGGCCGCGAACGTAAACGACGCTTTGGCCTTAGCCTTGGCACCTGCGCCAATCTTGACCTTGGCAGTTTTGGTGCCGAGCACGGGGTGCACGGCTTCGACGACGTAGTTGCCCGGCGGCAAGCCGGCAATTGTGAAGCTACCGTTGCTGTTGGTCACCGCGAAGTATGGCGAGGCTTGCACGTAGGCATACGCGTGCATCCATGGATGCACGTCGCAGTGCAGCTCGACGACGTCGCCAGCTTTGCCAACATTTTCTTTCACGATGGCAGGCGCGGCTTTGGGATGCGCGTTGTTCCACAACGCTTGGTCGCCTAACGTTGCACGCACGTTGTGAAATGTCGGATCGCCGTTTTGCACGGCTAACGCTTGGCCTGCAACCACGCCAACCACGCGTGGTTCGTACATGCATTGGTTTTGGTTGATGACGACTTGTTTCGGCAACGTTGCAGCATCAAACACCGGCGGCTGCGTAACGCGCACCAACACATCGCGCAGTTTGCCATCGGTGACAACGATGTCTTCGTTGAAGCGCTCCGTCGCAGCGCAAACCGGATCACTATCGCGGACTAATTTTTTGGGCGCTGGCGCCTCACCTTTAAACGACACCACGCCAGCGATCGAACCAGCGGCCGATTTCGCCGCCGTGGCGCCACCTGCGTGCGCCTTGCTAGCGTGAGCCACCAGTCCAACGATCACAAGCGCGCGGGGCCAAACATGCATACCCTGTGGTAGCGCGACTGGCCGACCAGTGCAACTGAGCAACAACGTTGCCAGGGCTACCGCCGCGCTGCTTTGGCGGCGGCGAAGTCAGCAAAACCTTTATCTGGGTTCTTGCCCAACTGTTCAGAGTAAATCGCATCGCCGTCGATGATCAGCTCTAACGGCTGGCCATTGATGGTCGCCGTGAACACTTCTTTGTCGCCTTTGGCAGCAATCGCACACGTGGCTTTGCCTTGTGCGTAGTTGCCAAAGCTCGGCGTCCATTGGGTGCATTCACCCGCTTCATCGAGGGTCAAGATCACGTTCGATGCACACACAATCGCGGCCTGGCCCTTGCGCGAGCCAGCGTCACCAAGCCCTGCCAACAGCTTGCCATCCTTGAGCGTGAAGTGCGTCGTCGTCGACGATTCGCCACCAGCCGACTTTTCAATCAGCTTCGCAGAGCATGGTGATTCCAACCCGAGCTCAAGCGATTTTTCGACTTTGCCGTCCCAGCTTTTGATGATTTTGCCCGTGACTTCAAGCGCCACGAAATACCCCACCCCAGGTTGGCTAAGCCACACGCCTTGCCACGCTTTGGCGCGCGCTGGCATATCCCACGCTGCAAACCCCGCGGGCGCATCCTTCGGCATCACCGCGGCTAGCCAATCTTCCGTTGCAGGCGGCGCGACAACGACTGCATTGCCAGCGCTACCGTTAGGCACCGTGGCCGCGCTACCTGACGAAGGCGGCGCAGGATTTGACGTTTTGCTTTTACAGCCTGCAACGTTGGTGAGTGCGATCGCAGCCAAGGCCCATGCAAATTTCATCTGCAACCTGTAACGCGCCGTCGTTGCAACGTCCAGCTATTGCACGCCGATGATCTTGTGCAGCTGCAGGCTCAAGCGCCAGCTTGGCCGGCGCGTCGCCAAATCGATCGCTCGTGCTAGGTGCTCAGCGTAACGCGCATCCATGCATGGTTGCACGAAGCGTTGCGCCGCATGCCAGCGTTTTTCGTAGTCAACCAGCGTGCCTTCGTTCACGGTATCGTCGACGACAACTTTGATTTCATTGGCTGGCAGCGCGGACGCCAACGCGAAGCGTCCAGCATGAAACTGCGGCTTCGGCGAAATTGTTAGCCAATCCACGGGCGCGGCCAGCGCATGCGTGCCGTTTGATTCCATGTGCACACGAAAGCCCGCATCCGCTAGCGCCGTAGCAAGCCCTGCATCCCATTGCAGCGTGGGTTCACCGCCAGTAACAATCACCACGCCGCTGCGATGGATATCCAGTGCCAACAACCGTTCGGCAATTTCGGCCGCGCTCAGTTTCGTCGATGATTCGGCAGCAAAATCGGTATCACACCAACTGCAGGCCAGATTGCAGGCCGCAAAGCGCAAAAACACACACGCACTACCCGCATGCGCGCCTTCGCCTTGCAACGTTGGCCCAAACATTTCTCGGATCAGGTAGCTCTCGCGCACGGCCGGCACCCTAACACGCGCGAAGGCTGGTGGGCGTATTGTTCCACCAGTGGAACGCTGTGGCGCGAACCAGTGGGTTGCGACATCCCACCGCAGGCGCTACAAGAGGCGCAAGGAGTCACCTGAATCATGAAAAATCTACTCGTTATCGCTCTGCTTTCGACCACCACGGCCCTCGTTGGCTGCAAAAAAGACAAAGCGCCAGAAAACAAGCCTGCCGCAGCTGACCCAGCCAAAACTGACAAGCCTGCTGACAAGCCTGCCGACAAAACCGCCGAACCAGCCAAGGCCGCAGAAGGTGCTTTCCCTGCTGGCAAGTACGACATCGATGCCGGCCACAGCGTGTTTTTGTTTAAGGCCCGTCACTTCGGCGCAGGCTACACCTACGGTTGGTTCAAGGACGTTTCGGGTTCGGTTGTGGTCGATGGCGACGTGACCAAACAATCGATCGAACTCACCATCAAGACCGACTCGGTTGATTCGCGCGATGCCAAACGTGACGAACATTTGCGCAGCCCAGACTTCTTCAACGCTGCACAATTCCCAACCATCACGTTCAAAAGCACCAAGATCGAAGCCGGCACTGGCGGCGCATTGGCAGTTACCGGCGACCTCACCATGCACGGCGTGACCAAACCGGTAACGGCGCAAGTCGTCGCGCTTGGCACCGGCACCGACCCATGGAAAAACGTCCGTGTTGGTTACGAAACCAAGCTGACGGTAAAGCGCTCGGATTTCGACATGAAGTTCATGCCAGATGGTATCGGCGACGACATCGAGCTGACCATCGGCATCGAAGGCGCTAAAAAGTAAGGACCCTGTCGGGGCCTCACGATCTGAAACTGTTTGGCGAATCCCGCGTACTAACCTCAAGGAATCAATCATGCCGAGTAGCTTTGAAATTAAGATGGGCTTGGCGATCGTCGGTTATCCGGCGTTGGTTGCAGGTCTTGGTGTGTTGGCCGCGCGATTTGCTAAGCCGACATCCAAGGTGCGGCAAGCCGCGCGGCCAACAC
>JAKQOD010000159.1 GCA_029565465.1 Deltaproteobacteria bacterium
GTCTTCGTCGTCGTCTTCTTCGTCGTCCGACTTCGCTAACTTTGCAACCGGCTTAACATCTACTTCTTCCTGCGTAGCTTCAAGCTTCGCCAGCGTGTGCCGTAGTGAATTGACGTCGCCCACCAAGCGCTCGAAACTGTCGTTGAGGCTCGCGGCCGCCAGGCTCATCGTAAACTGCCCCATCGCAAGCATCGGTTGCAATGCGGCCAGGCTTTGTTCAAGCATCATCCGGCGATCTTCGGCGAGAATATACGTCTGATTACGTGGATGCCGTCCACTCACAGCACCTTGCAGAAGCTCGATCGCTTTTTGATGCAGCGGCGCGAGGTTGGTCTGATGCACCTGGGTGTTGCCATCGAGAATCTCGCGCATCAAGCTGAACATCTCGGTGCGTTGCGTGGCAGATGCGCCGGCGCCGTGCATAAAATCTTCGGGTGCATGGGCACCGCCTTGTGCGCGCGTCAGGAAACGCTGCTCGCCAAACTCATCGACGTTGGCTTGTTCAAGCAGTTCGGCTTGTTCATTATCGACGCGGTCGCGCCGCTCCAGCGATTTTTCTTCTAACCGCACCGGAACCTGCCTCTGCGTGCGTCTGGCATAGCGGCAAGTGTACCGCACATCAGGCTACTCAACTTGCATGCGAAACACTTTTCCTGATTCGCGGGTTACCAGATACAACTCGCCAAATCCGTCCGTGCCAATCGCGACAAGCTGGTTTTGAATCTCGCTTGTGTCGACCGACAACGGCGTAAACAAAACGCCAATTTCCGTGTTGCCCCACGAACCTACCCGTCCCGTACAGGCGTCGGCCGCAATGTAGGCACCTCGGAGATCAGGCAAACATGTGCCGCGATAGTGTTCGCCTGGTATCAGCTCACAAACGTCTGAGCCAAACCGATCAAACAACATTTCGGGGAACGTTGCGCTCAGCGCAAAACATTCGTCATTCGACGCCAAACAAGTTTGGCCACCAAACACTGGCCAGCCAAAATTGGCGCTGCCCCCCGCAAGCGACATGCGATTGATTTCGTCGATCGAATTTTGCGCGACATCAGCAATCCAAAGCGAATCGAACGCAAAACTTAAACCTTTGGGCCGGTGCAACCCCCATGCTAGCAGCTCAGGCGCACCGCCTCCATTCGCCAGCGGATTGGTTTGAGGAATGGCGTACGGCGCGCCTTGATCAATATCGATGCGCAACACTTTGCCCAGCAACGACGTCAACGCTTGGCTGTCACCTAGGCGATCGTTGCCGCCAGCATCACCAAAGCCAATGTACAAATACCCATCAGGCCCAAAGCGCAGCGTACTGCTGTTCGCGCCCGGTGCAGTTAACAAAACCACGCCGATGGGGTCGGCCACTGGTGCAGTTGGCTCGGCATGATATTCCGCCACAACCGCCGCACCCGAGTTATCGGAGTAGCTGACAAAGAAGCGGCCGTTGCTGGCATAGCCCGGATGAAAAGCAATGCTGCGCAAGCCGCGATCGAGAGTGCTTGCCGCTGGTGCGCCGACGAGGTCGGTGAGGTCGATAAACGGTTCGGCCTGCAGCTCAGCGTTTTCGATCACCCAAATTTTGCCAGTTTGTTCAACCACGAATAGCCGGCGATCGCCGACCGGCGCAGCCACCGTGCGCAACGCGCTAAAGCCATTGCCCACC
The DNA here is from genome assembly GCA_029565465.1 of Deltaproteobacteria bacterium. GTDB lineage: Bacteria > Myxococcota_A > Polyangia > Haliangiales > Haliangiaceae > JABFXX01. The sequence continues at coordinate 1,661 of JAKQOD010000159.1, forward strand.
TCTACCAGCGCAATCGGTCCACTGCGTGCCGCACAAGTTCGCGGCTTCGGAAACGAGGTAGCGTCGTCGGCGCACCCAACGCTTAATACCCATCCGGCTAAGCCCAGCATTGTCGTGCGCCGCATGGCGCAACGGTGCCACACTTCGCCGTGTTGCGCTACCAGCCCGTGGGCGCCTCCGCCGCTGGCCCCGGCGGCACAAACTGCAGCAGCGCTGCGGCCGTGCCGTGATGTTCAAGCCATTGGTCGAGCTGCGTTAACACATAGTAGGTGCCGCGCGGATTTGCATGTAAGCCATCCGCGGCCATCAAGGCGTCGGCCGCAACCTGACTCCCGTCGGGCATCGTCACATTGCCATGTTGCGCCAACGGCGCCGCCCACGACGCAAACGGCGCCACCAATTTAAGTGGCTTTGCATCCATGCGTTCACTGGTCCGCGCGGGCCCTGCCCACGCTTCGATTTGCCGATTCAGTTCAGCCAGTTCTTCGACCGGCGGGACCGACGCTGGGTCTAACAGATACGGTGAAGCAGTCACGATATGGGGCAGATTCCCAACCACCACCGTGGCGCCGGCCGCATGCAAACTGTCGAGCTGATGCAAGGCATGCGCAATCGCATCACGACGCTGGGCTTGTGTCGCAGAGCCATACGCATGCCAAAACAAGAGATCGAGGGCGATGACCAAGGATGGCTTGAATGCCAACGCTGCCGCCGCTTGCTCACGGGTCGCGCGCATCGGATCGCGAAACAAAAAAATACTCGCAGCGCTAGCAACGTCGCTCTGTGGCGCGGCTGCTGCAAACGCGTCCAGAAATGGCAGGCCACCCATGCCGGCCGATACGCTAGCGCCGACAATGAAAATACGCGGTCCCGATTTGGCTACCGCCGCGTCACGGGTTGCCGGCGTCGGTGCCACTGCAGAACGAGAATGGCAGCCGGCCCACGCGAGCAACAGCGCGAGCGCACAACGCTTCATTTGCGACTGCGCTGCGCGAACCAAGCAACGGTTTCAACCATACCCTCGGCAACATCGTGGGTTGGTACAAAGCCTAACGCCGCTTTGATCTTTTCGATCGAAGCTTGCGAATGCTGCACGTCACCTTGCCGCGTCGCTGCATACGAAGGCTC
>JAKQOD010000160.1 GCA_029565465.1 Deltaproteobacteria bacterium
GTATTGTCGTGCCCAGGGCGGCAGATTACCAACAACGCTGCAATGGGAATATGCGGCCTACGATGCTGGCCGCAATCGCGCCGCGCTGCAAAAGCGCATTCTCGAATGGTACGGGCAACCTAACACCGATGCCGATCGCAAACTCCAAGCAGTGGGTCTACGGCCTAGCAACGGGTACGGCGTACACGACATGGTGGGCTTGGTTTGGGAATGGACCGAAGATTTTGGCAGCACCATGTTGGGCAGTGAACCGCGCAGCAGCGGCACCAAAGAAGAAGCCCAATTTTGTGGCGCTGGTAGCCTCGGCGCTCTCGACCCTGGCGACTACGCAACATTCATGCGCTATTCGTTTCGAACTAGCTTGCATGGCAATTTCACCACCGCCAACTTGGGCTTTCGCTGTGCCCACAAAGTAACGCCATGACTCACATACGGTTGTTAGCTTGCCTTGCGACTGCAGTTGCACTCAGCAGTTGCGACAAAACTAGTACACCATCGCCCCCGCAATCATCCCCCCCAAATGCTACCGCCCTGGGGATGCGTAAGCCAAACGCTGACGGCAGTGTCACCATCGGCCTGGCCACTGACTCAATTTTTCAATCCAAAACCGTTTGGGAAAACCAGGATGGCCTCTCGACACCACTCGCCAAACTAGGTGGCCGGCCGCTGATTGTTGCGTTGGTTTTCACCCAATGTCAGGCTTCTTGCCCAATTATCATGGCCGATCTTAAAGCGATTGAGGCCGAGCTTACAATTGAAGAACTAAGCAACATCCGTTTCGCCGTTTTTTCCATTGATGCCGCACGTGAAACCGCCACAACGCTACGTACCTTTGCTAGCGATCACCATGTAGATCTCAAACATTGGGCTTTTTACCATGGCGACGCCGCCGCGGTACGCGAACTCGCAGCCATGCTTCACGTGCGCTTCGCCGAACTACCCAATGGTGGTTTTGACCATGCAAACATAATTACCATCGTCGACAGCGCTGGCGTACAGCGCTTCCAACAGTCCGGATTGGGCCTCAGCCCGCGCGAGATTGTCACCCACCTACGCTTGTTGTTCACGCCTGCAGCAACGCCATAAGTTTTGGTAGCGATGCGATCCGAAATCCGATTGGCAGGGTCGCAAACACATTTGCCTGTTGCCATTTCGCTAATGTCCGAATCACCGTCTCGGTCCGGGCGCCCACTAACTCGCCCATCATCCGACGAGTCAAGATCAACGGAATGATTGTAGCGCCTGATTCATCTTCGTCACCAAATCGTTCAGCAAGATGTGCGACGAGGGTAACCAACCGCTCCTCGGTGTCCCCGTTGGTTAACATCGATATTTTGGCATGCAGCGCGTGAATTTGGCCCACTAAGGCTACATTCGCCGACCGCGCCACGCCATGATCCGCATGCAACGCTGCATGAAATGCCTCGTCGGAAATTTCGATGATGTCGGCGAATTCACTCACAACGCGGGCCGCCGCAGGATAGGGCACACGTTGCAGGACGGCCACCAACCCTGCCACTTCACGCGGGCCAAACAAGGCGACCGTAACCGGCACCATGACCGAATGGGCGCGGGCGATCTGCACCAACCCCGACTGAATGAGCACCACACGATTCGATGGCGCACCTTGGGCCCACACCTCGTCACCTTCTCGCAACCGACGAACCGTTGCACCGGCACTCAATGTTGCCAATGCATCGGCCGATGCATCGCGGCCAATCGCAAAAACCCGCAGCACTTTCGATAGGTCCAACACGTTCCTGTCTAGACTAGAGGATCAGACAATTGCAAATGACGTTGCGAGCCATGAATCGGCCGGAGCGGTGCTAATTCCTATTCCAACGTTTCATATTGAACCATCATGAAACGTTTTTTGCCACCGTGGATGATTATCACCGACGAGACGAGTTGGCGCATTTCCTGCAAATGCAGGTAGCTAACAAATTTGGAGTTGTACTGTTATGTTGTCAAAATCAGCCGCAAAGGCTTTCTTTCTTGGAGGGACCGGGCTGTTTAGCCTGATTTTTGTGGGCCTAACTTGGGACACGTTCCGACGGATTCCTAAGCAAACCAACGCTGGTGCTATTACGCCGGCGGTGGAGCGAGGAAAGGATCTGTGGGAAACCAACAATTGTATGGGGTGCCACACCCTTTTTGGGGAAGGGGCGTACTACGCACCTGAATTGACCAAAGTTTTTGAACGTCGCGGTCCGGTTTTTGTGCGCGCCATGCTCAAAGACCCGGCAGCGATGTTTCCAGGTCAACGCCAGATGACCAACTACGGATTTTCCGACTCCGAGATCGATGATCTAATTGAATTTCTAAAGTGGTGTGGCAACGTCGACCTCAACGGCTTTCCAGCCAAACCGACGTTGGGTGCACCGGCCCAACTCGAAAGCAACACGAACGCACTCCGTCGGCCCGCGGTGTTTACCCAACTATGTATCGCTTGCCATGCCATGGGCGGCAGTGGCGGCACGGTGGGGCCAGCGCTTGATGGTGTTGGGACTCGGCGCGATGCAGCTTACCTAACTAGTTGGCTCAAAGATCCTCAAGTCATCAAGCCCGGCACGACGATGCCAAAATTTCCTCTCACCGACGAACAATTGTCTGAACTGGTGCAATTTCTCGCTGCTCAGAAGGAGCAAGGCAAATGAGATTCAAAAGTCAAAAAGTAGCATGGGCGTTTTTCGCCACCTGCATGCTGCTGTTGTCGCTGCAAATCATCTATGGCTTCATCATGGGCTTTGCCCACGCTGGCTACGACAACTTGCATAGTGTAATTCCGTTTAACGTGGCTCGCGCCACCCATACCAACTTGTTAGTGATGTGGCTGCTTGCTGGCTTCATGGGCGCTGCGTATTGGATCATCCCCGACGAGTGCGACTGTGAATTGGCATGGCCGCGCCTAGCGTGGGTGCAACTCATCGCGTTGGTGGTCACCGGCGTTACGGCAATTATTGGCTTCCACTTCAATTGGTGGGAGGGCCGCAAGTTCCTTGAAATCCCACGGCCGCTCGATTTCCTAGTGGTAATCGATGTGTTGTTGTTCATTGCCAACATCGGTTGGACTATTTGGAAGAGCCCAAGAAAATCGACAACGTCGATGGTGTTGTTCTTTGGCTTGTTGGCTGCGGCCCTATTGTATTTGCCAGGCATGATTCCAACTAGCAACCAAACTATTGATAGCTACTGGCGTTGGTGGGTGGTGCATCTTTGGGTTGAAGGCGTTTGGGAACTCATTATGGGTGCGATCTTGGCGTACCTGTTGATCAAGCTCACCGGCGTCGATCGCGAAATCATCGAAAAGTGGTTGTATGTGATCGTCGGCTTTACGTTCTTGTCGGGCATCCTAGGCACCGGCCATCACTACTACTACATTGGAACTCCACGGTACTGGCTACTCATCGGTGGTTTGTTCAGCGCTCTTGAGCCGTTGGCATTTTTGGTAATGGCAATCTATGCATTTGCGATGGCGAAAAAAGGCGGACGGAATCATCCAAATCGAATTGCCTTGCTATGGACGGTTGGCTGCGCGTTCATGAGCTTTGTTGGTGCCGGTTTCCTCGGTTTTGCGCATACATTGCCAAGTGTAAACATGTACACGCATGGCACGCTGGTTACCGCCATGCACGGTCACATGGCATTTTGGGGGGCGTATGCGATGCTGATCTTTGCGATCATCTCGTATGCGATGCCTCTGATGACCGGGCGCAAACTGTACGAGCACGTATCGGCGGCGTTTGCGTTCTGGACGGCGAACATTGGGATGGTTGCGATGACGTTGGCGTTCGCCGTCGCTGGCGTTGCGCAAGTGATGTTGGAGCGTCGCGCTGGGATGGATTTCCTAACGGTGCAAAAAGAAATTGAAGTTCACTTTTGGGGCCTGATTTTGGCGGCGTGTCTGTTTACCGTCGGCATCATTTCGTTCATTTGGAACTTCATTCGTTATGGCACCCCGATCGCGTTGGCCAACCCTGCGAACAATGGCGAGGCAAGGGCACCTGCTGCGGAACCCGCCGCTACGGTTGGCGGAACTGAATAACGATGTCGACGCCATCGACCTGGTTCCGGCCCATCGGAGAGGAAGTTGCGGTCTTCACCCGCGCCCACGCTCAGCGGTTACCGCTGCTGATCAAAGGCCCAACCGGTTGTGGCAAGTCGCGTTTTGTTGAGCACATGGCGGCGAAACTCGACCAGCCGCTGATCACCGTGGCCTGCAACGATGAAACCAGCGCGGCTGACTTGGTGGGCCGGTGGTTGGTACGTGGCGGCGATACAGTTTGGCAAGATGGCCCGGCCACGCGCGCGGTGCGCACCGGTGCCATCTTGTATCTCGACGAAGTCGCGGAAGCCCGCGAAGATGTTGTGGTGTTGTTGCACCCGTTGACCGACCACCGTCGCCAATTGTTCGTAGATCGCAATGACGAAGTGTTGCGAGCCGCCGACAAGTTCATGTTGGTGGCGTCGTTTAATCCCGGTTATCGACGTGGCATCAAAGAACTCAAGGCTAGTACGAGGCAACGTTTTGTTGCCTTGCACTTTGATTATCCGCCAGTTGAAGCGGAAGTTGAAATCGTGATGAGTGAATCCGGTATCGAAGGCAAACAAGCGCGCCGGTTAGTGGCATGGGCACAAAAGGTTCGGGTGCAAGATGAACTTGGGCTGGCCGAAACGGTGTCGACGCGACTGTTGGTGATGGCGGCTCAGCTGATCATGTCTGGGCTGCCAGCGCGCGTGGCGTGTCGAGCCGCACTCGTGCAACCACTTACGGATGATCGGCCAACGGCGTTAGCGCTCAGCGATTTGGTCGACCTGACGTTTTGAAAGGGTAGTATGTCCTGGAGTGAACGGCTCTTTGGCCGAGGTCACGCTGCGGTTCGACGCTGGATGGCACCTCGGGTAGACGCCGAGGTTGTCGCGCGCCGCGTCGACATTTCCGATCAGCATCAGCGCTATGAAGCGTTGGCCCGGCTGCTTGCGGGTGACAAAGTGCAGGTTGCCTTGGTCGATGGGCACGGTGCAGGTGGTTGGGCCGGCGATGCGATCATGCTACCTCGGACCACTGATTTTGCCGCTACGTACGCTGACAATGAATTTGCGGTGGTGGCGCAACTGGCGTGGAGCTGCGCATCGCGATCTCTGGGATTTGTGCGGCCGGCAAACTTGGCCGAACCGCTGGCGTTAGTTGCAACGGCATTAGCTGCGCCGGCGATTCGTCGACGGATGTTGCTTGATGCGCCAGCGTTGGAAGATGGCTTGCTTGCGCTTGAGCGGCAATTGGCGGCACTGCCACGACCGGTGATTCACGATCAAGCGCTCGCCGCTGTGGGATGGTTGCTGCAGCTGGCCGGGTCCCAGGGTGGTGTCGTGCCCGCGACGCCAGCGCGGGTTGCCTTGACCAGCGGCAGCGCCAAGGTTGGGCTGCTGTGGGCTCGTGATGTTTTGGCACTAGCTCCTCGCGATGGGCACGGGCTGGCCCAAGCTCTCGCACAGGTTGAACCTTTGGGTGCGTGGCCGCTACGTGCGGCGCGCGATCTTGCAGCGTTGCAAGCGTACTGGTGGTGGGGGCGGTTGTTACTTGAACAGCGTCGGAACACCGTGGTGACACCACCGGCCGGCAGCATGGAACCTGAACTCATTGGCACTGAAGGTACCGAGCGCATCAAGCCGCTGCAAAAGCAAATTGAACGCATCGAAGAACCGAATAATACGGTTGCGGAAAATCCGTTGGTCCACAGCTTTGAAAAGGTCCACACCCTCGATACCTATCAAGGTGGCAGCAAGCGCATTGACGGCGACGACGAATTGGCGATGCACCAAAAAGCCTTGGATGAACTTGATTTGCGCCAAGTTGTGCGTTCGCATCGCGCGGCCCGCAGCTTGTATCGGGCTGATATTGCCGACCAGCTAGGTTCGTCGGTTAATGAAGAACTCGCTGAGCCATCTGCACTGGCCTACGACGAGTGGGACGCTGGCCGCAGCGAATGGCGCAAAGGCTGGTGCAATCTCAGCGCTCACCCAGTGCCGATTGCCGCTGACGCCGATGCGCAGTTGCGCATCATGCGGGCCCAAATGCTGCGCACCACCACGGCGTGCCGTGCGATTTTTGAGCGCTTCGAAGCCGCTCGCGCTTGGCAGATGCGGCAACGCAGTGGTCCCAACGTAGATATCGATGCGTTGGTGGCGTACCAAGCATCACTGCGAGCTGGCCACGCCAACGAGCCGAAAGTGTACGCGTTACGCCGTAGACACACCCGTGACAGCGCAGTGTTGCTGCTACTCGATGCGAGTTTGTCGACCGACGGCTGGGTCGCCAATCGACGGGTGATCGATGTTGAAAAAGCCGCGGTTTTAGCGTTGGGAGACGCACTCGACGGCTTGTTTGACGACGTAGCCGTTGCTGCCTTTTGCAGTCAAACCCATCGGGACTGTCGGTTCTTGATGGCTAAATCATTCAGTGAATCTTGGCATCTCGGCGCGCAGCGGTTAGCTAGTTTGCAGCCAGCTGGATACACCCGCATTGGACCAGCGTTACGGCATGGCATCGCCATGTTGCAGAGCTCATCGGCCCGTCGGAAATTGTTGTTGTTGTTGAGTGATGGTAAACCCAGCGATCTGGATCGCTACGAGGGCCGCTACGGCATGGCCGATGTTCGTCGAGCAGTACAGGATGGCGTGGCCCAAGGTGTTTTTACTTACGCCATCGCCGTTGATCCAGCGGCGCGGCGCTGGTTGCCTTCCATGTTTGGCCAAGGGCGTGCGACGGTGGTACAACACCCAACGCAACTGGTGGATGCCTTGGCACAGATTACAGCTGCAGCGTTAAAAATGTAGCCAGACCAGGCCTACGGGTCGGAATCTAGCCCATAACTTTTGAGTTTTCGCCACAGCGTCGTGCGACCAATACCCAGCACCCGCGCAGCATCCTGTTGTTGACCACCGCAAGCTTCGAGCACGCGCAACACGTGGCGTCTTTCGGCTTCAATCAGCGTCGTGAGTTCGTCGTCGCGTTGCGACACGATCTGCGGTTGGGGCTGTGAAAATTCTTCCGGCAAATCATTGACGTCGATTTTGCCACCCTTGGATAGCACGGCCCCGTGTTTGACTGCGTGCATGAGTTCGCGCACATTGCCAGGCCAAGGATATTTTTTCAGGGCCGCTAACGCGCGTAGCGTGATACCTGCGTGGTGATCATTTTGTTCACGAAACATGCTGGCTAACGGCTCAATGTCCGGCACCCGTTCGCGCAGCGGTGGAACGTTGAGCGTAAAGACTT
>JAKQOD010000567.1 GCA_029565465.1 Deltaproteobacteria bacterium
GAATCCGATTTCTGTAGTAGTTGTGCGAGCAGGGAAGCGTTCGCGAGCCGGCCACCCGCAAGGTAGGCACGTGACTGCGAGGGAGTGTCGAGAGTGCCCGCTTCGAAGCACCCAAAGTTGGGGATCCGGGCCTCCGCGACGAGCGCACCGCGACAAGATCGGGTGGCACGAGCGTCAGGATGGAGCGGTCACTGCCTACCGCCGCGGGTAGGCGAGCGACGCTGGCCAGTGGTCTCCACTGCGACGTAAGCATCACCAGATCGTTTTCTTTCAACACGGGCATCAACACGGGCATCGCCACGGGCATCGCCACGGGCATCGCCCACCACGCCCACGACCAAGGGCACGACAACGGACAGCACACAACGACAAACCAGGGCACCGGCCCGACGCCCTGCCCCAATCTACAAACTACTTATAGTCTTCCGTCCCAGCCAACCCGCGTTCCATCTTTTCACGCAAATCTTCGACGGCGCGCGCAATGTAAATCTCAGGATCGTCTTCCGCTTGCGACAGCGCGATCAAGCGCAGCTTGGCCATTTCGAGCAACGCCAAAAACGTCACCACAGCTTCGTGGCGAACATCGGCGATCGAAACTTCCAGCTGCTCGCCGTTCGGCCCGCGCCGCAAAAATGAAAACATCGAGGTGAACGTGAACCGACCTTCAAGCTCCAGCCGGTCGGTCAATTCGCTAATTTTCTGACTAACGCTGAGGCGGTCGATCGTCACGTTGTGCGTGAACTTCACCTTCGCTGCGCCCATCAACCGTTCGAACGCTTCGATCAATTTGTGCACTGGAAACTGCGCTAGCGGCGCAATCATTTCCGAATCAACGTCGTCGCTGACCGCGTCTTCCAGCGCCATCCCCCGGCTCCACACGTTACGTCCGACTACCGGACGGTCGCCAAGTTGGCCGGCCGCGTCTTTGTATTTTTGATACTCCAACAAGCGCCGAATGAGTTCCACCCGTGGGTCCACTTCGTCAAGCGGCTCACCGTCTTCGCCAAGCAGCACTTCGCCGGCTTCAACTTCTTCCACTTCCGGCATCGGCAGCAGTTCGCGCGATTTGATGTGGCACAGCGTTGCCGCCATCAACAAATACTCGCCAGCCACATCGATATCCATCGACTGCATCGCGTCGAGATAGTTGAGATACTTCTCGGTCACGAACGAAATTGGAATATCCAAGATGTTCAGCTCGTGCTTCTTCACCAGGTGCAGCAAAAGATCCAGCGGCCCCTCGAAGACTTCGAGTTCAATGTTGTAGCCAACGTCTTCCATCGGTTAACGCACCAACCGTAAGATCAATTCATAGACTTGATCGCCACAGAATCTTGCTGGCACTAAGAACACCTGCTGCAGCTGCGGAATCAACATAAACGCAGCCAAGATCGCAAAGCCATACACGGCAACGTTGTCTAGTTTCGAGCGGTGGCGGTACGGGACAAACCGCGCCAACACTTTGCTGCCGTCGAGCATTGGCGGAATTGGCAGCATGTTAAAAAAGAACAACGTGAAGTTCATGTAGACGGCTTGAATCAAGCCAAGATGAATCTTGCTATCAGGTGCAAGCACGTTTTGCCACAGCAGCACGCCGTGGACCGTTGCGACCACCAGCGCCAACACAATGTTCATCAATGGGCCAGCGATTGACACCAATGCCAAGCCCGTCGCCATCGAATATTTCCGCGTGTAATTGTTCGGCTGCGTCATCACGGGCTTGCCCCAACCGAAGCCGCCACTGATGCGTCCCGAACTCGCTGCATATACCGCCGTGATCAGCGGCAGCAAAAACGTGCCGATCGGATCCGCATGCGCCAACGGATTAAGCGTTACCCGGCCTTCGCGGCGCGGCGTATTATCGCCCAATCGATCAGCCATGTATGCATGGCCCCACTCGTGCACCGCCACCGAAATGATGAGCGTCAACACATAAACAATGATGTTGCGAATCTGCTCAGGGGTGAGGTTCATGACAGGTCGGCGCACTATGCCCAGCGTCGGGCTTTGGTGCAAGCAACTTTCGCTCCCAAGCGGCTGATAAAACAAACCAAAACTTGCCCGGACCGGTGTTCCCACCAACAATGAGGCATGGCGCGCCGGCTGGCCATTGACGATGCGATTGACCAGTACCTCGACCACTGCAAAGTGGACCGTGGGCTATCGATTCATACCTTAGAAGGCTATAGCCGCGACCTAGCCAAGTTGGCGGGATTTTTAGGTGCGCGCGGCCGGGCTGATGTCGACGACGTCACCAGTACGGATATCACTGACCACTTGATGGAATTGGCTGCTGCTGGGCTTGGCGCTCGTTCGCGCGCACGCGCGTTGGTTGCGTTTCGCGGCCTGTTTCGCCATGTCCTTGGTGAGCGCTGGCTCGATGCCGACCCAACCGAATTGATCGACGCGCCAAAATCACCTCGGCGGCTGCCGGGCGTCGCAGGTGAAGCTGCGATCGCTCGCTTGTTAGCCACACCGCCTGCCACACCACACGGTATTCGTGACGGTGCAATGCTCGAACTTGCCTATGCATCGGGCCTACGGGTGTCCGAACTGGTGGGCGTGCCGATGGCCGATGTGAACCTCAATGCTGGCCACATCCGGGTCACTGGCAAAGGCCAAAAAACACGGATGATTCCGCTTGGCGAAGCGGCCCGGCAACGTATCACGCAGTATTTGGCCGAGGTTCGCCCAGCGTGGGTCCGCGACCCAAACGAACGGGCGCTCTTCCTCACCGAACGCGGCTTGCCGATGACACGGCAATGCTTCTGGAAACTCGTGCGCAACTACGCGCGGGTTGCCGACGTCACGTTGCCCGCAGGCGAATTCTCGCCCCACAAACTGCGCCACTCCTTCGCTACCCACTTGGTGGAGCGCGGCGCCGATTTGCGTGCAGTACAAGCGATGCTGGGCCATGCCGACATCGCCACGACCCAGATCTATACACAAGTCAGCCATGCTCATGTGATTGAGCAGTATCGTAAAGCGCATCCTCGTTCGCGTTGAAAACCCGCAGGGCCGGTCCCGCGGCGCGCGATGGTGTTAGGATACCGCACATGCTTCGGCAGCTTGCACCGCTCCTTTTTGCGATCATGATCGCAGGCTGTGGCGCTGCGCCCCGACCACAGCCGCCGACGCCACCCGCGGTGCCGGTCATTACCGAAGTTCAACTGCCTTGGCCCACCGTGGCAATCGCGACACTAGTCGGAGGCAGCCCAACCCGTGGCGTTCAATTGGTAACCAGCAATGAACACGCTGCTGCCCTTTGGCTGGCTGCCGATCAAGCGAGCCTTGCCACCAGGATGCCACTGCATGGCAACCGTCTTACGATCAAAAGCCCGATGGAATTCGACGCCTTTGCTAGCAACGCAGCGGTTGCCGTCGCTTTGATGGCAACCACGCAGCACGTTGCCCTGCGCCCACAAACCACGGTGCTGGGCATGCTTGCGCCCGACGGTGAGCTTGGGCCGGTTGCGAATTTGGAGGAGGCGCTGGTTGCAGCTTTAGCCGCCAAGGTCGAACGCATCGGGATTCCCGCTTCGCTTGATGCTGCCGTGATCAAGCGGCTGCAAGCGCTTGCTGCGCCAAGCAAAGCTGCACTAACGACCCTCGACAATGTGGCTGCGGCTTACCGATTTTCGACCGGCGCCGAAGCACCGCTCGAAGCAAGCAGTGGCACGGTGCCGGCTGCAACGCTGGCACTCGACGCAACAACCGTGGTGCTGCTGCAAAGCAGCTATCTATCGAGAAAACAACGTGCGTTGGCAGCATGGTCGCCGGTGGTGGCCATCATGGCGGCTGGACGAGTGCCAACGCTGTTATCAGCACTGGCAGCCCAAACGCGCCGCGATGTTGAAAAGGCCGAACGCAGTTATGCCCAGCATGACTATGCGGGCGCCCAGTTGCTGATGCGAAATGCAACATGGCAGGCGGCCACCGTCGATGCAACATATCAAGTGTTGCAACACATGCGCGCTGGCAATGGAGCAACAGCGGCAACCGTGCTGCGCGATCTCATGGCACACGGCGCTGACCCTGTTGCGGGCTTGCGTACTATCGCGTCGCGCGCCAACGCCACCCACGACGATCTGTTGCGCATGTATGCAGCGTTTAGCGAAACCAGCAGCGCCTGGGCGGCTCAATTGGATGCACGCAATCGGTTCGACCTCGCGCAACGCACGCTGCTGGAACTCGCGGCAATGCCACGTGCTGCGGCGACAGCCTACCGTTTTGACGATGCTGTGATTGACGCAACGCTGCCAACGATCGCGGCGTGGCTACGCGCTAGCGCGCTGATCGAGGACGCTGCAACCTGGGCGGCACCAAGGCCAAGCATTGGCACGGCGATCGCGCACGATGGCGTGGTATTGGCAGCGCTAGCCGACGACAATCGGGTGGTTGCGCACGTTGCCCAACGTGAGTTGGCGCCGTCGCAACTCGCAGCGCTTGAAAGCCTGCCTCAAGCGCGCGGGAGTGAGTTATTGCGGCTCGAAACACCGCCGGAACTAGCCACACCAACGTTAGCCAGCACGATGTTTGAGTTCGCACGCACCCGCACTGCGGTGGTTGCAACATCGGGTGCGTTCACGCTACTTGGCCTCGGCCTGCACGGCGATGTCGTCGGTATCGCAGCCAGCAGCCCCGAACTCGCCAACCTGACGACGCAAGCGCAACGCGCCGCGCGGCAACAACTCGCCACCATGCAACGGCACGGCTCGATTCCCGCCGCTGCGCTCCTCGCATACGCACGTGGGCTAAGCCAACACACCGACGGCACCGCCGCAAGCCGCGTAGCAGCGCTCACATCGTTTTGGCGAGTGTCAGAACTCGCCGATGCAAGCCGGCTGCTGGCCTCCTCGGTTACCGTCCCCGTCGCTGCTACGACCAAACCGTAACGGAGGTTACGGTGTCCGGCCGACGGCTGCGCGCAGCGTGGCAAGATACGCTTGCACGCGTGCGGGTGCAGTTGCCGCAGGCCCCGCCGCGACGGCGTCGACGATCGCGCTGCCAACGATCACGCCGTCTGCATACTGCGCCACGGCGGCCGCATCGGCAGGTGTGCGAATCCCAAAGCCCACCGCAACCGGAACGCCGGTCGCAGCGCGAATCGCTTCGGTATTACGCACTCGCTCGTCGTTGGACGCGGCACTGTCAGCAGCGCGGCTCAGCGCCCCGCCGGTCACCCCAGTCATCGAAATGTAGTAGATAAACGGCGGCGCAAATGCAGCAGCTTTGATGAAGCGCGCCGGGGTCGAGGTTGGCGCCAGCAACGGAATCACGGCAACGTTGTGGTTGCCCAACGGCGTCGCTAGTTCCGCTAACTCATTGACTGGCAAATCGACCGTGAGCACTGCATCGACGCCAACGTCGGCACAGGCGTTGGCGAATTTGGCGACGCCATACACAACAATCGGATTGTAGTAACCGAACAATACCAATGGCACCTGGCAGCCGCGCGCACGCAACGCAGCAACCATGTTCAATGCCGAAGGCAAGCCGGCGCCCGCCGCTAGCGCCCACTCCATCGCGCGTTGAATCGACGGGCCATCCGCGCTTGGGTCAGAAAACGGCACACCAAGTTCGATAACATCGGCGCCAGCGGCCACCGCTGCCAACACAATATCAAGGGTGGCTTGCGGCGTCGGGTCGCCAAAAGTCACGTAGGCGATTAGCGCTGCACGGTTTTCTGCAGCAGCGCGAGCCATCGCAGCCCGCACGGCTTGTCCGGTTTCCGTACTCATTTGCCACTCCGCGCTTTAGCTACGGTCGTCATGTCTTTGTCGCCACGCCCTGAAAGGTTCACGATGACAATCGGCTCGTTGCGACCGTCGGCTTTGAGCCGCTGCACAACTTCGTCAAGCGCCGCCACCGCGTGCGCTGTCTCCAACGCGCACAAGATGCCTT
>JAKQOD010000172.1 GCA_029565465.1 Deltaproteobacteria bacterium
GTCTTCGGTTAGCCCACACTTCGGCAGAATGCTGAATAGATGCGCAACCACAACATTGGGATGGCGTTGCATCGCTCGACAGGTGGCATTGGTGATGGCCGTAACGATCGCTTGCGGGGTGGCCGCGCCACTTGCTAACAACGCGCGTACGTCGCGTGGGCCTAAGCAGGCATCGCGCCACGGCAGTTGGTGATCGGCAACATAGATGAAATCGACACCGGCTAGATCACGCGGGACGTCGATGTCGCCAGCTTCATTGAGCAGCTTGGCTTCGACGCCGCAATACAATTGAATCGGTGTGGTGGCGCGCAGTGTCGCGACTGCGTGTGCGTAACGCGGCACCCAATCGGTGTCTTGCCGTACATGATCAACGCAGCCCAGCTCTTCAATGCCAGCCGCGAGCGCGGCGGTAATATTTTCGCTGAGTTCACCTTTGCCATCAGAATATGTTGAATGGACATGGAAATCTTGGCGCACGTGCATAGGCCAGTTACACTATGCAGGGCGCATACCAGCTTCGTGAGGCTGGCACAGATTGTGGACTAGTACGTTGCACTATGAGCAAGCAGGGTGGTGGCGCAAATACGAACATCAAGGCTGTGGGCGGGAAGGTAAGTCGTGTGGAATCGTCGTTTTTTCAAGAAGTTCTGGCGTTAGAGGCGGAAATGTCAAACCAACCCAACCCCGACGCTGCCGCGGCAACACCCGTGATCATGAATGACAACCGCTGTTCCATGCTTGGCACAGTGTTTCAACTCATCTCGGATGGTGTTCTAGTTTGGAACGCCGCCGGCCATGTAGTTGAATGTAGCCCCGCAGCCGAAGTCTTGCTCGGGTATCATCGTGGTGGGTTGCTCGATCGTCCGATCGAGGAGATTCTGCGCGGCACGGTGGCGGATACCGCGCTGCTGCAACGGGCCGATGGCGCGCAGATCGAATGTGACGTTGAGATTCGTAAAATCGACCACCCGCATGGCGAGATGTCGGTTTGTGTGTTGCGACCCAATCCGTTGGCGCGGCGTGAGACGTCGCGCGGCTTGGGGCGGCATGTCGTCGAGCGGGTGTCAGATGTTATTTTTCAGTTTGATGCGGCGGGCCGATGGGTTTTTGCGAATCAATCGTGGACCGCGCTCACCGGTTGGAGTTTGCAAGAGACCTTGCGGCACTCGCTGTACCGCACGATCGCACCAGCAGATGTGGAACTCGTTCGCGAAAACATCAGCGCCTTGCTTTCGGGGCAACGCCCCCACGCCCGCATCGCAGTGCGCGTCATAACTGCCACCAATCATACGATTTGGGTCGAGCTCGCGATGCGGGTGGCCAGCATCGGTGGTTCGATCGAAGGCATTGTTGGCACGATGACCGACATCACGGAGAAACGCGCGGCCGAAGAAGCGTTGCGCGTTGCCAAAACCCGTGCCGAAAGTGCGCTTTCGACCAAAGATTTGTTTTTGGCAAATATGTCGCACGAGATTCGGACACCTATGAATGCGGTGATTGCGCTCACGGGCTTGTTGCTTGAAACCCCGTTGAGTGATTCTCAGCGCGACTTCGTGGAGACGATCCGCGCTAGCGGCGACACGCTGTTGACGATCATTAACGAAATTTTGGATTTCTCCAAAGTTGAAAGCGAAAACTTCACTCTCGAAGAAACCGATTTTAACCTGGCTGAAGTGGTGGAGGGCGCGCTCGACCTGGTGGCAACGTCACCCAAAGCGCTCGATCTAGAACTGATGTTGCGGATTGGCCCAGCCGTGCCGGCCATCATAAAAGGCGACCCAACACGCCTGCGGCAGATTCTGGTCAATCTCGCGTCGAATGCTTTGAAGTTCACGGCGCGCGGCCATGTTGCGTTAGCGATTGACCTTAAACGCATCGAAGGCAAACCTTGGCTGCGTTTCGAAGTAACGGATACCGGCATTGGGATTCCCGCCGACCGTCGCGAGCGCTTGTTCACACCGTTTACGCAAGTCGATGCGTCGACGACGCGGCAATTTGGTGGCACCGGCTTGGGCTTGGCAATTTGTCGCAAGCTGGTTTCATTCATGGGTGGCTCCATCGATCTGACCAGTACGGTGGGGGTCGGCTCGACGTTCTTTTTTGAAATCCCGTTGATCAACAGTGTCAGCAAGCAGGTGGTTGCGAAGCCCCCAACCCTGGGTGGTCATTCGGTGCGTGTGATGCATCCTTACAAGCCCGCGGTTGATCACCTGAGCGCGATGATCGCACGGGCCGGTGGTCGGGTTGCACCGACCGGGGCCGAAGCCTTGGTGCTTGATGAGCATGCCGACAAGCTCGAAGAACACTTGTGTCGGTCACCGGTCCCGGTGGTGTTGACGGTCACCAAAGCCCGCCGGGCCGCTTGGAATCCACTGGTTGATAAAGCCAAACAGTTGGGCACGAGCGTTGTGGTCGTTTCGAAACCGGTGCGTTATGCCCAGTTTGTTGGCGCGGTATCATCGCTGTTTGCCGATACCATTCGGATGGATCTGTTGGTCGAGCCAAGCGGCGTGTTGCAATTGCCGTCGGACACCCAGCCATTGCGGTTGCTGGTTGCCGAAGACAACGTGGTGAATCAGAAAGTCGCGATCGCGCTACTCGCCAAGTTTGGCTACAAACCCGATGTGGTGAGCAACGGCGTGGAAGCCTTGTTGGCAGTGCGCCAAAAGAAATACGATGTGGTGTTTCTTGACGTGCAGATGCCCGAAATGGACGGCCTTGAAGCGGCCCGGCGCATCGTCGGTGAATTCCCGTTGCACAGCCGGCCTATCTTGATTGCGATGACGGCCAACGTGACACCTTCGGACCGCGCCGAATGTGCGGCTGCAGGTTGTGAGTTGTATGTGGCCAAGCCAGTGAAAGTGGCCGAGCTGGAAGTTGCGCTCAAAACGGTGCAGGTCCGTATCGCGGAACGCAACATGCCCGAGGTGACGCTGGAGCCGAATTCGCGCTTGGCCGATTTGGCTGAGGAAGTCGGACGCAATTTGGTTGCGCAAATCGTCCAGCATTTTATCGATGACGCCGATGCGCGTATCGTGGCCTTACAAGCGGCCGTGGTCAGCCGCGATGCCGCTGCGATTGCGCGCGCTGCGCACGTGTTGCGTTCGGCTGCGGTGAATATTGGCTTACGGGACCTCGCCGACGTCTGTGCGCAATTGGAAAATGCTGAGCGCGCGGGCAGCGTCGATCTATCGAGCTTAATGGAGCGCGCGCACCGGCAAATGCGTGCCGATGTTGCCGAATTGAACCGCTATGTTGCGTCGGTTTGAAACGGTGCCCTTGCGATTGATGCGCTGCGGGCCACCAGCGCCTTGGCGAGATGTTTGCAATGGTTTGCGCTACGATGAAAAAATTGTTGCTGTTGGCAGCGTTACTTTCCACACTCATTCCGGCGCTGGCGCGCGCTGAAGGCACTGCGCAGCTCGGCACTACCCAAGCGCTGCGGCCCGGTGCAGAACTTTTTGTCGATGTCGTCGATGCGAACGTTGAACGCTTGGCGTGGGTCGGGGCCGGCGCTGTGCAAGTATTTGCACCGTCGGGTACATTGATCGCAACGTTGGCGAGTGGGCAATCGGTCGCGGTCGCCGCGCATGGTAACGGCGCGTACCGGGTGCTCGTTGCCCAACAACAAAACCGCGGCGCCGTTTGGGACGTCGCTGTGCTCAATCCGGTTGCCTCGGGTGGGCGGCTGCACTCCTACAACTGGACGTTTGATGCAGGCTCGTTTGCGTCGAGTGCTGCGACCAACGGGAGCTTCTACGCCATCGTTGATGGGGGCACCAGCCAGTATCGGCCGGTGATTGAACTCAAGCTCGATGGTTTGGCTGGCTACGTCTACGACATCAACGCGAATCGGCGCGGTGTCGACGGCGTCAACGCAGGCCGCAGCGTTTCGATGTTCAATCATAGCGCAACGCCGGAATTCCCGATTTATCTCAGCCCACCCGCAATTGCGACCTATAGCAACGCCAACGCCGATGTGTTCGGCTTTGCCTACGTTGGCGGTACCAGCCTCGACGTGCATGGCAATGCGATGGCGCCGTGCCAACAAATCGCGCCGGGTGCATCCGAAGGCTTGTTCCAATTCACAGCGGCGGTTGCTGGTTCGTATCACTTGCAGTGCGATCTGAATCATAACGGTTTTTCCGACGCTGATGCCGGTGACTTGTTATTGGTGGGCACCGCCAATCCAGGGCTCAACACCGTAAGCTGGGATGGCCGGCAACAAGGTGTCGCGGTTATGCCTGGCAGCTACGATTGTCGCGTCACATTGCAGGTTGGCGAGTTTCATTATGTTGGCCGAGATATCGAAACCAGCTATCGCGGCATGCGCATGTATGCCCTCAACGGCGATGGCTCGCGGACACCCTTGACGATGTTTTGGGACGACAGCCTCGTGCAAGCAAGCGCCATCGCGATGCCCAATGGCAATAAGGGCCTGGTCTCGCCTGGCGCCGATGGTATGGCGGCTGGGCCTTACACGAATGAGCCAATGCCGGATGTAACGGCACGCGCGTGGGGCAATTTCGTTGGCGCTGGCAAAGGCGACAACGCCTTCCTCGATACATACGTTTGGCTTTCGCGTTCGGCGTCGACGGTGGTGACGCTGGCAGCCGTTGATCCGTTGCTTGATACCGACCAGGATGGTGCTTCCGATTTTGCTGAGCAATGCGTCTTGGGCTCGGACAAAGACAATCCTGACAGCGATGGTGATGGCATGGGGGACGGTGCCCAGTATCTCGGCTCGACCTCGACGGCCCAAAACGGCGGCTTAGAATCAAATGGTCGCCTAGCCACTGCGCTTGCCGATCGCGAAATTCGTCGTTCGCATGGCGTGCGGTTCGCAGCGCTACGGATGGCTAGCGAACTGACGCCGTGGTTGCAAGGCCTCGCGCTTGACGGCCTCACCGCGCGAGCGGCGACACCAGATGATTTGACTACGGTCAGCAACGCAACCGATTCGCTTGGCGTCGATTTTGTCGACGCCAAGGGGGTGCGCCACGCCAGCGTATTGTTGATTGGCACCGTCGGTGCCACGTATGAACACAGCAAAGAAGTGTGCGACCGCGCGCACGGGGCACAGCTGCAAACGGTATCGGCCTTGCCATTCGGCAATCTGCACGTGCCTTGGGCCTGGTTCCGTCGGCCGGGTTCCGCGGCCACCGCCGCGAGCTCGGATGTGGCGGCAGCGTTGAAACTGTATCAGTCGGACAATGGATTCACGATGCACGCAGGCTGGCTGGCCGAACAGTATCCGGCCCCGTCGCCGCAGCAGCACGTTGTGAACGTGCAGGTGTGGGCGGCAACTCCAGCCAAGCTGCAAACGCTGTTGCAAGCCTTCGTCGGTGCGGCGCAAGCGCGGGGTGTGTTGCAACCAGCGTACGTGCCGTCGAGCGATGACGCTGCCTGGGTGCCGCCGCCCGCGGTCGCACGCGACCATACGCCCGCAACCTTTTTTGCGGCAGGCACGGTGCTTGGTCGTAGCCTAACGTTGCGCACGGTTCGTCGCGCGAGCACTGAACCGTTGGCGCTGCGTGCGGTTGGTACCGATGCACACGGCGAACAGCAGGTCGTCGAGCTGGGCGCCGCATCGACAGCCGTCACGGCTAGCACGGTGCTGCAACTCCCGCTGTTTGCGGATGTCACCGTGGAAATGTACGGCCGCCATGGTGTCGTGGATCGCCTTTGGCTTTCGGACGGTGCCTGGGCGCGCTTTGATGATGGCCTGTGGGGTGGCGCAACCACCGCAGCGTCGAACGTCGATTGTCCATGGCGAGCCCACCATGGCGAAAATCTCAGCGTTCTAGCAGGCTGTGCAACGACCCAGACTTCCGTTGTTGAAACGCAAGCCGGGGTGGCGCGGTACCTTGCGCAACCGTTGCAGTTGGCGGCCGACGACTACCTGCTGGCACATGTCGAAACTGACCGTGCTGGGCGGATCTGCGTCGAAGCAAGTGCGTTGCAACGCAGCACTTGTGCCGACCTGCCACGTGCGCAAGGTTGGGTTGCGTGGCGCGTGAGCGCGTTTGACGCCGATGTATTGGCCCACGCTTCGTTGATCTCGTTCACCGTGGGCAGCGGTGCGCCAGTGCAGATGACCATTGCCGGCCTTGCCAAGGGCCATGGTGACTTGCCCGGCGATGCCATTGACGCCGTCGCACCAGTCGCAGCCGGTAGCTGTCGCACAACGCCATCATCAACAGGGTTGGCGTTGGTGATCGTGATCGGATTCGTCGGCTGGCGCCGGCGTGAGGTGATGTAAGCAAGATTCGGAGCGACGAATGCTTGAGGCCTTTGCGTTGCAGAGCGAATGTGGTTAGCTGGTCGTTATGAAGCTGCTCGCTTGGGGTGCTTGTCTTATTGTGATCGCAAGTTGTGGCGGCGGCGCTGCCAAACCTGATGCGGGTGACGTCCTGCCAGATGGCGTGGTGGCGTTAGATGGCCCGCTTGTCGATGCGGCGCCCGACCAACCAGATCCAGAGGGTTTTGTTGCTACCGGTGATGGCTGGGGCGCGCCGAACGACAGCATTGCGGTCGAAGCCGATGGTACGCTACGAATCGTCGGCGGTGCAGCGCAAGACCCCGATGCGGCGATCCGCTTGCAAACTACTCGATTGGCGTTTGCCGGCAACACTATCACTTCGGCGCCGACGACGATTTCACTGATCGACAACACGCAACTAGTGTTACATCGGCCCGATGTTGATGAACGGCTAACCGAAAATGAAGACGGTTTGCATCAGGAGTGGGAGTTTGCAGCGCCGATCACCACCGACATTGTCGTCGAGGTGACCGCAACCGGCGCCGACCAGATCAGCCAAGACGATGGCGGCGTGTTTATCACCAGTGAAACCCGGGCCGGGGTGCACTATGGGACGGCGACCTGGGTTGATAACGCGGGTGTGCGCACGCCGATCACCACCGAAGTGATTGGGGCGACTTTACGCATGACGGTGCCGGCGGCGGTCGCTGCGGCGTCGGCTTATCCAGCCAAACTTGATCCTACGCTGGGCGCCGAAACTGTTATGGATACGGCCGTCAATGGCCCCAGTGGTGCGCTTAGCCAAATGCCTGCAGTAGCGTACTCGGGTTCGAATTTTCTCGTGGTGTGGCGCGATGATCGCAACGGTCGCAATAGCGACATTTATGCCATGCGCGTGAGCACCGCAGGCGCGGTACTTAATGGTGCAGCGTTTGCCATTTCGACGAGTGCAGGTGTGCAAAGCAACCCAACGGTTGCGTTCGTCAACGGCAACTACCTTGTCGCTTGGGAAGACTTTAAACTGCCCGCTGCTGACGCTGATATTCGCGCGGCACGTGTCACGACGGGCGGGACCGTTACGCAACTCGGCGTGGTGGCCGCAACCACCGCTGCTGAGACCAAGCCCAAGCTCGGCGTCCGTGGCACCGCTGCGATGTTGGTCTATGAACAGGCCGGCGCTGTGCGTGGCAGCGTATACAATGGCACAACCTTCGGCGCGACATTCGCCATCGCTGCTGCCGGCACAACGCCAGCGGTGGCGGCCAATCCGGCCGGTGATTATCTGGTTGCCTTCGCGGATACCACGGATGTCAAAGGCCAACGCGTGAGCAGTGCGGGCGCGCTGGTTGGTGCGGCGTTCCCCGTTTCCGCCGCTGCCGGTGTGCAAAGTGAACCGACCGTAACATTTGGCGGCAGCAACTTTGTGGTGGCCTTTACGAGTGCGTCGAATATTTTTGGCACGCGCGTTAGCACTGCCGGCGTGGTGCTCGACACCCGCACCGAAAATGCGGTTGTGGTCGGTGGCATTTCGTTGGTCACCGCTGCAAGCGTGCAACAACGTCCTTCGTTGGTGTGCGGCACCGAGTGTTTGCTGGTGTGGCAGGACCGTCGCAACAGCGCGACGTATTTTGATGTGTACTCGAAAGTGCTTACCACAGCGCTGGCCGGCGTCAGTGCCGAAACCGTGGTTGCCAGTGCAGGCGGTGTACAGGGTCAATTCGAGCCAGTTGCAGTATTAGCAGGCACCGCATACCTCACGGTTTGGCGCGATCAACGCGACGCTGGCGCCGGCTACGTATATTCAACTCGGATCAGCAGTGCAGGGGCAGCGTTAGATGCCGGTGGTGTGTTGTTGGCACGTGGCGCCAACCGTCAGTCGAGTCCACGCGCCGCACGCAATTCGAACCGTTGGTTGTTGGTATGGGGGGACAGTCGTGTCGCCGGCGACGATATTCACGCGGCACGGGTGCGCAATGGTGGTTCGATTTTGACCGCCATGACGGTGTCCTCGGCAACGCAGCAGCAACAACAACCAGGTACTTCATGGGACGGCTCGAATCACATCGTTGCATGGAGCGATGCCCGCAATGGCAATTACGATATTTATGCAGCGCGGGTAAACACCAGTGACCTCACGCTTGATGCCGCTGGCATTTTGATCACCAACGCAGCCAATGATCAGTTTCTCAATGACGTTGAAAGTGGCGGCAATCGCACGTTGATCGTCTGGCAAGACCGGCGTGGCACAACCGGCTTTGATGTTTACGGTGCCATTCTCAATACTACCGGAGGCATCGCGGTTGCGCCGTTTGCGATTGCAGCGGCGACCGGCGATCAAAACGCGGCGAGCGTGGCATTTGATACCACCAACAATGTCTTTGTGGTCGTCTGGCAAGATTCGCGTGCGGGTGCCAATGAGCGCGATATCTATGCAGCGCGGGTTTCCACCACCGGCACGGTGCTTGATGCTAACGGTGTGTTAGTGAGTGCGGCGACCAGCAGCCAACTCACCCCTGACATTGCGTTTGGCAATGGACGGTTCATGGCCGTATGGGACGACCGCCGCAATGGCAATGCAGATATTTACGGCGCCCGCTTACGTATCTCGGGTGGTGCGTTGCTGGTGGATGATGCCGCTGGCATTCAGTACACCGCGAATACGGCAAAACAAACCGCGCCCGTGGTGGCGTTCACCAGCCAGAACAACAATGCATCAGGCTTCGTTACGGCATGGTCAGATGAGCGCAATTTGGCCGCAACTGGCACCGATATCTATGGCAACATTATCAACTCCACCACTGGAGCGATTCTGGCAGGGGGCGCCAGCGGTTTTGTGATCTCGACGAATGCTGGCGATGAAGGCAATCCGGCCATTTGCGCTGGCAATCGCGGCAATACGGCGCGGGCGTTGGTGAGCTATCAACGTTTCTTTGCTGGCTCGACCATGCGGGTGGTTTCGCGCCGCTTGCTGTACACCGAAATATAGTCACACACGCCACCAGCCGAGCAGGGCGGCAAAGCTCTTGGCAATCCCTGCGTCTTGTGCAATAACCGCTGCCGAGATAGGTTAGTAGGAACAAAAACGCATAGTTAGCCGCATTGGCTCGCGCTGGTTTGATCGTTCTTTCGAGCCTCGATTCGATGATCGAGGTTGGACAGAGGGACCAGGCCGCAGATCACCTTGCCCTAGCTGTGCACCCACAGTTACGCAAGGAATCAAGGAATATGGCTTACATGAAAGAGTCCGTCATTGTTGGCGGCAAAGAGATCAGCATCGAAACCGGTAAATGGGCAAAACAATCCGGTGGCTCTGTGGTGGTTCGTTGTGGCGACACCATGGTGCTGGTGACCGCCGCTGGTTCGAGCAGCCCGCGCGACATCGACTTCATGCCGCTTAGCTGCGAATACCAAGAAAAGTTCTACTCGTCGGGGAAAATTCCAGGCAGCTTCTTCCGTCGCGAAGGCCGCACTACCAACGACGAAATCTTGGTGTGCCGGTTGATGGATCGTCCGGTTCGTCCGCTGTTCCCAAAAGGATGGTTCATCGATACCCAAATCATCGCCAACGTTGTGTCGTTTGACAAAGTCAACGCTGCAGACGTGTTGGCCATGACCGGCGCTTCGGCTGCCGTGCACTTGTCCGACTTGGTGTGGGACGGCCCAGTTGCTGCTGTGCGCGTTGGCCGCATCAACGGCGAATTCGTCGTCAATCCAACGTTTGCAGAACGCGAATTGTCGGAAATGGAAATCGTCGTGTCGTGCAGCAAAGACGCGATCATGATGGTTGAAGGCCAGATGTCGGAACTGCAAGAAGACACCGTCATCGACGCGTTGCTCTTTGCATTCGAATCGTGCAAGCCCCTCATTGAGCTGCAAGAAAAATTGCGCGCTGCATGTGGTAAAGAAAAACGCGCCTTCGTTAAGCCGGTTACCGACGAAGCGCTCGGCAAGGCAGTTAAAGAACTGACCTACGACAAGATCGCCGAAGCGATGGTCATCAAAGACAAGAAGAAGCGCAGCACTGCGGTTTCCGAAGCGCACGCGTTGGCGCGCACGCTTGGTGCCGAAGGCGCAGCATTCGCCGGCCGTGGCAAAGAAATCGACGCTGCCTTTGGCAAAGCGCAAAAGAAATGGGCCCGCGAACACACGCTGAAAACCCGCACCCGCATCGACGGCCGCAAGCCAAACGAAGTGCGCAAGATTACGGTTGAGACCGGCGTGCTGCCACGCGCTCACGGTTCGGCGCTGTTTACCCGCGGCGAAACCCAAGCGTTGGTTGCTGTCACCATCGGCACGAAGTACGACGAAAAGAAGATGGACACGCTGTTGGGCGACATCAAGAAGTCGTTCTACATGGATTACAACTTCCCGCCATTCTCGACTGGCGAAGTGAAGCCGTTGCGTGGCCAATCGCGCCGCGAAGTCGGCCACGGCTTTTTGGCCGAGCGCTCGGTGCAACAAATCGTTCCTGAATTCGAAGATTTTCCATACACCATTCGCGTGGTGTCGGATATTTTGGAATCGAACGGTTCCTCGTCGATGGCATCGGTGTGCGGCGGTAGCCTCGCGCTGATGGACGCCGGCGTGCCAAGCAAAGCACAAGTGTCGGGTATCGCGATGGGCTTGATGAAGGAAGGCGATGACTACGTCATTCTCTCCGACATCCTCGGCGACGAAGATCACTTGGGCGACATGGACTTTAAGGTCACTGGTACCCGCCGTGGCATTTGCGCACTGCAAATGGACATCAAGGTCGACGGTCTGACCCGTAAGATTCTCGAAGAAGCATTGGCGCAAGCCAAAGAAGGTCGCCTCCACATTCTCGATTGCATGGACGCTGCCATTCGCTCGCCACGCGACGAAATGTCGGAATACGCTCCACGCATCGTGACGGTGCAAGTTAAGCCAGACAAAGTCCGCGACATCATCGGACCAGGTGGCAAGACGATTCGCGCGATCCAAGAGCAAACCGGTGCACAAGTCGACATCAACGATGCCGGTTTGGTGTCGATTGCATCGTCGGACAACAACAGCATCGAGCAAGCCAAGCAACTCATCTCGGGCCTGACGATGGAACCTGAAGTTGGTCAGTACTACAGTGGTGTGGTTAAGCGCATCGTCGAAATCGGCGCTTTCGTCGAAATCATGCCAGGGACCGACGGCTTGTTGCACATCAGCGAAGTTGCCAAAGAACGCATCCGCTCGGTGGAAGACGTTCTGTCGGAAGGCGATAGCGTGGTTGTGAAGTGCATCAAGGTCGACCGCGATGGCAAGATTCGTTTGTCGCGCCGCGAAGTGCTCGACGCGAATCCAGCGCCGGAAGAAGTTCACAACTACATCATCTAATAGGGGAAAACCTTCCCGTTTTCCCTCGTCGGGCGA
>JAKQOD010000174.1 GCA_029565465.1 Deltaproteobacteria bacterium
CATCGAACTGCTCGATTTAGGGCGCAGCGGCATCCGCGTCGCATCCTACTGGACTGACCTTCTTCCGAAGAAGAAGTTGGAGCGCAAGCTACACGATGCAGTGCGGTTGGCTCAGGCGCGTTTGAAGGTGATGGATCGAAATGACAAATGAAACTTTTGCCCAACGCCTAGTTGCGACGTTACGAAGTGTCGCTGGGGCATACGCGATTGGCGATCAAGTAGCGCCATGCGCTGTGCTGTGGACAGACCCAGATCATTTGTGGGCCGCCGCAATGTCGACCTTACAACCATTGCTGCCGGAGCTTTTTCAGTTAGGCAGCTATGCACCGCAAAACCGCACCGGCCCAGCTTTGTGGCTGCGTTGCATTGATGCACGCTTGGTGGATGGAGCACCATCAAAGGACACGACGCCGATTTTTTATCTCCCTGGCATTAGCCACAAGCAGCTTCGTGCAGCCGATGACTGCCCGACTGAACTCACGGCATTAGTGGAATTGCAATACCGCGGCGCTGTGTGGCTACATACGAATGGCAAGGAATGGACGCCCTATGCATTCTTGGTATCCAAGCACGGTGGACTCGACCTTGATGTGGCAAAAGACCAAGCAACGCTTGATGCGCTAGCCGGTGCTTTGCCTTCGCTACTAACGGTGCCGGTCGCTGAGTTGCAAGGGCGATTGAGCGCAGACTATTTTAATGAACTGGTCGCACCGGACACAACCGGCTTGCTGTTGCGCTGGATGAGCGATGACGTTGCCTTCAAACAACAACGCGCATCCGCTGAGTGGAAAGCTTTTTGCCAACAATGCAAAACCGACTTTGTCATTGATCCAGCTACTGACAGCCCGCTAAAGGCCGCGACAAAACTAGCCGCAAGGGCAAACGGGTGGGATCGCGTATGGCAGCGCTTTGTCGAAGCACCGGCGAACTATCCCGGCGTTGTCGAATGGTTAAAGCGCGCTGCAACGTATAGCCTGTTTGATTCGGCGGATGTTTGGCCTAACATCAACGAACGCGAAGAAAAGGCACTGCAGCAAGCGCTCGAAGGGCTAACCGACCAGCCGCAAGATGTGACAATTCGCAAGTTGGCGGAACTAGAGCAGCAGCATGCCGTTCGGCGATCGTATCCTTGGCAAAAGTTGGGACTCAGCCCGTTAGCAACGGTATTGGCCCCGCTGGCGCAACTGGCGACGTTATGCCAAACCAGTCCTGGTGCACCAAACCCACACGACTACGCGCAATTCTACGTCGATGCGGGTTGGCGGGTCGATGGGGCTGCTGTTGCAGCAATGGGCGCAGCTGCGGCGTTTTGCACACCGGCGCAACAGCGTGCAGTGTTAGGTTGCCTTCGAGCGGTGTATCTACCTTGGCTCGAAACAACCGCACGACACTTGCAAAAACTTGTACACGATCAGGGTCAGGCGATCGACAAGCGCGCAAAGCCGATTGAGCCAGCGAAAGGCCGCTTAATCCTGTTTGCCGACGGCTTGCGCATGGATGTCGCTCACCTTTTGGCCACACAACTTGCAACCTCTGACATGCAATCAACGTTGGACTGGGAGTGGTCGACGATTCCAGCCGTAACAGCTAGCGCAAAGCCCGCAGCGTCACCAATTGCGGACTGCGTTGTGGGCGGCGGCGCGGATGATATATTTTCGACGCGACTGAAAAGCGGTGGGAAAATACTGACGCAGGATCGATTCGTCTCAGCGTTAAAATCCCGCGACTGGCAGTTTCTCGAAGGCAACGAAATCGGCGACCCTACTGGCACGGGGTGGACGGAAGCGGGTACGCTGGACAAACGAGGTCACCGTGAAGGCTGGAAGCTCTCGCGAATTATCGAGACGGAAGTTCGCGACATGGTCAGCCGGATAGAAATGCTGCTGAAAGCTGGCTGGCAAGAGATCGTAGTTGTGACCGATCACGGTTGGTTGTTACTGCCGGACGGCCTACCGAAAGTTGAATTGAAAGCGTTTCTCACCGAAACGCAGTGGACTCGCTGTGCAGCGCTGAAGGCGGATGCACGGACCGACGGAATGATGTTTAAATGGCACTGGAATCCAACAGTGATGATGGCCAGCCCGCCCGGTGCCGGCAGCTACCGCGCCGGAATTGAGTATTCACATGGTGGCATTTCGCTACAGGAAATGGTGACGCCAGTGTTGCACGTGCGAGCGGCAACAAGCGGCGGTGGGGCTGCTCGGCTGCTGGACGTGAGATGGACAGGAGCGAAATGTCGCGTATCTGTGAGTGGTAACAGCCCAGGTCTTCGCATTGATGTGCGCCGTAATCAATCCGCCCCAAACACCTCGCTTTTAACGGACCAGCATGCACGCGAGGTTTCGCCAGACGGTAAAGTTACTGTCTTCTTAGAAGACGACTCGGATATCGGCATTCACGCCGAAATTGTTTTGCTGGATGCTTCCGGGCAAGTGATTCATGTTTTGCCCACCACATTAGGACAGTGATTCCATGAGCCAACAACTTGATTCCGTTGATGCGATTGCGACCAAGGCGTTTGAAGGCTACGTGGTGCGGAAAGACTTGGTCCGTAAATTCAAAGGGCAGTATCCCGTCCCAACCTACGTGGCCGAGTTTCTTTTGGGTCGCTACTGCGCGTCGGTCGATGAAGCAGAAATCGCAGAAGGATTGAAGATTGTTGAGCGTCAACTCAGCGAAAAGACCATTCGCGCAGGCGAACACGAGCTATTCAAGGCCCGGGCGAAGGACAAAGGCCGAGTAAAACTGATCGACATCATAACCGCGCGCCTCGACGCAGGAAGTGATTCGTTCGTTGCCACATTACCCAGCTTGCAACTTAAGGACGTGCGAATTGATGAAGCTACAGTTCACGCCAACGAACGTATGCTCACAGGCGGATTCTATGCCGAAGTTGAACTAGCGTACGACCCAACCATTGCGCAAGAAAAGAATGGTCGGCCGTTCGGGATTGAATCGCTGCGTGAGATTCAACTATCAAAACGCGACGTGTTGCCGGCCATGTACAAGGGACGGGAAGCGTTTGCCGCCGAGGAATGGAAAGATTTTCTAATCCGCAGCATTGGCCTGGAACCAAGCAGCCTCACGCCACGCGCTCGCGACATGATGCTGCTGCGAATGGTGCCGTTCGTCGAGCGCAATTACAACCTAGTGGAACTTGGGCCGCGGGGTACTGGCAAGAGCCACTTGTTTCAGCAAGTGTCGCCATACGCGCATTTGATCTCAGGTGGCAAAGCGACCGTAGCCAGGATGTTTGTCAATAACGCAAACGGCCAACGGGGCTTGGTTTGTCAGTACGATGTCGTCTGTTTCGATGAAATCTCGGGTGTTTCCTTCGATCAGAAGGACGGCGTGAACATCATGAAGGGCTACATGGAGTCGGGCGAATTTAGCCGCGGAAAAGAAAACATTCGCGCCGACGGTGGCGTAGTGATGGTAGGCAATTTCGATGTGGATGTGCAGCATCAGCAGCGAGTTGGCCATCTATTTGGTCCGTTACCACCCGAGATGCGCGACGACACGGCGTTCATGGATCGCATCCACGCCTATTTGCCTGGTTGGGATTTGCCAAAGGTGGGCCGCGACTTGTTAACTGACCATTTCGGGTTGGTCAGCGATTTTCTATCTGAATGCTGGAATCAATTGCGTCGTCAAAGCCGCCAAAGCATTCTTCAAGGCAGAGCGCATCTCGGTGGTGCGTTAAGTGGTCGCGACACCACCGGTGTTCAAAAAACCGTTAGTGGCCTTATTAAGTTGGTGTCGCCAAATCCTGACATACTCGTGTCCGACGAGGTCCTAGAATGGGCCTTGCGGCTGGCATTGGAATGTCGCCGACGTGTGAAAGAGCAGCAAAAGCGCATTGGTTCTGCGGAGTTTCGAAATACACAGTTTAGCTACTCCATGGGCGAAGACGGAGTTGAGAAGTTTGTTGCGACCCCCGAGCTATTCAGCGAGAACAGTATCGGCAGCGATCCACTTCCGCCTGGCCAGGTCTGGACCATTTCGGCCGGTGGGGCCGATGAAAATCCCGGCCTGTTTCAAATCGACATCGCCGAAGGTCCGGGCGGTGGAATAAAAATACTGAACCAGCCCGCCCCCCCTCCGTTTAGGGAAAGTGTGCGGTGTGCGGAACAGAACTTGTACGCGCGTGCGAAAGAGCTAGTTGGCGATCGCGAGCCACGGCAACATGAGTTCTCGATTCAGCTACGAGCCTTCGACAGCGCCAAAAGCGGTTCGGCGGTAGGCGTTGCTGTGCTACTTGGGCTTTGTTCGTCCCTGCTCAAGAAAAGCATCAAAGGCGGCCTGGCCGTCACCGGTGGCTTAAACCTGGGCGGTTCGCTTGAAACCATTTTCAACCCAATTGCAATTGTGGAAGCGGCAGTCGAAAAAGGCGCTGGCAGCATCCTGATGCCCATCGGCAGTCGGCGGCAACTCAATGAATTACCCGACGATCTTGCAGCCAAGATTACAATTCACTACTACCTAGATGCACGAGATGCATTGCTCAAAGCTCTCACAATTTGAGCCTAATCCTCGTCGCGCTACGGGCACGGCGGCACGGGCGCGCCCTGCGCCACCGCCACCATAATATCGAAGCGGCGCTGCATGCTTTTTTGCATGTCACTGACGCCGCCGCCGATGGCATCGAGATGCTCGATCAACTGCACGTCGATGTCGTTGCTTGCAGCGTCGGTGCTGATGTCGATTTGGCCTTCGATCAGCGAAATGAACGACGAGCCTTCGGTCTTTTGGTAACGAATGCGTCGCAACGAGCCGGTCGCGTCGTCGCGCAACGTGCCAAATCGCCAGGTCTCTTGCCAGTCAACCGTCACTACATTGTCGACTTCGTTGTCGCTCGAAAACGAAAAATCATACTGCTCGTCGGCAATCGGATTAAATTGATAACGATTGATGCGGCAGGTGGCAACCACACGCTCTGGCACTTGCAGCCCTCGCCACAAAGCGACCACATTGCCTGGCAGGCGACCGCGACCGTGCAACCACAAATAGCCGTCTTCGCCATCAACCAACTGCAGCTGGCCAAGCGCGCCAACAGGTGCGGTATTGGCCTCAAGCGACGTGAGGCCGTCAGGTAACGGATCAATATTGTCGCCACAACCTGGCATCAAGCCCAAGCAGACGGCCAAGCTGCACGTTTTTGCAAACACGCGATGTGGTACTCCTTTGCCGCTATGTCTGCAACCATCGACGCCGATCTGGTCGAACGAATGACCGATCTAGAAGTACGCTTAGCCTTTCAAGATCAACTGTTGCGAGAACTCGACGATGTGCTGCGGGTGTTGATGGCAAGGCTCGCCACGGCCGAAAAGAATATCGAGCAACTGCGCAACACCGACAAAAGCCCCCCGACGCCATTGGGGCCAGTTAACGAACCGCCGCCCCACTACTAAATCGCAAGCCATTTGCGGTAAGGTCCTGCTGGCCATGAAAAAGCGCATCGCGTTAATTTCCACCGGCGGCACCATTGAGAAAACTTACGACGAACTGTCGGGCGTGCTCGCCAATGGTGTGTCGGTGCTCGATGTGATGCTCGCTTCGATCGAATTGCGCGGCGTCGAAATTATGCGGGTCCAGCTGATGAACAAAGACAGCTTAGAAATGACCGCCGCCGACCATACGCTGATCGCCGAGACCGCCGAAAATATGGCACGTGCAACCGCCGGTGTGGTGGTGGTTCATGGCACCGATCGACTCGCGGTTTCGGGTCATCGAGTCTATGAATTGTGCCAAGGCGCTGCACCACTCCCATCGCCCATTGTGTTCACGGGTGCGATGCGGCCGTACGAACTGCGGTCAACTGACGCCTTGCAAAACTTGACCGAAGCGTTGCTGGCCGTGCAATTGCTAGCGCCGGGCGTCTATGTAGCGATGCACAACCAAGTGTTGCAGTTTCCAGGTGTCGAAAAAGACCGCAATGCGGGCACGTTCGTCAGGGCACTAGGCTAGCCGGTGGTGGCCTGGGACGCGCCGACGCACGCGCACCACGCGCTACTTTCAATGCTGGAAAAAGCCGGCGTTGGCGTGGTGGTGTTGCGGGTTGAAGGCGGCAACTTGGTGCGCGAGTACATCAACCGGGCTGGCGCGGCGCTGGTTGGCTATACCGTCGAAGAGATCGCGAGTGTGCCAGTGCTCGATACCATTGCGCCAAGCTACCGCGCCGCAACGCTCGAAATGCTTGCGCTGTTTGAACAGACCAATCAAATCCCCGCCATGCTCGAAACCGCGGTAGCACACCGCAACGGCGAATCGATTCCAATCGAAATTTCGTTCGAGTTGATGCGCGAAAACAACGAGCGCTTGTATTTCATTCTGATGCGACCGCGCGGACCGCAACCAATCGCGTCGCTACCGTTATTGGAGGCGGACCGCATCGCACTGGTCGGCGCGTTGGCGGCCGGCGTTGCGCACGAGATCAATAACCCACTGACGTCGATGAAGCTGAATCTCGGCTCCTTGCGCAAATCGATCGTTGCCAATGCGCCCGACGAACACCGTGCCACGAGCTTGCGTATGATCGACGACGTCGCCGCTGGCGTTGAACGTATCAGTGCAAACGTACGCGCGTTGATGGGCCTCGCCCATCCCCGCGGTTCGCGGACCATTGATGTAGCCGCAATTACCGTCTCAGCGCTGCGCTTGGTTGGGCCAACGCTTGATGATTGTGCCGTAGTGACACGTCGCATCGAGCCAGTGCCCAGCATTCCTGGTGAAGAAGTGCGCGTCGGCCAAGCTATCGTTTCGATGTTGATGTTTTCAGCCTCTGGGCTGGCAGCGCAAAGTGCGCATCCCGGCGCCATCTCGGTGGTCGTCCAGGCCTTGCCCGCCATGGTGGAAGTCTGCATTTGCGACAACGGCACCACCCCCACCGACGAAGATTTGCTGCACGCATTCGATCCGTTTTACCAATCGCCCAACCGCGGAGCTGGCATTGGGATCGGCCTGAGCGTAGCCCGTGCGGTTGCCTCCGGCCTTGGTGGCCGCGTCGAAATGCGCGCTGCCGCCAGCGGTGGCGCCGAACTTTCGATGTTATTGCCTCGCGCCTAACCGCAAGGCTAACGCTTTTAGCGCAGCATGATCGGATAAGAAACGGTCGTGCGCAGACGGCCGCCGGGAAACTTTAACGCCGCAACCGCTTTGTCGATGCACGTCGCAAGCGGCGTCCCAACGAAGTCGCCGGTTTGCGCGTACTTCGAAATCGTGCCATCGCCTTCAATGGTCATTCGCAACTTGGCAACCCCGATTTGGGTAGGCGGCCGACGGCATTCTTGCGCAGCGATGACGGCAGTCGACATGATGCGTGCCACTTCGGAAGTTGGCCGATCCGTAGGCGCCACCACTACGGACGTGGTGACTTCATCGCCTTGGCAGGCTTCACTATCGACGGGGCCCTTGGTCACCGTGTCGCTGGCCATCAACACGGTGCCGTCGCAGGGTGCCCACACTCGATAACTAACGAGTTCAAGCGAAATGCCTTGCTTGCTACCGTATTGCCAATTGGCTGGCTCGGGTATGCGCACCAAGAACTGGGCTCGCGCATGTGCTGCTTTTTTGAGCCACGCTTGCGCCGCTGCTTCATCACGAAAGACTCGCTCCGAGGATGCAATCGTCGGCGGCTCCACCGCCAACGGCTCGATCACCACGGCAGGCACCACTGGCACGGCGACGGGCGGTTTGCGACCTTTGACTGGCTTGATTGGCTTGCTGGGTTTGGCTGGTACCGGTGGCACCACGGCGGCCACCGGCGGTATGGTCACCACGGCATCGCCCGCAAACACTTGATAGCGCTGACCTTCGATTTCAATCCCATCGCAGCTTACGCAACCAACCAACCGCCAAGAAACCGAGCGCGTTTTGCCGTCGAAGGGTTGCGTCGACAACACGCCTGCTGGCGCATCGATCAGCATTAACTGCCCAGCCAACGACCGCTGCCGTGAATCACGCACTTTTCGGCATTGGCGTTGCTCCATGGCATCGCCAGTCTCGCATTTTGCTTGTAATGCCCAAACCAACCCGTCAAGCCGACTCATCGGCTCCGCTTGGGCAACCAGGTCAGTGAAGCCTGGAGCTGGCGGCGCCCAACGAAAGCCCCCTGGCGGCGGCGGCGCAGGCTGCACGCTTGGGGCTGATGGAGGCGGCACCGCCGGAGCCAAATCCGCGCCGCTTGGAAGCGTGCGTTTTGCCCCCGCAACGGCCACCGCTGCATAGGAAACCCCACACACAACTGTCAGCAATCGTACAAATTCCCTCACATCAGAAAAGTTACCCCACCCCAGCGGCAGAGTCGAGTTTCATGTGAAAGCCGCCCATCGCGAGGCCATCGCGATGTGATCCAAGTCGCTAGCGCAACTTCTGAGTCAGATACGACTTGAGCCGCAATTCGGCATCTTCAGGATCGGCGATGACGATGGGCACATTCTTCTGCAGTTCTTCAGCAACAT
>JAKQOD010000207.1 GCA_029565465.1 Deltaproteobacteria bacterium
TTGGCGTTCCAGTAGCAGCGCTTCGGGTGCTTGGTCAAAAGCCACCAACGCAGCGTCGGCAACCGTCATGAACGCAACCGAATCCCCACCCGACGTCAGCGCATTTTTCGTCAAGCCCACAATGCGGTACGGCTCACGCGCAAACGTCAGTGTCTCGCCAATTGCCAAGCCCAACGAAGCGTCGACGATTATTTCGCCGTGGGCTTGTTGCAGATGGCGGCCGCGCAACAACGGCAGCGACCTTCCGGCGTCATCAGGCCAACCCAACCCAACCAACGCGATCCGTAGCACCATGCCGCGGTCGGTGCGCTGAATCAGTTGATATGAATATGGGCGCGCGCGCCGCACACCCAAAACCGCCGCCGCACGTGCTTCGACACTCGGATCCATCCGCGAACCTTCAGCAAAAGGGCCACGCGTGTCACGTTGCACCAACCAAAGGTCGGCCCGCATTGCGCGGGTTAAGATCGTTGCGTCGTCAACCATCCCAGCATAAATGCCTTGCATCGCGATGACCACACTTAGCAACAAGCCTAGGCCTGCCGCTGTGCCAACAAATCGCGCGGCATGACGCCGCACATCGCGCATTGCAAGATTCATTGTGCCCGCCAACGCCGCCCAAGAGGCAGCGACGTGCCAGCGCCTGGCGCCGCCAACATCGTGGCCCCTTCAGGTAGCCCGTCGAGCAACTCTACATACTCGTTGCCCCGCAAGCCAAGACGCGGTCGGACTTGCGCAATGCGACCGTCACGATCGACATACAAAAAAGGCCCGACGGCGTCGTGGTGCAATAAGCGCGTCGGCACGCGCAGCACGTTGTCACGGCGTGCGATTTCAATTCGCACGTCAGCGCGTTGCCCAATCGCGACCCGTCGCTCAAGCTTCGGCGCGGTCACTTCAACTCGCAATTCGTGGGTCTGCCGGTCAGCCTCCCATGAAATCTTCGAAACCTTGGCGACCACATCGTTAGCGGTACCCGGAAACAAAATGAGCGCCGGCTGGTCAAGCGACAATTGCGGCAACACAGTTTCGTCAATCGCAGCATCTATGTAGACTCGGTCGGTATCAACAACGCGCAACACGGTAGTTCCAATCGCAACGGTGTCACCGGGCTCCCGCAACCGCCGAGTAATCAACCCATCAAACGGCGCAAGCAGCGTGGTCCGCACCATTGCGGCCCGGCGTTGTTCAGCACCACCGCTTGCTACCGCCACGCCACGCGTCGCTTCAGCACGCTGGGCTAACACGCGGTCGAGGTCGGCGCGTGCAATACGCAACCGATCATTGGCAGCGTCGAGTTCAGCGCCAGCTACGACTCCACTCTCAGCTAAATGTTGGGTTCGGCCAGCCTCACGCACGGCAGCAGCGAGATTGGCTTGCGCGCGTTCTTCTTCGGCAGCCAGCCGGCGCAGCGCCGATCGCGCAGCGTCGATCGACGTTTGCGCTGAGCTTAGATCCGCTTGCGCTTGCACCGTTTCAAGTTGGGCCAATTCTTGGCCCAAGCTGACCCGCGTGCCCTCGTCGACCATCACATTGCTCAACCGCCCGACCAGATCGAAACCAACCGCTGCTTCACGTTGGCTTTCAACTGTACCCCGGCCGAGGACTTCTTGAACCACCGGACCACGTTCGACGCGAGCCACCGACGCCGGTACCGGCCGCCAGAATCGCAGCCAACCAACGAGCACCACGGCGCCGACGAGGATCAGCAACCACAGCACCCGCCGAATCGACCCAAGCGCGCTGCGCCACGTAACCTTACTCACGCGACAACTCCCGGCACGTCGCCCCAATGGCGCAACGTCAATACGCCAGTCACAATCACCGATGCGGTCATCGCGAGTGCACCAATCAAAACAAAAACTGGTGACAACCCGAGATAAACTTCGCCCAGAATTCCAAGTGGCATCAATAAGCCGGTTAGCCCTAACCACGCCACAACTTGGCGCGATCGGTCAGCCGCTCCACCGAGCCGCAACAGCAAGAATCCTAGCCCAATGTTCAAAAACGCAAACAAGTTGCCATGGACATGGGCCAGCCGCGTTTCAAAATGTTTGCCGATTGAGTAGCTGGCAACCCATGCTGCTTTATCAGGCGCAAAGTCACGCAAATAGATCAGCAGGAAACCATAGAACATGAAGGCGGCCATCACCAACAAGCCGATGCCGATGTTGAAGCGTCCGTATTTCATTGATGACTCCGTTCTCCAGCACCAACGTGATGGACCAGCAACACTAAGTCAGTGCCCGCATCGGGTTGCACAGCATGCGCAACGTTCGGGGCAAGCAGCACTGCGTGGGTCGCATCGATGCGCAGCGTTGCACCGCCTGCGGTGACGCTGCCCGCGCCTTGCAGTGCCACAATGGTAACGGCATGCGCCGACTGATGCGATGGCAGCAACGTGCCTTGCCGCAAAACAATCGTTGCCACTTTAAGGCCGGCAACATCAACCAGCATGGCAACTTCACGCGGCTCACCGGGTCCGGGTGCTGGCGGCAACAGAAAGCTGCGCGTAGCAAGTTCAGGCGCTGTCGACGCCCCCCCTGGACCAACTGCAGTTGCCGATTGCGCTGGGGTAACAGGAGCGGCCCGTTGGCCACACGCAGCGCTGGCTGCTAGCACCATCACCGTTATCATTGTTGGCGCCGACCTTGGAATTGACTTCATACTTTGCTTCGCTTTCGTTTCGATTGAGTTGCCGAGGCCGGTGGCACATCGGGTGTCAACAGCATCATCAAGCTTGTGCGTACTAGGTCCGCCGACGCGGTGCTCGTCATGATTCGCCCCGCCGATGCGTTAAGCGCCAACATTTGAATTGTGCCCATCACCACAACAGCCAACGCTGCCGTCGGCAAGTCCGCTCGGAACTCACCGGCGAGCTGGCCTTCACGCAAACAGGCCAACACAAAGGCTTGCGACTTTTGCACACAGCCGGCCAAGGTCGCCGCGGCTGCAGGCGGCAGCGCCAACGAAAATTGCTCCGACACCACTAGGCGGAAGATTCCGACTTGCTGGCCAACGGCATGACTCCGAGCTTCAATAAATTGCAGCAGCCGCGCATGTGGGGCGAGCCCGGCCGGTGGATACGTGCCCTCAAGCACTGTGGCAACTCGCGTAACCACGGCGGCAAGCAATACATCGAGGCTGGCAAAGTGCCGAAACAGCGCTCCGCTGCTCAGCCCAACCCGCTCGGCGAGGCTGCGCGTCGACAGCGCGGCAATGCCATCGGTAGCAATTATGTGCAATGCCGCATCTATGAGCTCTGCTTGCCGAACCTCGGAACTGCGACGTGTGCCCTGCATGAGTAGTAAGTAACCACTTACTTGCTACATGTCAAGCCAAACCATGACCACGTGCCAGCAGCCCGCGCGACACAGTTGCTAACCGTGGGACTTAAAAATAATGCGCAACATGCGTAGGTTGATCCAAATGAACCGGAAGAACTGATACGGCCAGAACGTTCGAAAGAACAGCACACGGCCCGAAGGCTTCATGGCACGGCGAGCGTCGTCGGTAAGTAGGGTCATGATGGTCGTTCCTATTCTGGGATCATCCACCAACCAAGGCGGGCTTTGGCTTTGTAAATAAACATGGTGTGCAGAATACGTTTTACCCAATGCCCGGCAGAACCAATCTCACCAAAGGTCAAGCCAAGGTCGCGGCCAACGCCGGGATACTTTTGATAGTCGGGCACTACTGGAAACATCGTCATCGACGCTGCGCTGCCACGCAGCACCCCTGCACCAGCCGATGCAACGCACGCTGCACCCATCTTGGCCATTGAAGCGCGATGCAGCGGCGCGTCGGCGCCTTTTTTGATTCGGTCGATGATGCTAAGCGCCACGACCCGGCCCATGATGCCCGACGGCATGCCTGTACGCGGCGGTGCGGGCGCGATGACCGTGCCATTTTTAGTTTTACGCGGCCGTGAAATTTGATGGGGCGGCGCAAATGCAATGCCGACGGCAAACACGTTGCTGTAGCTGGGGCTCTGATACGTCGACGGCCAATCTTCAGCGCGCCATTGTTCATACGGCTTGGCCGTGTAGTCGGCATCGACTTTCATAAACTGATTCGGTGCGAACAGCGTTGTCGAAATATCGTCGCCAGCACGATTGTAGGCTTTGAGGCCAACGCCAGTAAATGGTGGCAACAACATCGCGAAGTCGAACGGCAACGTATGCGATTCGCCATCGAGAGTTTCATAGCTCACCAGGTTAGGCTCAACCTTTTGCACATGCGCGCCGGTGACCCACTCAACCCCGCGTTCAACGAACAACGACTCCGCGAAAGTTTGCCCTGAAATCACGTAGCCACCGCGCTTGAGCTGCAGGCCATCAACTCCAAAGTCGCCGAGTTCAGCTTCGTTGGTCAGCATGATGATGCGGGCCTGATCGCGCACACCAGCGCGCCGAATCTCGAACTCAAGATTAAAAATGTACTCGAACGCCGCACCTTCGCAGGTGCAGGTACCGTGGCCAGTGCCGACGACGAAGGTTTGTTTAACACCCGTTTTCATCAGTGCAATCGAAGCCGCTAGCGCTTTGGCAGCATGCTCCGCATGGCTATAGGTACACACCGACAATGAGTTGCCGTCGGGGCCCAAGCCAGGCGTCGCAGCGAAGTTCAGTTTGGGCCCGGTTGCATTGATCAGGTAGTCATACGTAATCTTTGTTGCCTCGCCGACGTGTCCTTCCGCCGTAGATTCGATCGCTACATACGGGTTGGCTTCTTCGGCGTCCCCTTCAGGGTGCAGCGCCACTGCGCGCGCTTGATGCAGCGTGATGCCAAGCCGTTTGTAGATCGGCGCCAACGGAAATGTCACTTGTGCTGCCGTCATGCGGCCGACTCCGACCCAGATGTTCGACGGAATCCAGTTCCACTGCCGATTCGGCGTGACCACCACAACTTCATGGTCACGGCCCAACTTGCGGCGCAAAATCATCGCCGCGGTGTGACCGGAAATGCCGGCTCCTAAAACAACAACGCGCGCCATAAACACTCCTTGGGGTTCGCAGTAATTTGGTTGTACCGCCTTCACGGTTGAAGACCATCAAGGAAGCCACGGCTGCGACAAATTGCGACAACTTGGCTCGCTCGTGGGCCGTAGGAACGCTCGCCAGCACGGCGTTCGCCGACGAAACGAACTAACGCACTGCAGAATAATGCTCAGTGAGCGGGGCCGCCCCCACCATGCATGCCTGGCATTGGTGGCGCCGTAGCGGTTAACTTTTGCCACGTTGTTTCGTCGACGACTTGCTGTTTCCACGTCGCATGACAGCCGGTGCAGGTTTGCAACGTTGCGTTAAGTTCAACTAGAACGCGGGCACGATCATGTTCATGAGCGGCTGCGGTAATGCGGTCTGCGGTTTTGTGAAACGCCAAGGCTTGCGCGGTGAAGTCGGGCGCACCGGCACCCATGTGATTGCACATCATGCCCATTTGCTCCGAAAAGCCGATCCGCTTGGCAGCGGCTTCCATCGCTGCAAAATCGTCGCTGGTCAGCGCTGCCATGATGCCTTGCACCGCTTCGAGGTGTTCGCGCA
>JAKQOD010000225.1 GCA_029565465.1 Deltaproteobacteria bacterium
ATGTTGCCACCTTCGCAGGCGACGTAGAAGGTTTTGCCGGAGCTAGCAAAGCGCGCTCGGCGGATGTTGACGGTGCGTTTACCGTCGAGCGCGAGAGCAGTCGCTGCAAATACGTCCACCGTGTCATCGGGGAAAATCAAGTAACTCTTTGTTTCGGTGCCGGTCACGCCGCATAGCGGCAACAAGATCGCCGCGAACGGACCACCAATAAACCAATCAACGGGGCGCAGCGAAGTCTTGGTTTCGATCTCGCGGCCGTTGTTAAACGCGCTCACTAAGTTGCCCTTGTCGTCGCGTGACAACTCCGACGTCAGCTCAAGCTCTGCGGGTGGAGCGCTGCTGCCATTGCCACCACCGCCATTTGATGACGGTGACGGCGGCGGTGCTGGCATCTTGGCCGTTAGTGTGCCACCCATGGTGCCAAAGTTGAGGTCTGTAAAAAGTTCAAGTTCGGTTCGCCCTTGATGCGATTCGAAGCGTGACGTGATGCGATAGCCCAGCCCGTTGCGCTCGACTTTAAAAACTTCGGCGCCGATCATGCGATTGCCTAGATAGTGGCCGAATTCGCCTTGATCAACCATGACCGGCTTGAACGCTGCGGCCACGACATCTTTCGGCGGCGCATCAACGCTTTCATGCTGCGTCGTCGGTGTGGCGCTTGGCTTCGCAGTCGAACTACAACTTGCAAGCAACGTTACTCCGAGCCCAGCTACTAAGCGCTTCATGGCGGTACGTTAGCGCGTTGCTGCGAGCAACGCCAACGCCTACGACGCAAGTAGTTGGATGCGCGCGTCTAGCTGGGTTGCGAAATCGCGGTCGTGCGACGCCAACAAGACGGCACCGCCGCCGGCTGCGAAATTGCGCAAGAGCGATGTCAGCGCCTGGAGGCGAGCAACATCAAGGCCGTTGTCCGGCTCGTCGAGGATTAACAATTGTGGCGGCCCGGCGAACGCGGCGCCTAAACAAGCGCGACGGCGCTGGCCTAAGGACATGCGGTCGATTCGTACCGGCGCAAGCTCGCCGAGTCCCAATGCATCGATGATGGCGGGCGTTGGCGCCATGCCGCGCCGGGCCGCAGCCGCAAGCGCTACCAACTCGCCGCCGGTAAGAAAGCCAGGCGCGTCGGCATTTTCTGGCACGTATCCAAAGCGTGCCCGCGCTGCGTATTGCGTTGCTGGTTTGCCCCAAACGTCCAATTCGTCGACGGTAATTTGCCCGCTAATAGGTGCTAAGACGCCTGCCACGCCAGCGAGCAGGGTTGATTTGCCGCAGCCATTGGCGCCTACCAACGCCACGATTTCGCCTGCTGCAACCTGATACGATGCCCCGTTGATGACGTTGCGGTTGCCGCGTCGCAACACCACGCGATCAATGGTGAGCCGCATTAGGTCTGACTCCTTGGCGTCGACGTGACGGCCCACACAGCCGCTGCACCCAGCGGTAGCAATGATGTCTCCGCTAACAGCCCGATGGTGATGCCTGTGGCCAAGGTCACGATGACCAAGGCTACCACTAGGTTGGAAAAGACGCTGCGTTCGCGCTGCATCGCCCACAGACTGCCGCGCGCCATCAGCGCACCTACCAGCGCGCCGCCTGCGCAAGCAAAGCCAAACAAGCGCGCACCGTCGAGGAACTCAACGCCGGCGACGGTAAATGCGATCATTGCAGCCAGCGCAACCAGGCTTGTCACCAAGCCGCTGCAAGCCACTACCCACGCGATCTGCCGTTGCAAGCCAATCATGCCCAACGCTGCATCCCACGCTCGCATGCGCATGCGCACGTTGACCAGCTCAGCAAGCAGGGGCGCAAGCGCTGGCACCAGACCCGCGTACAACACCGTGGCGCCGAAGGTGCTGACTTCATTGCCGCGCAATTGATTGGCTCGGATAAACCCGCCTGCCGCCAAGCCGGCAAGCGCAACGAAGCCAGCGCTGCGCAGCAACGACGCACCGCTGTTGCGCCACACGCCGCGCGCCCAAATTGCGAGTTGTGCCCGCACGCGACTGCGCCACACCGGCGTTGCGGGCGTGCGTGCCGGTAGTTGCAGCGTAGCCGTTATGCCAAGCAGGGCCGCGCCCGCAACGGTGAGCAGTGCAGCGTGCGCATACGCACCGGCAACGATGCACAACACGGCGATCGGCAGCTGCATGAACAGCAGCAGCGCAAGCGTCCAAACGCGTGGCGCATAACGCGGCGCTGGCAAACTGCGCAAATATTGAGCGCCGGCCGCCGTGCGCAGCTCGCGCGCCGCCGGCCACAGCAACAAGAGCCAAATGGCAGCGAGCACGGCGCCGACAACAGGGTGGCCAAATACCAACGCCACCAGCGCCGAAGGTG
>JAKQOD010000573.1 GCA_029565465.1 Deltaproteobacteria bacterium
TGGCTTGCAAGGCTTCGTGGGCACGCTTCATGGCACGCACGCGTTCGGCTGCGACGGCAATCATGGTTGCAAAGGCAGCGTCGGCGCGCGCTTCGCTGATGAGCGCAGCTTCGGCTTGCACTTGATGCGCTTGATCGCGGCACAACAAGATGGCATCGCAGCCAGCGCGAATAGCGGCAATCGCAGCGTTGCCAACGCCATGGTGCGCAGCGATGGCGCGCATATCCAAATCGTCGGAAACTACGACGCCGCGATAACCGATTTCTTCGCGCAGCAGCGTGGTCATCACCTTGCGCGACAACGTGGCTGGCACGGTTGCATCAAGCGCCGAGAACACCACGTGCGCGGTCATCAACATGGGCAAGCCAGCCGCCGCCGCGGCCACAAATGGCGCAAGCTCGACGCTGCGCAAGCGCGCCCAGTCGTGATCGATGCGCGGTAATTCTAAATGGCTATCGGTATGGGTGTCGCCGTGGCCAGGAAAGTGTTTGCCACACGACAACATGCCTGCCGCAGCAAGGCCACGCGCAAACGCCAACGCGCGTCGCGCGACAACATCGGGCGTCGTGCCAAATGCACGATCACCAATGATCGGATTTGCGGGGTTGGTATGTACGTCGAGTATCGGTGCAAAATCGATATCAAACCCAACGGCGCGCAGTTCTTTGCCAACCGCCGTGCCCACATCAACCGCCAATTGTTCGTCGTGGCCCGCATGCGCAGCTGCGTTGAGCGTCATCATCGGCGGCCACCGTGTGGCGGGCGCGCGCAACCGTTGCACCACACCACCTTCTTGATCCACGGCGATAAAATTGCGCACACCGTCGGGGCCAGCCACCGCCAGCTGCGCATTTATCTGGCGCAGCGCTTCGATATCGATCGGATCATTGGCACCTTGGCCGTCGCCTTGCCGGGGTATATTGCGTGCAAAAATTACCGTGACGCCGACGCGGCCGGCCGCGATGCGCGCTAGCAACTCAGGCGTTACGCGATCTTCATAGCCAATCCACAACAATTGGCCAACATCGAGTTCAAGCTGCGACATGAGCGTTGAGTATAACGACCACGCTCGGGCGAAGCCACAATTTTGCCGTCAGTGCATGCTAGCGCGCGCTTCACCGATCAGCTCAAGGCGATTGCTCATCGTGCGTGCACTGTAAACCACGATCGTGCGCGCATCGGGGTAGCGCAAGGCACCGATCAACTCAACGCGGCCATCACCGTCGAGGTCCACAACGCCAAGCAAATCAAACCCGATGTTGTAACGCACATCAGCTTTGCCATCGGCATCGCGTTCTGGCGACAGCGTCGTGTTGTAAATCGTAAAGGTTGGCGCGCACGCCGGCGCCGCGGTTGCGGTAGCCACCGTGGCTTGTGCCAACCATTCACCGGCTGGCGAGCGATCGGTGTCCAACATATCTTTGGTTGCAAAGGATTCCAGCTGGCCATCGCCATCAATATCCACCACCAACGCGTCGCCACGCACGCATGCGGCACCGACTCCAAGCTCCGGCGCGTAACGCCCCGGCCCCAAGTCGGCAATTGCCAAGCCACAGCCTTTCATGGTCGTGTTGCACGCTGGATCTTCGGCCCGGTCGCCGCCTTTGACCAAGCGCGTACACGGCGAAGCACCCGAGTAGCTGCCAGCGGCCACCCCATCAAGCCCTGGAACATCTGCCAATCCAAGGCTGACAAAAATCCCAGCACGCACGCCGTCCATGCCAAGCACTGCGAACTCGGCGCTCGAATTGCGCTCAATCGCGGAGCTCAATTCGGCTGGGTCATTGCCCCATTGCACCCCGCGCAACAACAAGGGATCTACGGCCGGCCGGCCAGCCGCCGCCTGCATACACATTTCCCCTAG
The DNA here is from genome assembly GCA_029565465.1 of Deltaproteobacteria bacterium. Classification (GTDB taxonomy): domain Bacteria; phylum Myxococcota_A; class Polyangia; order Haliangiales; family Haliangiaceae; genus JABFXX01. The sequence goes on from JAKQOD010000573.1 coordinate 1,865, forward strand.
CAAGATCTGTTGCCCCGGCCCGGCTTGCCTGCCGCTTCGGGTCGATTTTACGATTGGCGACGTATTCGGCATGCTTTCTGGTACATAGCGCGGCCCGCACGCACTGCCGCCACCCCAGCTAACCCCTGCAATAATCACGAATAATGCACCTTGGCAGGCAACGAGACCCCGGCTTTTACGGTCAATAGGCATCGTGAGCAACCTACCTCAGTCCCTCCACTCGGGCCACAAACGTTCTTGG
>JAKQOD010000265.1 GCA_029565465.1 Deltaproteobacteria bacterium
GCGGCGGGAACGATTCGTGGCGTATCTCGCTGGTAAAACAAGTCTGCGCGTTGTCAGCACCAACCCAGCATTGAGTCGGCTCGGCCCATCGGACGCGGCTTAGCCACCACTGCCCATCGTGAAACGTGACTAATTGACCACAGGTCATTATGCCTGCATTTTCTGATGACGCAGGCTGATCCCAACAAGAGGATGGATTCGGCGCCGGCAACTCGCGGCTCGTCCCGTTGAGGTGCAAGCCCAGAATCGTAAACTCATCTTCAGCAGCTCCTAAACTGCGCATGGCTTGTAATTCGCCTTTTACCCACGCTAGTCCGCCAAAACGCTGGCGATTCTTTTGCCCCTGGGCTTGTTGCAGCCAGCCATCGGGCCCGCCGATCGCTAGGTTAGTGTTGTCAGTAAAGCCGAATCGGTTATCGTCGAGCGGTAAAAATAGCGAGTCCCAGCTGTAGTTGGTCGGATATTTCAACGCGGCGATGCCACGCGCATAATCCATTTCCCAAATGCCCTCGCTTGGCTGTGTAGTAGCGTGGAGATCATGGCAATTCAATAGTGCTTTTGTGCCGTGCAGAATGTGCGGTCCATCGCAAATCCCTCCGGCGAAAGCGTACCCGCGCGGTGAGCCGTCGCCATGGCCATCCCATTCCATCTGCGGGACATCCCATCGCACACCCCGCAATTCGGTTGCTGCATTCCACGTCAAATACCTGAACCAGCCGTAGCCCGCGATGCCAAGCGCAATCGCTAGCAACAACCCCGATGCGATGCGCAGCTTCATGCTGCGATGGTACATCAACCAGCAGCGCCGCCAGACGAATCCGACCGGTGGTGCGGTGAAAGTGGCGCGCAACCGCAACGCCGTTGCGGTATGTTGCAGCTACGAGCCCACGCATGTTGCCGCCTTCCTCGCAACGCCTGCTGCACTCACTGCAACGATGGGCGCCGTTGGCGTTGCTGTTGCTGGTTGGGTTGGCGATCGCAATAGCAACGGTTGTGACGGTTTATAACCACACCGCAACGATGGGTTTTCCCCTCGACGACAGTTACATATACCTAACCTACGCGAAGCAGTTTGGGCGGGCCGAGCCGTTTTCGTACTTTCCAGGTGGCGGTTATTCCGCAGGTTCGACCAGCGTGATCTGGCCGATGTTGATGGCGCCGTTTTGGACGCTGGGCGCGCGCGGGCACGCCTTGGTTTGGGTGTCGTATGGGCTTTGCACAGCGTTGATGCTGGCGACGGTAGCGACGGTTTTTGCCATTGTGCGGCGCTACGCGGCTTCTACCAGTGGCGCGGTGCTGTCGTGCGTTGCGCTGCTTGCGATTGCGCCATTTAGTTTTACCTCGCTTTCGGGAATGGAAGTGGCACTTGCAAGCTGGCTGTTGGTGACCATCATTTGGTTGCTGGGCCAGCAACCAAGCGACGAAGGACCACGATGGTCATTGCTGGCGTGCCTAGCAGCAGCAGCATTATCGCGGCCAGAAGCCTCGCTGCTAACCTTTGGGGTGGTTGTTATTGCGGCGTTGCAACGGCTGCGTCGTCGTCGGTGGCGTGCTGCAGCTTGGTGGGCCGCAGCGTTAGTGCCGCTGGTACTGTGGCTTACTGCAAACAAATTGTTGGCTGGCAACTTGTTCCCGAACACCGGCGTCGCCAAGAGCCATTTCTATTTGCCAGGTTTTTCGTGGAACTATTGGTTCGACGTGTTGCACACCGGTCGCATCGAAATGCGGCGCGCTCTCTTTGAAGGAGCCGATAGTCCGCTGCCATGGCCCTCGTACTTTGAGATCACGTGGCTGGTGGGCGCTGCCGCCATCGCGGTGTGGGCGTACCGCGAAAAACGTTGGCTCACGGGCCTTGTCATGATCGTAACGCCGATCGGCTTTAGCTTGGCAATCATTGCGAGTTCGGGGCTTTGGAACTTTCAGAATTATCGCTACATCGCCCCGGCATTTGCAGTGTTGGTGGTGCCTCTAGGATTTGCAGTGGGGGCCGTCGAGCGTTGCAATGCGCGCTTTGTACCTAAGGCCGCCTGGTTGGCCACGGTGGTAGCAGCAACGCTGAGTGTAGTGATTGCATATCAAGCGGTGCCACGACTGAAACACAGCGCACGCTTTTTTGCGCAAGGCGTAACAGACACGAACACGCAAGTTGTCACCATTGGTGAATACATTCACGAGCATTTACCCGACGCCAAAATCATGTTTCACGATGCGGGTGCCATTGCATACTACGGCGACGGCTCGGTGTTTGACATGCTTGGCTTAGTCACCAACTACCAAGCAGGCATTGCCAATAACGGTGCCGGCGCACGTTTTGAATTTCTCGAATCGTTGCCGGAAGCGCAACGCCCAACCCATTTTGCGTACTACCCCGGGTGGCTGGGCACGACCGATTTCTATGGGGCAACCGTACTGTCGACGCCGTTGATGGCACAGTTTGCGATGGCGCGTTTGGCTGGCGCCGTTGATATGCAGATTATCGAAGCGCGTTGGGGCCAGCATCTCAGCGCAGAAGTGCCGTTCACGCCGCACCCGGGATGGCGCATGGTGGATCGGGTTGATGTCGCTGACATGGCCAGTGAACGTGCGCATCAATGGCAGGGCGCGCTTGGTGCGCGCCGCTTTGGTAACCCCTCCGCTCGCTGGTCTTTCGTTGCACGACAAGCGAGCGCACCTACAGCGGACGGGCAGCTTGGGCTGCCGTACGTTGATGGTGGACGCACCATCCGCGACGGTCGCGAGACGTTTGCACTAAAGGTCGCGTCAACCTCGGCAACTACGCTGGTGCTGCGCTCCGGCGGACCGTTAACGCAGCCTTATCACGTAGCTGCTGACAGAGCGGTTGAAATCTCGGTCCATGATGCGACCACCGGAACCGTGGTAGCGACGGGAGTTGTGCCACCACCAGACGATACGTTTATGGAGACGACGTTTGTTTTGCCAGCGGGCGTTACGCATATCACTGTCACTGCAAACGCGCCGTATCGCGTGTTTCATTGGTTTGCACTGCAGCCGGCAGACAAGTGAGCGCAGCGGCTGGCTCTCATGAAAATTCGCACGAGTGATCTGCGTGCTCGTGGGTGGCTACAAATTGCCGGCGGGCCCGTAGCCAGCGCTGACATGAATCGCTAGTTTCCCCAGCATGTGTGATGTGAGGATCGTGAAAGTATGTGGGGTGGTGTTGATGGCAGCGATGGTGGCGCCGGCAAACGCTGGCCAAAACACCGCATTGGCGCCAGCGCCACAGCTGCCGCCACCAAGTGCCATCTTGGCCAAGCCTTCGTTTGCAGCAACGCCAAGCGAACTGCGCTCCGAAGTCACACGCATCTTGGCGCTCGACGCGCGTTATCGCGAAGCGGACGTGACGCTGATCGCCGACGAGAGTCGATTGACGTTTGATGCGCAGGGCCGGGTTGATAACAAACATCGCATGGTGTTTATCGTCAACACGCAAGTTGGCGCTGAGAATTGGGGCACGGTTAGCGCCGGCTATTCGCCGTTCTATCAAGACAAGCCAACGATGCGGATTCGTGTCATCGCACGCGATAACACGGTTACTGAACTCGATCCAAAGTTGATCGTTGATCGCCCGGATGTTGAAGAATCGGCCAATATCTTCAGCGACTCACGCAAACTTGATGCGCCGCTGCCGCGCTTGGTACCAGGCGCAATCGTCGAGGAAGAATTCAGCTATCACGACCGCGAACCGATGCTTGCTGCTGGCACTACACGGGCGTTTGGTATTGGTCGGGACATGCCAGTGTACCAAGAAATCGTTAGCCTCAACGCGCCGAGCAGCTTGCGGCTCAAAGTGACACCGCGCGGCTTTGCCAAAGCGCCGGTGCCGCAAGTCCGCACCGCTGGCGTTCGCAGTGAATCGACCTACGTGTTTGCGCCGTCGTTTGCGCAACCCGATTATCAATACAATGCGCCTAGCGATGTGTATCAATATCCAATGCTGCATGTCAGCACGGCGCCAACCTGGGCGGCCGTCGCAGCGGACTATCGCAAGCTGGTTGAGCCTAAGATCAATGCGCCTGGGCTAGTGATTCCGTCGACAATCAAAGCTGCGACCGAAATTGCAACCGTGCAAAATTTGATCGCATGGTTGCACGCACGGGTGCGCTACACCGGCATCGAATTTGGCGATGCCGCCTTTATTCCCTGGACACCCGCGGAAACGTTGGCCCGCGGGTTTGGCGATTGCAAAGACACCGCAGCATTGTTGGTAGCAGGCCTGCGCAGTGTTGGCATCAAGGCTGATTTGGCGGTGCTCAACACCGGGCCAGGCTTGGATATCGAACGCGCGGCGCCAGGCATGGGCCGCTTTGATCACGCCATTGTGCGCGCTGTGGTTGGTGGCAAGCCGCTATGGATCGACGGTACCGAAGACATGTTACCGGCCGGCATATTGCCGACGCGCGACCAAGGCCGTTTAGCCATGGTGGTTGCCGCTGACACCAAAGACTTGGAATTAACGCCCGTGTCGGGTTTTGCGGATACCGTTATCCATGAAGTACGCGACTACGCGGTTGGCCTCGATGGTGCGGCCAACGCCGTGGAAACCACGACGGAGACCGGCGTGATGTTTGACAACATGCGTCGGTGGGCGCTCAACAGCAAGCGCGATGAGATTCTTAAAAATCTCAAAGAATACGTGCAGAGTTCGTACGACGGTGACGTGCAAAACTTTCACGCTGACAATGCGGCTGACGTCGGCAGCAAGTTCACGTTTGTCATTGACGTTAACGACGCTCGTCGCGTTTACGTGGGTCGAAGTAAAATCGATGCGTACTTGTATGCGTCGGCTGCGCTCAACGAGCTACCCAAAGCGTTACGGTCGAGCGATGACGAACTCGACGATGAAGCGAAGCGCCGCACCCTCGATTTTGTAGTGCCTATGATGCATCGCAAAGTGGTCGAAAATCGGATCGCGGTGCCGGAGAGTTTTGAATTGCCTACGTTGGTGCCGCGTACCGAAATTCCACTCGGTGCGTTTTCGCTGATAGCCACACGCCGCCTCGAAGGCCGCGTCGTCGTGGTGACCTACACTTGCGAAACTTCCAAGCTGCGGCTCACCCCCGACGAATTCCGGCAAACCCGCAAGGCGGTGCGGGCGCAGTTCGATGCAGATTCGGAGCACATCATCATTCAAGAACAGAGTGCTGCGCTGATTGCGACGGGGAAGTTTCAAGCTGCGGTGCAAGAAGCGCAACGCCAGATCGCGCTCGCGCCAAATCAATCAGTTGGCTACGGTCGATTAGCTGCCGCTTATCGCGAAGCCGGCATGGGCAAAGCTGCATGGCGCGCAGCACGCGAAGGCACGGTCAAAGATCCGACGAATGGCGATGCCTACACGTTGTTAGCGTTTGCCTTGTTGCATGATGAAATCGGTCGATATCGCGGCCCAGGTTTCGATCGTGCTGGCGCCATCAAAGCGTATCGACGTGCGCTTGAATTAACACCCACGCATCTAGGGGCGCATGAAGGCCTTGGCTTGACGTTGCGTATCGACGTGGAAGGTCGACTTTCCTCGTCGGTGGCGGAGCTGCGCGAGGCGGTGGTTCACTTAGCAAAAGCGCAGGAAATCGAAGACAACAGCGAACACGCTTCGCTGATCGCCGCCGCCCAGCTCGCGGCCGGAGACTTCGCTGCGTCAGAGCAAAGCGCTGCAAAGATCAGCGATGTTGTTGCCCGAGCTGCGGCTCAGATCGCTGCGGTGGGCATGCGTGAAGGCGAAGCCGCGGCGCTACGCCGCTTGGACAACGCAAACCTTGGCAATCAGCGCAACGATGCACTCGATGCTGCAGCCATCATCGCGTTGCGGCTGCGTGCATACCCCCTAGCTACCGCCCTCCGCAACGCCTACAAGGGCACGCCGCCTGCTGGCTATGCGCTAACGCCGAAGCTGCGTAAGCATGAAGTCCGCGAGTTTGACCTGAAATCACCCGTGACGCTCGGTTTGGGTTGCAACCTCGAAACCGTTGGGGTTGCCTTGTTGCCTTGTCGGCTGCGTTACCGTGCGAACAAAGGCAGCGCCGAAAAACGTTTGCAAACCGCACGTGCAGCGCGATCCGAATGGTTGGTTGCGATGTCGGACGCAGCGATCTTGGACTTGTTTGTTGGCATACTGAACATCACCGCAACAGGCGACGGTGCTACCGGCTGGCGCATGGAGATTGGCGCGGCTGGGAAAAAGGGCGTGATGTACGCAGTTCTCGACGGCGGTACGGTAGTTGGCATAGGCGATACAGCGGCCCCTGGCGGCGTTGGGTTACATGCCCTTGCACTCTTGAAGAAAGGCGATAGCGACTCGGCTCGCCGTTTGTTGACGTGGCTCGCCGCCGATTTGGTTGGATCCAAAGCAGCGTTGGCCGAACAATTTATCGAGCTTTGGCAAACCCAACAAGCACGCGCTGCTGGTGCGGCGCTGGACAAGAACTTTCTCGAGTTTGCGGCAGCGATCGTTGCCTTGCTGCAGAGCGATGACCTCAAGGTCAACCTTACCGACATCTTTAAGCGTTGTGCTGCGCAAATTGATCGAGCAGCGGAGCGTTGTGAGGCGTATCGTCGGATCGCTGCCGCACAGGTCTTTGACGTCGCGACGCTAGAAACCACCGAGCGCGCCCAGCTTGCGAAGAGTCCAAGCGAAGACAACAAACTGAATGTTGTACGGGTGCTGTTGCTGGCGCGGAAGTTTGCCGACGCCAACAAATTGTTGGATGAAGTGCTCACCCAAAGTCCTCGTTCGTTGCCTGCGTTGCGCACTCGGATGGGCGTTCGCATGTCAAGCAAAGCAACGGCCGCGGAGCGCGACACAGCGTTCGATGCCGTGGTCACGCACCCGGATGCGACGCCGGATGATCTCAACAATGTCGCTTGGGCACGCTTGTTCTATGATCAAGGCCAAGCTGCAGCGCTCGCGTTGGGGCAACGCATCGAAAAACAGATGGCGAAATTGCCCGCGCACATCGCCAATACGATGGCAGCGATTGCTGCGGAATCCAATGACGCTTCGCTGGCCTGGCACTACTTTGTTTTGTCGCGCAAAGCTAAGGCCGAGATGGCACCTTTGGAAGATAGTGATTGGTATGTGCTTGGCCGAATTCGCGAAGCTTACGGGCTGCGAGACGACGCAATTGCTGCGTATCGCATGGTCCCGCCGGTCACTGAGCCGCATGATGCGCCCATGGCATACGACTTCGCACAGCGTGGTTTGGTGCGGCTCAAAGCCGCTACGAAGTGAATATTCGAGTCGAATGACGGATCTCTTCGATAACTTAAACTCAATGAAATCATGTCGTTGTCTTTGACAGTGCACTGCCACACAACTGTTTTGGCCGTCTAGCGCCTGTACCGCCCCCAAAAATCTGCTAAGAGAGCCCCACTATGGAAAAGCACAAAGAACTCGTTGATCTCGTCGCGTCGCTGCAAGGCGACTTCGCCAAGTTTTACGACCAGGGCAACAAGGCCGCTGGTACCCGCGTTCGCGCTGGCATGGCGCAAGTTGCCGCTTGGGCAAAAGCCACCCGCGCTGACGTGTCGGCAATCAAGAACGCTGAAAAACCAGAGTAATTGTTTCGTCACTGCGCAGCGGGCTGCACAGTTGAGACAATATTCAAGCAAAGCGTCGGCGATTGCGCCGGCGCTTTTTTATTTCGCGGCTGTAGGTCGTAGCGGCTTGACCTAGGCCCCGCTGACAACAACTTTGCGTACGCCGCGCGCCGTGAGCACGGTGGTCAAGCGTTGCCGCAGATCGCCTTGTAAGATGATCGCGTCACCTTCGACAACGCCACCGCAGCCCAGCGACTGTTTCAACGCTTTGCACCAGACTTCAAGCTCTTTGGCGGGCAGCTCGAGCTTTTCAATATACGTGGCTTCTTTGCCGCCGCGGCCTTTTTTCTCCAAGCGCACCACCGCGCGCGCTGGACCTTTGGCGCGCACTGCAACCGCTGGTGCTGCGCCGCTCGGTGGTGGTGGCAGTGAGTCGCGTAGGCCCGCAAGGGCCGCAAACGGCGAATTTACCGATGCTGGTGTGCCGGCCGAAGATCCGGCCGAAGGAGGTGGCGCCGATGATCCGGCGGGTTTTTTGGGTGCATTGCTCATAACAATCTCATCACAATCACAACTTCGCTGTGCAGTTTACGCCAAACCGATCGCTGTCTGCGGAAATGTAGGGAGATTTGCGCTGTGGGCAAACAATCACACGTGGATTCGCGCGCTATTGCGTGGACAGATCACATCTGTAGTCGCAATGATCGCTGCATGGCCACGGCGATAGCTGCACGCGAAGCAACTGCGACCGCGGGCGATGAAATCGACGGGCGCTATCGCATCGTCAAGTGCATTGGCGAAGGTGGGATGGGCACGGTCTACTTGGCCGAGCACATGCTGATCAAGCGGCGCGTGGCCCTCAAGATCTTGCATCCTGAATTTGCGAACGACGCGACGGTGATCGAGCGCTTCATGAACGAAGCGCGGGCCGCCGGCACGTTAGGGCATCCCAACATCGTTGAGTCGACGGATATGGGCTTTACCGCGGCGAACGTGCCTTACATCGTATTTGAGTACTTGGAAGGTTCGCTGCTGACTGACGAAATCTATCGTTGTGGCGGCATGCCAGTGCCGCGCGCTGCACGGATCGCTCAAAAGATGGCGTCGGCACTGCAAGCCGCGCACAGCGCTGGCATCGTGCACCGCGATCTGAAGTCCGATAACATTTTTCTCACCGACAAAGACGATGCGATGGATCACGTCAAAGTGTTGGACTTTGGCATCTCGCGGTTCTTGGAAGTCGACGACGAACAAACCAAGCGCGGCATGATCATGGGCACGCCCGAGTTTATGGCGCCAGAACAGATCATTGCGCCCAACAGCGTCGACGGCCGAGCCGATATCTACGCGCTCGGTGTGATCTTGTACGAGATGCTGGCGGCCAAGCGCCCGTTTCAAAGCGACGACCCACGCACGTTGTTGCATCGCATCGTTCACAATGATCCGCCGCCGTTGGAGCGCGCCGATGTGCCGCCATCCTTACTCGAGCTCATCATGAGCTTGCTGCAAAAAGAGCCGGCTGATCGTTTGCCGACGATGACGGCGGTCGAAGCCGCCTTGGCTGAGTTTGTGCCAGTGGAGGTTCGGCCAAGCCGGCCACGTGTCAACGGCTCAGATCCGACGGAATTGCAAATTGAAGCGCGCATGCGGCGCGCCAGCGTTGGCCACGATACAACGCGGCCGCAGCGGCCCCCGTCGTTGGGGCTCGCCACGGTGGCGCTGCCGACGCCAGTGCCGCGTCGCCGCAAATCAGATTATCGCATGCCGGGCTTGGTTGCGGCGGCTGCGGTAGTTGGCCTCAGCGGTTGGATCTATGGGCTTACGCGCAGTTCGTCGTCGGCAACGGCAGCGAGCCCAACGTCGACAACGCCAGCAAGTGTTACCCTGCGCGTGATTGCTAACGCACCACAAGCCCACATTACGTTTCGCCATCGCAACGAGGATGCCGCCAAAGCGCAAACCCTTGCCGCGAACAATGTGTTTGAGCTGCTCGAAGTGTCGGCACCTGGCCGATCATCGATTCGCTATTGGGTCAAGCTTGATCGAGCGCTCACGTTGGTGGCGGACTTGCCAGTCGGCAACGGCGTGATCGACGCTACCGATGCGCAAACATCAGCTGCGTTGAGCAAGGCCGCGCCGGCGGCTGGCCTTGCCGTTAGCCGTTGAGCCGGGCAGCGCCCTCACTCAATAATCAAAACTGATTCCACAAATATTGATTGGTAACTTCGTGGTGGAATTGCACTTCGTTCGATTTCACCGTCGAGCCAAGCGCTTTCGGGCAGCGTTCGGCGGAGGCGGTTTTGAGTTCCGCGAACTTGGTGTGCACGGTTTCACCAAACAAGCCTTTGGCAAACGTGCTGCCTTTGAACAAGCGAATGGCGTCATAGATGTTGTCGGGCAAAAAGCGCGTGCGCGACTTCTTGGTTTCATCTTCGCTTTCGGCGGCACCTTCGAGGCCCGTGCGCAAGATCGTGTACACCGACATATATGGGTTGGCATCTGGTGCAACGCTGCGCACTTCGATGCGGGCACTGCGTTCGTTGCCCAGCGGGATGCGCACCATCGAGCCGCGATCGATCGCCGAGGCTTTGATTTGGTTGGGTGCTTCGTAGTGTGGATCGAGGCGGCGATACGAGTTCACCGACGAGTTCAACACCAAGCAGATGTCGGGCGCAGCGTTCAAGATGCGCGAAATGAACTCCCACCCCGATTTCGAAAGGCCATCTTTGCCCTTCTTGTCGTGGAACATGTTCACGCCTTTTTTCGACAGCGATAGGTTGGTGTGCATGCCGTTGCCGTTGACGCCCGTGACCGGCTTTGGCAAGAACGACGCCGTCATGTCGAGTTGGCTTGCCACTTGGCGCGCCAGCAGCTTGTAGAGTTGCACTTGGTCGGCGCCGATCACGGCGTCGGCGTACTTGAAGTTCATTTCGAACTGCGATGGCGCAACTTCGGGATGATCTTTTTCGTTTTCGAAGCCCATCGCGCGTTGCGCTTCGGCACAGCGGTCGATGAACGTGCGCAGCGCATCGCCAGGCAGCGAGTGATAGTAGCCGCCGGTTGAAATGAAGTCGAACGGTTTGCCTTCGTGAAAGTGGCGCTCAGCGTCGCGGCCCTTGAACAAGAAGCCTTCGATTTCGTGGGCAACGTTGCACGTGATGCCATCTTTGCTGTGCAGCTTTTCCGTATAAGCCTTGAGGCGGCCACGCAGATCGCCGATGTAAGGCGAACCGTCTTTTTCCAAAACTTCGCCAAAAACCAAGATTTTGCCTGCGCCAAAAATATCGCAAGGCAGCCAATAGAACGCGGCCCAGTCGATGCCGAGGCGCAAATCGGATTCTTGTTGCGCCGAGAAGCCGCGGATCGACGAGCCGTCGAAGGTGAGGTTGTCAGCCGAGCCAAGCAGAAACTTTTTGTCGTAGTCGAGCATGTGCATCCGGCCTTCGAGGTCGGTGAAGCACACGGTGACGGCTTTGATGCGTTTTTCGTCGCGCAGATATTTCATGCGCTCTTCACGGACCTTGTCGACTTTGACCCGTGCCAGCCGCTGTTCTTTGGCCGCCAGATTCAGTTCTTCAAGCTCGTCGTATGGGATTTCCAAGAAAGAGCGAAGGGCTGGGTTGGAGGTTGGAGCAGCTGCCGGGACATTCGACTTAGATTTGCGATCCATGAATTTCTCCTTAGTGAAAAGACGAATAACATAATTTCATTCGAAATTGTGCTTAATGGCATCGAAATTAACTCAATTGCCATCTCTGGCTGGAACTCACACGGCGAATTGTTGGCAGCTACGCCTTGGCAGTGCTACGAAGACTGGCGCCTATGTATGCAACTTGCAGGTGTGGGCTGGTGTCCGAATATCACCGTGAGAAATGCAATGAAGCGGAAAATTGGCGTAGTAGCCGTGCTTGGCGCAATCGTGGTGGCCATCTGGCTGTGGCGCAGCCAGCGCACGTCATCGACGAAGGCTACGGCTGCACATGGCCAACATGTGGCAACGGTTGCGGGGAGTGGCTCAAGCGGCAGCCTGAATGACCGCGCGCACAGGATCGACCCAACGAAGCAAGCTCGCGGCTCCATCACGGGGACAATCAAAGACGCGACGGGTGCCGGCATACCCAAAGCAGCCGTCTGCGCCGACTTTTGGTCAGATGACATCTCGACCCAGCAAACCCGAGATCCCATTTGTCTAACCGCCGACGAGCACGGCACCTACATTTTTAAAGACTTGCTCGCTGCGGAATATTCAATCGACGCGGTTGCCGACGGCTTTGAAGCCGCAACGTATCGGCCGCATCCCGAAGATCCACTCTTGCGTTCCGACACATCGTTTCCGTTGGCCGTAGGTGAAAATCGTACGGGCATCGATCTTGTGCTGCGCAAAGGTGGTGTTGAGCTAACCGGTACCGTAAGCGATATCAACGGCGGACCGATCGCTAATGCTCGTGTGCGTGCGCAGAACTGGGCCTCCGAAGCCGCTGGCGCGCCGATCACGACGAGTGACGCCCAAGGGCGCTACAGGCTGTGGACGCGTAAAGGCGCTGTGGCGGTGACCGCCACCGCCGATGGGTACGCTGATGGCGATGAAGGTGGCTATGCGCCTGGCACCGTCGACATCAAGCTGACCCCCGAGTCGGCGATCGCGGGTGTTGTCAAAGATGAAAGTGGCGCTGTCGTTGCAGGCGCAAGTGTCACGCTTAGTGGATCGGACTTCTTTTCACGTAGCAGCAGCGACATTACCGACGAGCAAGGGCGGTTTCGAATCACGCGACTCAAGCCGGGCCGATTCAAGCCGCAAGCGACGGCCGCGAATGGCTATGGCATGGCGCGTGACAGCGTGTTGCTGGGCTTAGGGCAAGTAGTTGAAGGCGTCGAAGTTGTGGTGCACTCAGCCAGTTATGTAGAAAGCACGGTGTTGATGCCGGGTGGTGATGGCAAACAACCTTGTGTGCATGCCAGCGTTGAGTTGGAAGACAACGCAGCTGGCAAAAATGAGTGGGGCAGTGGTGATACCCATGGTGTGGTCCGCATCCGTGGTGTGCGTCCAGGCCACTACAAAGTTACCGTGCAGTGCCGCGGTTACCAGAAATTGGAAGTCAAAGAACCGCTCGACATTGTGGCGGGCAAGGATCGCACGGGTCTGCAATGGACAGTTACCGACGGTGCCTCGTTGGTCGGCACGATTACGCAAAAAGGTGGCGCGCCGGTGCGAGGTGCGCGCGTGATGCTGCAATCCAAAAAGCCAAGCGGCAGCATGTTTGAACGCAATACCTCGGCGCGCACCGATGAATTTGGCCACTATCAACTGCGTGGGGTTACGCCTGGTGCATATTCGATGCGCGTGGCTGCAACCACTGCGCCTGCACCGAAGACACCGCTTGATGTTGAGTTGACGCTGGGTACTGTGGTGACCAAGGATGTCGTGCTGGACATGGGGGGCGCCGTGCGTGCAACCGTGGTGGACAGCGAAGGGCGGCCGGTCAAAGGCGTCGATATTGCGACGCACGCTATGGAGGCATCGTCGGGTATGATTTTTGACTTTGGTGGCGGTGGCGCGCCAACCGGTGCTGACGGCGTGGCGACCAAAGAAGGGTTGGCGGCCGGGCCGTATCGGGTAACGGCCCAGCGATCGTGGACAAGCGACATGCGCAAACCCGGGTCCACCGACGACGATGAGATCGGA
>JAKQOD010000274.1 GCA_029565465.1 Deltaproteobacteria bacterium
GTCTTCGATCCATAGCGTCGTAGCGCCAAACACCGGCGGCAGGTTCACCGTCGTCGGTGCCGACACGCCGTTGACCAATTTCACCGTGGTCAATGGCAAGCTGCCGAGCTCAGGAGTTAGCGTTGCAAGGAACTGCGCATACACGGCGACATCGCGTGACACCGAAGTGTCAACTTCGCCTTGGGCGCCAATCGCAGTTACTTTGACCGACACCGTTCGAGCCGTGTCGGGCAAACGATTGTTGACCGAGCCTGGGTCAGCCGGCGTGACGAGTTCAACCTTCAATGATTGCGTCCCGGTCACGCCAGGCAACGTATCGGTGCATGCACCAACGCTGGCAGCGAGGCCGAGCAAACTGTAGGCGAGGTATTGATTGGCTTTCATAATTCACCTCACTCAAACACGGGCCGAATGCGCCCATCGTGGGCTTCGGGACCAACGTCGGTTGTAGTGCCTAGGCACGGAATTGCGCCAAAGCGGTTTTTCACGAGGCACGTCTCTGGCTGGCCAGGTGGCGCCGGATCCAAACAGGTAACTTTCATGTTGTTTGCATCGGTGTAGGTCGCGGTGGTGTCGATGGTGGTATCGGCACAAATCGATTGTTTACGCAAAAATACCTGCAAGGCGTCGCGCAACGAGACCGTGGTATCGAGCTTCGACGTATTACGCTTGAGCGTTGAAAAGCCCGAGCCGCCCTTTGAGATGTAATCGTTCACTGCAACGCGGTACAAGCCGGTTGGCAGCAACGCGCGGCACTTGGATGGGTCAATTGGGCCGTCCGGGTTGCCAGCGCGGCAGTTCTCGCCGATATAGATGTTCTTGGCGCACGCAATCGGCTTGAAGTCGTCGTTCGGATCAGGATCCGGACAATCGCCACGGCACACCATGTCGAACCACACACCAGCAACTTGGGCCTGGGTGCGGCAACCGCGTTCAGCTGATTTGCGCGCTACGAAATCGAGGGTTTCTTGCACTTCCGAGCCCGACAAGTACATGACCGTGATGTAGTTTTCGAACGGAAACACGTTGAACATCTGCTCAATGTTGAGCGGGCCGCGTTCGAAGTCAGCGCGAATACCAAGCGAGTTGGTGATGGCAAATTCGGCTTCAACCCCGGTTTGCACCTGCATCGCACGCGCTACCATGTTGCCAAGCTGCGAGTCACCACCGCCAATGTCGTTGCGGGTAATTTTCGCAGTGCCAGGTGGTGCGATGTTCGCAAACACACCGTTGAGGTCGATTTGCTGGCTGATTTGCAGCGAGTAAGGAAACAGCAAGTTGGCGACTTCGGGGTCATCTTGGAGCTGCGAATCAACCGGCAGATTCTTGTAGGCAAACGATGTAACGCGGCTGCGATTCTTCGGATCGTTGTTGTTTGAGCCAACGCGCACGACTACATCAAGCCGGCCAACGAATTTAGCAAAAGCGCCCGAGTGCACGAGCACCGTCGAGTGACCTTCGTTGTCGTTTGGAATCACCTTGGGTGGATTCGTCACAATGTGCAAGTGACCGCCCAGAATTACGTCCACGCCTTCCAATGGCAGGTCGGCGTTGGGGTCGGAAACGTCGTTGACCGTGAGGCCTTCGTCTTCGTCGAGCCCGAGGTGGCTAACCACGACAACAACATCAACGACTGGACGTAACAAGCGAACATATTGTTCGGTTGCAATTTTGTCTTCAATGGCACGCATGCCCAGCGAGTTGCCGCCTTCGAAGATCGACGTCAACGAACCGGTGTTGGCCATGCCGATGACGCCAACCTTGAGCCCATCAACGTCATACACTTGGTACGGCTGCACAACGTCTTTGAGCGACTTCTCCAACGGATTCGGTGGATCTTCAAAGATGTAATTGGCCGCGAGCAGCGGATAGCTCGCGAAGTTATTAATCTTTTGATAGAGGTTGGTTACGCCTGCGTCAAACTCGTGGTTACCAACCACCGCGCCGTCGAGACCTGCAAGCGACAGCGCTCGCATCTCGACTTCGCCTTTGAACAAGTTAAAGACTGGCGCGCCTTGAAAGCAGTCACCTGAGTCGAGCCACAACGAGCGCGGCGTCGAAGCGCGGATCTTCTTGGCAAGTGTAGCAATGCGGGCCAAGCCACCGAATGGTGCATTGGCGCTAAGCAAGCCGTAGTCTTGGTCGAAACGATTCGGAATGAAGTTGTATGGGAACAACCGCGAGTGAATGTCCGAGGTGTGAATGAAGGTGAGCCGGATATCCTGGCCCACCAAGTTGGGCTGCGGCCGTTCCACCGTACAACCAGCGACTAAAGCAACCGGGGCGACCAGCGCGCCAAGGCCCAGCGCGCTAGCCGCTGCGACCGCGCGCATGAAAGAAGGTTGGACTCGCATCGGGGTCGCGTATACCGGTCCGGTTGGCCTGGACGCAATAGCGATCTCTGCCAGTAACGCTAACTACCGGCATTTCGGTAGCTTTCGTAGCTTTTCGCACGCAAAAGGTAACGGGAATGGCACCGGGCTGTTGCGCGGCGACGGCGGGCTAATCTGGCTAATAGGCGCCAGGCGGCGGTAGTTCGCCATTGGCTTTAGGAACTTTGCCATGGCAGAGCACGGCAGCGTCGGAACAACAGAGGTCAAAACGCCAGAAATGAAACGCATCGCCAACGCCTGCGTGCTTGTCGAAGTATTCAAGCAACACACTCAGGTCGTCACAGACAAACCGATGCGGTGCGCGACTGCCTTTGTAGAACCAGTGCTCGACGATGATCGGGCAAACGTCTTCTAGTAAAGTTTGAAACTGTACGGTTAACCACTCGCGCGAAACTAACTCTTGCATTGGTTCATCTTTTTGTCTTGCCGCTCTAGTGCGGCCCCGTCAATTGCGCACGTTGCGTGTCATTGTAGGTGCAATCTAGGAGTCGGCGTCGGAGAAAGAAAGCAACGTGATCGTCGAAGTGTCGTCAACCAAGTGGATCTGGTGATGCTGACGTCGCGCTGGTGAGTTGTGGCCAGCGTCACTCGCCTACCCGCTGCGGTGGGCACGTGACCGCTCCATCCTGACGCTCGTGCCACCCGAGTCAGCAAACATGCGCTCGTCGCGGATGCCCGGATCCCCAACTTTGGGTGCTTCGCAGTGGGCACTCTCGACACTCCGTCGCAGTCACTGCCCACCTGGCGGGTGGCCGGCTCGTTCCGCTTCCAAGCTCGCACCACTACTACAGAAAACGGCTTCCTATTTCACAACAATTTGTGCGTGGCCGTGTGCCTGGCCGTGTGCGTGTTCCTGTTCGTGGCCGTGT
>JAKQOD010000277.1 GCA_029565465.1 Deltaproteobacteria bacterium
ACGCCAACGGCAATCCGGTCGACCAGTGGCTGCGCGATGGCCGCATTTTGCGTCCTGACGGCAGCGAGTTCAACTCGCGCAACTGGAACACCACTAGCCCCGCATATCAAGCGTATTTCAGCGACAACTTCACGTTCCTGAACGACCGCGGCTTGCTGACCTTCGGCGCACGCGCGCTCAACATCACGCGCAAGTTCACCAACTTCGCAAACCAGGGCGGCACGTCGGGCAACTTCATCCGCACCTACAGCATTGAAAAGTCTTTCAACGACCTCCTGCCGCAGCTCGGCGCGCGCTTCAACATCGACCGCGAACAGCAAGTGTTTGCCAACGTTGGCAAGAACTTCCGCGCTCCGCCCAATTTTGCGTACGCACCAACCAACGGCAACGTCACCATCACCAATGGTGTGGCAGTGCTGACGGGCGACGTCAAAGCTGAAACATCAATCAACACCGACATCGGTTATCGCTATCAAGGCAAGGCGTTGACCTTTTCTGCTACGGCATTCAACGTTGACTTCAAGGATCGCCAGGCCACCGCCTTCGATCCAAACTCACTGAAGTCGATCTACACTAACGCCGGTAAAGCACGTACTCGCGGGATTGAACTTGAGGCCGGTACCGTACCTGTCAACGGCTGGTCGGCCTACGCATCGTTGACGTTGCAAAAGAGCAAGGTGTTGAACGACATCCGCGTCGGCGCTACACCTCCCCAAGTTCTACCGTCTCCCCTTCCGCCCGGCACCATCGTCGGCAGCGTACTTCTGCCGACCACTGGCAAGCAATTCGCGCTTACGCCGCAAATGTTGGCGGGACTTTCGATACAGTATTCCGAAGGCCCGTTCTACGTTCGCGCCAAGGCCAAGAAAACGGGTCGCCAGTACTCCACTTTAATGAACGACGAAGAAGTGCCGAGCTACATGACTGCTGAGCTTGACGCAGGTTATAAATTCGGCGACTTCATGTTCGTGAAGAACTCGATGGTGCGGCTGAACGTGAGCAACGTGGGCAACACAAAATACCGTAACCCAAGCTCAGGCACGGTGTTGAATGCCACGGCAGTCTCGCAGCCTGGAGGCACGCTGACTGCGGGCTCGGTGTTCTACTACCTCGGCGCACCGCGCTTCTTCTCGGTCACCCTGAGCGCCGATTTCTAGATCGGTGTTGCTATGTCATTCCGATTGACTTCGGGGTGACGAAGATAATGAAGCCGCGCCAAAAGCGCGGCTTTATTTTTTGTATCCGGTGCAGTTTGCGAAAGAACACGTCATGAAACGATTTCTCCCTTTTCACCTTGTCGCATTGGTTGCGTTGCTCGTTGGTTGCAGCACGACCAGCGAGCGCCGCTCCACGATTGCAGACGGCACTCGCGCCGAGCTCGCGCTCCTCGAAACCACCGATCTGCACACCAACATCCTGAGCTACGACTACTTCAAGCTAGCGGAAGACAAAACCGTGGGTTTTGAGCGTGTCGCGGCGCGAATCACAGAGGCTCGCAAACAGTTCGCCAACACACTGCTTTTCGACAACGGTGACACCATTCAGGGCACCGCCTTGTCCGACTATCAAGCGCAGGTCAATCCACTGCCATGCAGCAAAACGCTTGCGATGTATAAGGTGATGAACGAGCTTGGCTACGACGCGGGCGGCATTGGCAATCATGAGTTCAACTACGGCCTGTCGTTCTTGTCTCAGGTCACAGGCAATCGCTTCAACGTCAATCTCGCACCCAACGAAAAGCCAATCGCCGCGCAGCGTTGCGCTGGGCCAAATTTCCCGCTCGTTCTCGCCAATGTCTTGTCGGTCAAAGATCGGCAGCCTTTGTTCAAACCCTACGTCGTGCTCGACCGAACGCTCAAAGCAACCACCGCCGACGGCAAATCAATTTCTGCCCCACTCAAAGTCGGAGTGATCGCCTTCACCCCGCCGAAGATTCTTGATTGGGACAAACGCTGGTTGAATGGCGTCGTCTACACCGACGGCATTAAGGAACTCGCGGAAAAGTACATCCCGGAAATGAAGGCGCAAGGCGCCGACCTGGTCGTTGCGATTTCGCATGGCGGCCTGGACGATTCGCCGTACACGCCGTCGCTAGAAAACGCGAACTGGCACCTCGCGCAAGTGCCGGGCATCGACGCGATGCTGATCGGTCATTCACATCAAGTATTCCCCAACGCCACCAGCACTTTGCGGCAATTTAATTTGCCTAACGTCGACAAAACAAAAGGTTTGGTGCACAACGTACCCACCGTTATGGCAAATTTTTGGGGCAAAACGCTAGGTGTAATTTCACTCAACCTCGTCGCGAAAAACGGGCGTTGGAGCGTCGATAAATCGAGAACGGTGGTTGAAGCGCGCTCGATTCAAAATGCTGATAAGTCGTTCGTCGCGCCCAATCCAGTGGTCGCAAAAACCATCACCGCCGAACACGAAGCAACGATCAAGTACGTGAAGACGCCAATTGGTCGCAGCGACTTCCCGATGACCTCGTATTTCGTGGATGTGGGCGACACCTCTGCGTTGCAAATCGTCAACATGGCGCAGACTGACTACGTCGCAAACTACGTGAAAGCCAACTTACCGCAATAC
>JAKQOD010000278.1 GCA_029565465.1 Deltaproteobacteria bacterium
TGCCCCGTTCTGTGACTGTGTCTGTGAACCTGTCCGTGTCTGTGCCCGTGAACGGTACCCGTGCCCGTGCCCGTGCCCGTGCCCGTGCCCGTGCCCGTGCCCGTGCCCGTGCCCGTGCCGTTCCCAGCCCTAAATCGTCACCAGCGGCCACGGCCGGCTATCAAACGAGGGCGCCAGCGCAGCCAAGCCGCGGCGAAAGCGCTCCGCGGTTGGACGCTTGGTCGGGTCGCGATCGAGCGCCATGGCGAACAGTTGTGCAAGGTCGGTAAACTTGGCTCGCTGCAGCGCCGGCACCAAAGCACGGCCAGCTTGGCCCGCCAAGTGAATACCGACGACGTCGGAAAACGAGTCGCCATTAACAAGCGTCGTACCCGTCATCATTTCACCAGCGATGCACGCCACCGAATAAACGTCGGCGCCGAATGGCGATACGGCTGGTTGTGCCGGCTGGGCCGAACTGGTGTCGATCCAAACTTCGCGTGCTGCATAGTGCGGGCTGCCGCAACCGATACGCAAGCGGCGCCCAGACAAGCCAAAGTCGACGAGCACGGCTTCGTCGCGACCTTCGCGCATGACCACGTTGGGCGGTTTGATATCGAGATGCGCCAAGCCGTTGCTGTGCATGACTTCGAGGCCTTGCAAAATGCCGTCGAGAATCGTCACAACTTGGGACATGTTCAAGCGGCGCGCGTCGATGACATGCTCAAGGTTTGGGCCTCGCACATACTCCATCACTAAGATCGGCTTGGGTTTGGCGCTAGCGTCGAAGGTGATAAAGCCGGCCAAGTTACGATGTGCTGGCAGCGACAGCAGCGCGCTGGCTTCTTCGCGAAACACCGCTTCGAACTCGGCTTCCGACATACTGCGGGCCGCACCGCCGTCGTAGTCGGGCACTTTGACTGCAACGGTTTGCTGATTGGCGCGTTTGCTTTCATCGGACCGGACCGCTAGCAACACCGAACCTGCCGCACCGCTGCCGATCGGCCGCAATACGCTGTAGCCACCGAGGCGGCGTGACAACGGCATCCATTGCGGAAACTGGCCATCGAAGCCGTCGTCGATCGCGCTGGAGTCGGCGGTTGCCAACACCGGTGGCAACTGCGTCACAAATAACAGCGCGCGTTCAATCGTTTTGGCAACGGCCGGTGGCAAGCTTTCGTTGGCGCGCTCGACCGCAATGCCGACCAGTTCTTCCAATTCGCGAGTAACGTTGGCAATGTCGGCGCTAGCGTTCGATGGCATCCGGTGGAACGTCAAGGCGTGGCCAAGCGAACGCAGGCTTTGTTCGAGACTGTTTTGGCTGCTATCAAATTGTGGCAAGCCCAAACGTTGCCGTGCGCCGCCGATGCGCATCGCCAACGTCGCTGAAATTTCGCAGAGTGCATCAATCGTGCTGTCGGTAATCTCGGCGCGGCTGCGTGCGTTGCAAAGCACCCGCAGTTTTGCCGCGAGCTGGGAAATCACCGACCGTACACCATCGAGGCGCGGCGACGTTGCGGTAGGCATCGCTTGGGCGAGCTCGGCCAACGCCGAACAAAGCAACTGATTGGCGTTGCGATCGTTGGCTTTGCTCCACGCTTGTTGTTGCAGTGCCACATACGCCGAAAACGTTGCTTCAAGCTCGGGCAACATCGAAGCTTCGCGCACGATGGCAAAATCTTCGTTGGGCGGAAATTCTTGCGGCCACACCAGCAATACATCACCAAGTTCAATGTCACCGCTGCGGATCAACGCATCAGCGGCGCGTGTCATGGCAACGTACACCGCGCGCCGCAACGACGAATTCTCATCGCGTGCTCGTTGCAGCAACTGCTGCATTGCCAAAATACGATTGGATGGGTCGTCGTCGTGTGGCGCGCTATCGAGCAACCGGATGAGCGCGCGTAGTTGGCTCAAGCGCAGCTCAAATGGCCGTTCAATGCCTTCAAGTTCACGCATGACCAGCACCGCTTCGAGTTGATGCAACGAGCCACGCATGACAGCGCTAATGGTGACGTCGTCGTGGCTGGCCGCCAACACGGCTGCCAAGGTTGCGTCGGATAACACTTCACGATCGAGTTCGCGCAATAGCCGCACTTCGTGCTCGACGCTCAAATCGTCGAGGGCAGGGCGAGCCAACGTTTCGATCGCAATCGCTAGTTCTTCGATCGCGCTTTGCGCAGCGCGGTGGGCCGCCAACATGTCGCCGCGGGCCAAGTCTTCGCGCGCGCTGGCAATGCTTGGCAACACGCCATGCTGGGCCGCCGGTTCTGCACTGGTGAGATCAATCAACACCGAAGCACACAAGCCGCGCGTCGCTGGATTGCCATTTGCGATCGCTTGCTGCAACCGTGCGCGCATGCGCTGCGCAGCGTCGGCGGTGCTGTGCGGCAATAACGAGATCGATTCGTCGCGGCAAAGTTCCGCCAGCGCTTCGCACACGTCGAGCTCATGCTGGGGATTGCTGGTTTGCGCTAACAGGGCCGTGACAAATTCGTCGGCGAGGGCAGGGGCAATCGTCGCGAAGCCGGTAATGCCCATCACAGCGCTGCGCGCAACACCTGGATGCTTTTGAGCAAGCTCCATCACCGTGGCGCTCCAACGCATCGCTGCACCACCGAGCTCAAACGCTGCTACCGCAGATAACGTACCGCGCCGCAATTCGCTGTTGTTGCCGCTTGCTAGTTCGCGCGCAACGTCATCGGCGAATTCCGAATCGACATGCGCGAGCAGACCGCGTGCAACCGCCACCCACCGCCACACCAAGGCTTCGCGATCGAGCAGTAATTGTTGAATCGTGGCGCGCACAGCTGGCCGCGTGAGCAGCGCAACACCGCCGAGGTCGCCAGCGCGATGACGCGCAAGCGCTTCGCGTGCGGCATGGGCGACGATGCGCGCCGCACCATGTCGACCAAACAAGCTGCCGGTCGCTGGCTCTTGTACCCACAAGCGCGTCAACAACGGCTGCGCAAGCACGCCTAAGGCCAACTCAGAAACGCCAACGCATTGATGCGACGGACTTGCGATCACATGGATGGCGCGCGAGTAATTGGCTTCGCTGTTGAGCGTTTTGGGTGCAGTGCGTGCGAGTGAAACCGCCAAGCGAATGAACGTTGCATGATCAGCATGGCGCAAGCGCGTCAGCACACGCCGGCCAAGTTCGCGCCGCTCGGCGCCGGGTGGCAACGCTTGCGCCAATTCGTAAATTGCGGCCGCGGCTGCGCTTGGTGACAGCCAGGTAAGATCGTCGAACAGCCCATCATCGATGGCGCGTCGCATGGACATAACCAGCTCGTCGGCGGCAATGCCTTCGAGCGGTGCTGGTTCGCGTTCGCTGATCGCTGCCAACATTGCGAGCCCCTGCCGAAACACGTGGCGCCGCACATCGGCGTCATCCGAATGCGCGAGCGTGGCGAGCTCACGAAGGTACGATCGGGCAGTGCTCATGCGAAGTGTTGCCCATACTAGCAGAAATTCCCGATCGCCGACGTAGGTTGCGGCCAGCGGTTCAGGTGCCAATTCGCAGCGCTGCAGCATCGAGCGTTTCGCTGTACAAGCTACTTCCGTTGCTGTCGATTGCGTTGAAGCTAATCCGCCCATCGGCAATCTCAACCGCGCCAAAGTTGTAGTCCAACGCACGCGCCAGGACTTCTGGCCGAAGCGGCGGTGGCTCCCGGACGCCACGGGCTACTGGGCCAATTTGAAACTCGCGCGCACCGTTGCTGTGGCGATGCGCTGCGAACCAGTGTTGATCACCGCTGAAAAACAGCACACCACGCACGTCCGCAGCGGCAAGGGCAGCGAAAATCTCGTTGCGTTCATGGGCATACACATCCCAGTGTTCCGCACCTGTGCCAAAATCGAGCGGCACCGAGATAAACACAAGTTTGCATGCTGCTTGGCTGGCTATGATCT
>JAKQOD010000581.1 GCA_029565465.1 Deltaproteobacteria bacterium
TGACCGCGACGCCCTCGCACGCATCGTCGGCAACTTGCTCGATAACGCCGAAAAGTACAGTCGCACGGGTGGCCGCGAGATCACCTGCACGGTAGCGCGCAGCAATAGCGCCATGGCATGTGTCCGGATTTCGGACCAAGGCCCAGGCGTGCAAGTCGCGGAGCGCAAGCTATTTCGTGCGTTCGAACGCGGGACGCGCAGCGACGGCCCCGCAGGCTTGGGGCTCGGGCTTGCGTTATCGCGCACGCTCGCGCGCGCCATGGGCGGCGACCTCACCTACCAACGCAACGCAAACAATACCGAGACGATCTTCGAACTCACGCTGCCGTTACCGGCATAACCGGCCGCTCAATACCCATGTTTGCGTAGCGACACGTTAGCAACCAAGCCCATCGCGGCAAAGAAGACCAGCAACGAGCTACCGCCATAACTGATGAACGGCAGCGTCACTCCGACGACCGGCGCCAGGCCTAGCACCATCGCGATGTTTACGACGACGTGCCAAAACGTCATCGCGCCAACGCCAACACAAATCACGGCGCCCGTGCGATCGCGTGCGGTAAGCGCAACGTTCATGATCCACACCAACAAAAATCCGAACACCAGCAACAGCGCAACCGAGCCCGCAAAGCCCCATTCTTCGGCGAGCACGGAGTACGGGAAGTCGGTCCAATGTTCTGGCAAAAAGTCGAATTGATTTTGGGTGCCTTCACCAAAACCCTTGCCCCAAAAGCGGCCGGAGCCAACCGCAAAAATCGATTGTCGCGTGTGCCAGCCAGTACCGGTGGGATCGTTGCCTGGGTCGATGAACGCCAAGATGCGGTTCTTTTGGTAAGCGTGCATCATTTCCCAGAACAACGGCACCACCAACAATCCACCCAGCGTCACATAGACCATTGGTCGCACATTCACCATGGTCAAAAATCCAACCGTAAGAATGATCAAGGTAAGCAACGTCGCAGTGCCCAAGTCAGGTTGCGCGGCGATCAAGCCTACCGGGATAACCAGCGCCGCGACTTTTAACCCCAATTCGTTGGTCGACAACTTGCTCACTTCGGCATCCAACGCGAGTTTGGCCAACCCTAAAATGATTGCAAGTTTGGCAAACTCCGACGGCTGAATGCCTAACGGGCCGACGTTGAGCCAGCGATAACTGCCTTTGCTGTGGGCGCCTTCACCTAATAACCGCACCACGATCAACATGCCAATGGCCCCAATCACGATTGGCCACGCCAGCCGAACCAAGGCCCGATAGTCAATCATCGTGGTCACCACGAACACGATCGAACCGACGATCATCCAACGCAATTGTTGATCGAATTTGCTGTGATGCTTGGTGCCATGGGTTGCGCTGTAGAGGTTGAGCAACCCGGCCGAGCAGATTAGCAAAATGGTAATCACCAACGGCCAATCAATGGCTGCACGAAACCGACGCCACCGACTTAGCCCCACCGCCGCACGCGGCAACTCGATCCGCGAACCTTTCATGGCGCCTCCTGCTTGGTGCCAGCCGCCACGCCCGAACCCGAACCCGAACCCGAACCCGAACCCGAACCAGCCCCTGCGGCCGAACCGCTCGCTGCTTTTTTGCTGCGAGTTTTGGTCATGTAGTATTCAAAAAGTTCTTTGGCGATCGGCGTGGCGACTTTACCGCCTGAGCCACCATGTTCGATCATAACAACAATCGCAATCTCGGGCTCATCGGCGGGTGCCCATCCTGCAAACCACGCGTGCGAATACGAGGGATGCCAACCGTCGACATCACGCTCGGTGTCATCTTTCTTCTTTTTCTTGCGGACTTCAGCGGTGCCGGTCTTCCCAAGAATCGTCACCACATCTGATTTCGGCACGTGGTCGTAGCCGGTACCACCAGCTTCGTTCATGACTTTGAACATGCCTCGCCGCCATACATCGAGTGCGTCGAGCGGCGTGCGAATCTGCCGCACAACCTTTGGCTCATACGT
>JAKQOD010000298.1 GCA_029565465.1 Deltaproteobacteria bacterium
CGGAACTGACCGGCACCGCAGAAGGCAAAATCTACGGGTTCTATCCAGGCGCCAGCAAAGCGTTCGTGCAAGAAATCAATCGCGCCAACGGTGGCGGCGTGGGTACCGAGCTGCGCATTCCGGGCGGCCTCGGTGGCCAAGCTTCGGCGTGGGCCTTCGCATTTTGGGGCGGCAAGTTCTACATCTTCGTCACCACCGGCGACATCTTCAGTGGCGAAAACTCTACCGTGCGCGTCATTGACCGCGCCACCGGTGCCGCTTCGACCCCGCTGCAAAACCTGTCGCACAACTACGTTGGCGCTGGCGTGTCGACCTGCGCGCCTGTTGTCGTTGAGTAAGGCCGCCCGAGGCTGTGCAACCCGGCGCTAGCGACGGTACCGCGGTTTTGTGGTACCAATGCCGCCGTCATGAGCAACACGCGCATCACTGAAATTCTGAGTGGAAAACACGCAGTCGGCAGCCGGATCACGGTGGGCGGCTGGATTCGCACCCGGCGCGATTCGAAGGCTGGGTTGTCGTTTTTGGCCGTGCACGACGGCAGCTGCTTCGAGCCGCTGCAAGTCATCGCACCGGCGGACCTGCCGAATTACAATACCGACATCGCCAAGATCACCACGGGCTGCGCTGTGCAAGCCACGGGTGTGTTGGTGGCGTCCGAAGGCAAAGGCCAAGCTGTTGAGTTGCGCGCTGAATCAGTAACGCTGGTTGGGCTCGTCGAAGATCCGGAAACGTATCCGATGCAGCCGAAGCGCCACACGATGGAATACCTGCGCGAAGTGGGCCACTTGCGGGTGCGCACCAACATCATTGGCGCGGCAACCCGGGTGCGGCACTGCTTGGCGATGGCCGTGCATCGGTTCTTCCACGAGCGTGGCTTTTTCTGGATTCACACCCCGATCATCACGGGTTCCGACGCTGAAGGCGCCGGCCAGATGTTCAAAGTGTCGACGCTGGATTTCGCGAATATTCCAAAGACCCCCGACGGCAAAGTCGACTACAGCAAAGACTTCTTTGGTCGCGAATCGCACCTCACGGTGTCGGGCCAGCTCAACGTTGAAACCTACTGCATGGCGATGAGCAACGTGTACACGTTTGGCCCAACGTTCCGTGCCGAGAACTCCAACACCCGTCGCCACCTCGCCGAGTTTTGGATGATCGAACCTGAGATGGCGTTTGCTGACCTCGCGGCCGATGCACAACTCGCTGAAGATTTTCTCAAGTACATCTTCAATGCTGTGTTGACCGAGCGCGCCGACGACGTTGCGTTCTTCGAAAAGTTCGTCGACAAGACGGTGACCTCGCGGTTGCAGAACTTGGTGTCGTCAAAGTTTGCACGCATGGATTACACCGACGCGATCAAAACCTTGGAAGACGCGGTGCGCAGTGGCAAGCAGTTTGAGTTCCCAGTGAAATGGGGCATCGACTTGCAAGCCGAGCATGAGCGCTTCTTGACCGAAGAAGTCATCAAAGGCCCGGTCGCGGTGATGAACTATCCCAAGGACATCAAAGCGTTTTACATGCGCAACAACGACGACGGCAAAACCGTTGCAGCCATGGACGTGCTCGCCCCTGGCATCGGCGAAATCATCGGCGGTAGCCAACGCGAAGAGCGGCTCGAATTGCTCGACGCCCGCATCGATGCCATGGGCCTCAAAAAGGAAGACTACTGGTGGTACCGCGACTTGCGTCGCTACGGCACCGTGCCGCACGCTGGCTTTGGCCTCGGCTTCGAACGCGCCATTCTGTATGCCACTGGCATCGAGAACATTCGCGACGTCATTCCGTTCCATCGCTCGGCTGGCCAAGCGTCGTTCTAGCGACGGCGCTGCGTGATTGCGAAGTGCGGCGAGTCCGCAGCGTCGGTCACGGTGGCGAGAAACTGCAGCGCTGCGCGACAGTGCGCAAACTCGCCGGTGTACAGCACGCGCAGATTGCGTTGGTCGACGATTGCGAACTCGGCGACTGCGGCGCGGTGCTCGAAGTAGGCTTCAGCTAGCGTTGGGAATTTGAGCGACGCTAATGCGCGTAGCTTGGCAACGTCGTCGAGCGTGGCCGGTAGCCGCACTTCGAGTGACCAGTCGTTGTCGTCGGGCCCACGGTCGGGCCCGCTACGGATCGAGGGCGCATCGGCCACGACTTCGTATGCGATGCCATCGACAACGCCTTGCCACACCTGCGTTTCTTCACCCGCTTCCATCCGGCGCTGCGATGGCCGCGCGAGCCACGTTTGCGGCGAGCTCGCAGCGCGAGCGTGGAAGAATGCAACGAGCGACGCAGCCTCGGTCGCGGAGGTGGCCTCGACCGTCGCAACATGACTGATGCGCGCTGCTGGCAGCTTTGGCGGCGAACGGCGCGACGCAATTCCAAAGTTCAGCATGTCGCCCGTTGCTTCGTCGAACGATGCCCAAACATTGCCGTCGATCTGGTCCGCGTTCGTCCACACATGAATCGCCCGCGGCCCGAAGAACAAGAATCGTCGCCAGCCGTACCGCGCCGACACCGGATCGATCCGTTCGTAGCCACGCACCTTCGCTGCCACGCGCATCGCGGCGATGGCTTCGTCCAGTGTCATCGGCGTGGCTCTCAACGGTTGATCACATCGGGCGCGACCGCCGCCGGGTAACGCATACGCAGGTACGTAGCCAAGGCAGCCCGCGCAGCGGACACGAGACTCGCTGCTTGTTGCCTTTCTTCATCCAGGATGGCCGCTTCGCGTTGACGAGCAATTTCTTCACTCCGTTGATTCGCTATTCGCGCGACGTTCTTGTTGTGCGATTCGCGCGACCATCCCTCCAGCGCACTAAAACTATTGCATTCCATCGGATACGCTTTGCAATGCAGGTTGATCGCGCGCCAGTCCGCCAGAACATATCGTTCGATCAGACGAGCCACGAACATTTCGTTAAATTGCGCGTCGCAATCAGTTCGTTTCCCACAAAGCTCTGACTGAAACTTCGCGCGAAACGCAGGGGCTTCAACCGTAGTAGCAATTAGGCCACACGCTTGCACGGCTTCCGTTCCGTAGTCATCGGACACTATGAATTGGCCCGGCACCGCGGATCCTTTGCCCTTGCCACAAGAAGCAGAAATCGTATTTGCGAGTCGAAACCGGGCGACTGCGACGTCATAGGAATCAACACCATCGGCTGCCAGATTTCGCGTTCCGCTTGAGCAACTGGCCGCCAAACCCATTAAGAAACCCAAGACAACTAACCGCATAAGGTGAGCATCATCCAAAGGCCCCTGATTCGCCACCCTCTAGCGATGTAATTCAGAATCTAGGCCCAACGCTTCGCTGGTTGGGTACAATGCTCACTCAATCCTGCGCCATTTGATACTGCAAATAGTCCGCGCAATTGTCGCAAAGTTCGCCGACACAAATAGCGGAACATTTTGCGCAAGAATCTAGTTGATGGACTGCCCGACAGTCTGGCTTGATACAAAGGCCAATATCTCCGTCTTTTTTTCCAGGTGCAATATACACGCTGTATTCATTGCACTCATCGCACTCCATGCCATCTGGGTTATCCAAGTCTCTTTTTGTGAGACGGGGACGCTCGCACTTATCGGCGTATCTCGCCAACGCAGGTTTGGACCACCTCATGTATTTTCTCGCGCGTGTCAGCCACTTTTGAGTTGCGGCCTCCTCCTCTTTGCACCGCGCCGCTTCCTCCTTGCGTCGTTCTTGCTCAATTCGTTTAGCGATAGCTTCCAGTTTCGAAATATTGCGCCAGACGTCAACTGGCACCACTTCTTTAAGAGTTTTCTTCAACTCATCTCGAAGAAATCGCTCCAGAAACTCTGTCAATCGACCGAGCAATTCAGAGGTCTTATCTGCCTTCAACACAAATTCGTAGTGCTCAATCTTGTTGCGCGTTTGCCGTACCTCATCTAACAGTTCGCGTTCTTTGCCTTTAAGTCTAACGTTCGCGCATTGCGCAAGCCTATTTAGCAGAGCGTCGTAGTCGACAGTATTTTTACTATCATCGTTGAGGTGAGTAACATCTTTCCAGATCAATGCAGGATGCTCTCGCCGCAACCTTTCTTTCAGAATCAACAACGTCCCTGAAAAAGCATGGAGGACACAGTATTTGAGTTCGTTCCCGGAGGGTGGAGGGTTTGAGTAGAACGCGACCACCGCGGATTGTACGTAGTCAATCCCATTCTCAAACATCTTCATCTCTGTCACTGTGCTCATCTCGACCTCCGCTGTTTGCTGCTGTGTTGGTCACTAAGCCTCAGATTGATGGTGGCGGCTGACTTCGTACCGGCCGTGGATGACCGAACTCGCAAATGACCGTCACTTCGCCCCTTCCGCCTATCGCCGCCATTCTACGCGACATAATGGCGAGTGATAGCGACCTACAAGGAATGTTGCGACCGCGAGGATGGCCAACCGTGGCGATTTCTGATTGAGCGCCTGCTTCCACCGCGGTACATTTGTGGCTATGTCCTGGCAACCGCCTCCATTTGACGTCGAGCAGTTTGCTGTAGCTGTTCGTGCAGAACTTACGCGGTTGACTGCACGATTTCCTCATGCGGATCCGGGCGACCTGTTGTTAATTGCCCAATGCAAGCTGCGGCCTTTTGGTACTGGCAGACGATACTTCCTGCGAGAATATGCACCAGGCGTCTATGTCTTCTGACGAAATCTTCCTCGTACAGCTCGCACGGGCGATTTCGACTGCACAACTCGAAGTTATCGTTGTCGGTTCGATGGCGGCAGCCATCCAAGGGGCGCCGATCATGACGCAGGACATTGACCTCTTAATCCGCGATACACCTCGCAATCGGACCAAGCTCGCGGCGGTAGCCAAACAAATTGGCGCGGCTGCACCGCAGTCGATATCAGAGCTCAGTCGCGTAGTTTCAATACTTGGTGGCGCATCCCCCGTCGATGTGTTGTTTGATGAAATTTCTGGTGGCTTGACGTTCGCGTCGCTACGTTCGCGCGCGGTGGATGTCTCCATTGCTGGTGAACACATGTTAGTGGCGAGTTTGGATGACATTATCGCGTCCAAAACCGCGGCAGGACGACCAAAGGACAACGCGCAATTGCCAATTCTTCGCTTACTACAACAAGACCGTAATAGCGGTCGATAGCCATCCCCTGGCACCCCGCGCAACGTGGTAAACCCGCGCCACGACGATGACCAACACAGCAGTTGTAACGAATTTTGCGACGCGCGCCGCAGCGATTGTGGACGCGGTGGAACGCGCGTTGGTGGCGGAAGCAACGAAGCGGCCAACGACTGGCCCGCGTGCAGTGGTGGCAACCGAACTAGGCATCGTCGACGACGCGGACCATAACGCCATCCTCACGCTGTGCGCACGTGCGGCTCTGTACACGGTTGCCGCGCGCTTCTTGGCGGTTGGCACGCCGCGATCGATTGGGATTATTGCTCGCACTGCGCAAGACGTTGACACCGACGGTGTTCCACTTGCAGTCATCGCCGCCGTTGCAGCGGTGCGGGTGTATTTCCCGACGACACAAGGCGCAACGCTGTGCTTTGCATTGCCAACGGCCAACGCCACCGCTGCCGCGGTGAAACGCTTTGGCGGCGATGCAGCTCGCGATCCACTAGCGGCCGACTTGGTGTGCCACTTCGACACCTTGGCTAGCGCAGATGCATTGCGCAATGCGCGGCGCGGCGCCCATCACAACATTCCAAGCACAATTGCCGCCGACGGCAGCGTGGTCGCCTGTGATCGCAGTTGGCTCACCGCAAGTGTTGGCGTTGCGGGCATCTGGAGCGGCGCACAACGCACTAGCACCAGCTTGCCACGCATGGCGGCAGGCCTCGACGACGGCCGCCAGCTCGACGAAGTCAGTGCCTTCGTGAGCGAAGCGAGCGAGAGTTAATGCCCGAGCGAAGCGAACAACGTTTAGGCCTACACCATGATTGACCGCAGCACTTTTCGCTTTTGCGTAGCGCCGATGATGGACTGGACCGACCGCCATTGTCGGACGTTCCATCGCATCTTGACGCGCCGCGCGCGGCTGTACACCGAGATGTTCACGCCTGGCGCAGTGATTCATGGTGAGCGCGAACGAGTGATTGGCTTTGGCCAACACGAACAACCAGTAGCGATGCAATTGGGCGGCTCAGATCCTGCCAAGCTCGCCGAAGCGGCCAAGATTTGCGCCGAGCTTGGCTACATCGAAATCAATCTCAACTGCGGCTGCCCGTCGGACCGCGTGCAAGGTGGCAACTTTGGCGCATGCTTGATGCGCGTGCCGAACTTGGTTGCCGAATGTGTGCAAGCGATGAAACAAGCAGTGACAATTCCAGTCACTGTGAAGTGCCGCATCGGCGTCGACGAGCAAGACCCTGAGCAAGCGCTGTTTGCACTAGCCAACGCCGTGGTCGCTGCTGGCGCCGACGCGCTGCTGGTTCACGCTCGCAGCGCTTGGCTTGAAGGCTTGAGCCCGAAGGAAAATCGCGATGTGCCGCCGCTGAACTACGGCTTGGTGTATCAGCTCAAGCGCGCCATGCCGCAGGTGCCCGTGGTCATCAACGGTGGCATTTTGGACTTAGCGCAATCGCGCGTGCACCTCGAACACGTCGACGGTGTGATGCTGGGCCGCGCTGCGTATCAGAATCCCGAGCTGCTGCGGCTCGTCGACGCGGAGCTCTTCAACCAGCCTGCGCCCATCGAAGATTCGTTCGAAGCCTTGGCAGCCTTTCGTCCGTACGTCGCTGCGCAACTTGAGCGCGGCGTGCGGTTGCACAGCATGACCAAACATTTGCTTGGCTTGTTTCCGGGCCAACCGGGCGCGCGGCGGTTTCGCCGGTACTTGTCAACCGAAGGCGTGCGCACTGGCGCAAGCCTAACTGAGTACGACACCGCGATCGCAATCGTGCGTGAAGAGCAAGTGCGCATAGCGCAGACGCCGCGAACGCTAGATACTGCGCCCGATGCCACGCCCGATGCCACGCCAGACAGCGCCCCGTAGGCTGTAACGCCGCGGCATGAGCCGACGTCTCACCAACATGACCATGGACTCAACGCGGGTCGCCTTCATCGTCGGCGCCACCGGTGGCATTGGCAGCGCGCTGGTGCAACGGCTGGCCGCCGACAACTGGCATATAATGCTCGTTGGGCGCGATGCAACCAAGCTCGACGCACTCGCCGCAACGCTCGATCCAGCACGCACAGCAACGCAAACGCTGAATGCACGCGATTTCGACGCCGTCCAGCAAGCGGTCGCAGCCACTGTGGCGCGTTGGGGCCGACTCGACGCAGCGGTCAATTTGGCCGGTTCGATTATGCTCAAAGCTGCGCACACAACATCACAAGCCGAATACGACGACGTGATCGGCCAAAGCCTGACCACAGCATTTGCACTTGTGCGCGCTGCAGCGCCTGCGATTGGCGCCGCGGGCGGCGGCTCGATCGTGCTGACGTCGTCGGCCGCAGCTCGCATTGGTTTGGTAAATCACGAAGCAATCGCGGCGGCCAAAGCCGGTGTGCAAGGCCTCGCGCTGTCAGCAGCCGCAACGTACGCCGCGCGTGGCGTACGCGTAAATGCGGTTGCACCCGGCCTGGTACGCACACCGCTTGCCGCGCGCATCGTTGACAATCCAGCGGCCCTTAAAGCATCAGAATCAATGCACGCCTTGGGCCGCATCGGCGAGCCCGATCAAATCGCGTCGATGATCGCGTGGCTGCTGCACCCAACCCAAAACTGGATCACTGGCCAAGTGTTTGGCGTCGACGGTGGCCTAGGTACTCTGCGCGCCAAATGAGTTGGGTGCTGCTGGGCCAACTCGCAAGCACGCTGCCGTTGTGCGGCTTGATTTGGCTTGTACAATTGGTGGTGTATCCGCAGTTCGCGAATGTCGGCACGTCGCAGTTCGCGACATATCACCGCTTTCATAGCAATCGCATTACCTGGATCGTCGCGCCGCTGATGGCCCTCGAATTATTGAGTGCCAGTGCGATGTTGCTGCAGCCGCACGCTGCGCACAATGCAGCAATCGTCGTCGGTCTAGCCCTCGCCGTCAGCGCGTGGGGCCTCACCGGCTTGCTGGCCGTGCCAGCGCATAACAGGCTAGCGCGCGACTTCGATACCACTGCGATGCAGCGATTAATGCTTGCGAACACGTTGCGAACCATTGTGTGGACACTGCGCGCTGCGTTGCTGCTGTACTGGGCCAGCCAATCGCAAGGTGCCGCATGATGTTCGATGCTGTTGTCATTGGCGCAGGCTTTGGTGGCATTGCCACTGCGTTAACGCTCGCCGAGCGCGGCGCCAAGGTTGCGCTGTGCGAAACGCTTTCATATCCAGGTGGCTGTGCCAGCACGTTCACGCGCGATGGCTATCGCTTTGAAAGTGGCGCCACGCTGATCAGCGGCCTGGATGAAGCACAACTATTTGGCGGCTGGATCAAACGCCACAACATCGGCGTGCAACTGCAGTGGATGGATCCACTGCTGACCTTGCAAGCCGCAGGCGTCACCCTCGACATTCACCGTCGACGCGAAGATTTGCTCGAGCAATTTTGCGCGCTGCCGAATGCACCCGTGAGCGAGCTGCGGCACTTTTTTGCAGTGCAGCGTCGAGTGGCACGCGTGCTGTGGCAGCTGTTCGACCACCCTGCGCGCTTGCCGCCAGTCAAGCTCGCACAGCTACCTGGGCATCTTTGGCGGCTGCCGGGATACGCCGGCTTGTTGCCGTACATCGGCCGCTCAATGGGAGCGATTTTGCAGCGTTTTGGTTTGGCTGATTTTGCACCGCTACGCATCTACCTCGATGCGTTGTGCCAGATCACCGTGCAATGCAGCGCTGAGGTAGCCGAAGCGCCATTGGCGTTCGCAGCGATGGACTATTACTACCGCGGCAGTGCGCATGTCGTCGGTGGCGTTGGCCAACTTGCCCAAGGCTTGCTCGATGCAGCCCAGCGCTGCGGCGCCGACATTCAGCTCAGCACCCGCGTCAAACAACTCGTCCGGCGTCCGGACAACACCTGGCAAATCACCACCCGACGCGGCACCTTGGAAGCCAAGCACGTTGTCGCGAATCTGCATCCAGGCGTGCTGCCGGCCCTATTGGGCCCAAGCTACCGCGAACCAACGCGTTTGACTCGCATGCAGCAGCGTTTGGCCCAAGGATACAGCGCTGCCATGTTGTATCTTGTTGTCCGGGCACCGGACGATGCCAGCGCAGACGCCCACCACCTCGAATTCATTGCCGACCCAAACAAGCCTCTCATCGACGGCAATCACATCTTCGTATCGATCAGCAGCGCGGCCGAGACCGACCGTGCACCAGCTGGCCATCGAACACTTACCATCTCCACCCATCTGCCCCTAGCGACATTGCAAGCCGCAGGTACCGACATCGCGGCCTATACAGCCACTGTGCAACAGACCATGCGCGATACGCTTAGAGCCGGTGCGCCGCAGTGGGCCAACAACATCGTGCACGAGCTCACGGCATCGGCCCGCACCTTTGGTCGCTTCGTTGGCCGGCCCGGTGGCGCGGTAGGCGGCGCACCACGCACTGCTGGCTTGCACAACTATCAAAACATGGGGCTAGTGCAAGCCGAACCACGGCTCTGGCTCGTCGGTGATTCAGTATTCCCTGGCCAAAGCGCGTTGGCCGCAGCCATCAGCGGCGTCCGAGTGGCAACCGCGATCGAGCGGCTGCAATAATCCGAAACAAACCAGCAACGCCAGCGAAGTATAGTGCACGCATAGTCGAGGGCATGGACCGTTCCTTCCGAAAGTTACTGATGCTGTGTGTCGCCGCTGGTTGCGGCGGCTCGTCTGCTACCCCCGATGGCGCCATCATCAGCAGCGACGGCGCGTTAAACACCGACGCCGCCAAAGCATGCGCTGCGAAAACTACCCAGTTGGCCAAAGTTGCCTGCGCGGCCAATGCGTTTCTCGATACGCTCTCCACCAGCGAACGAACTACCGCAGCCCTTGCGCTAACCGACTACGTCAGTCGTTCCAAATGGAACAATTTGCCGGTGCAAATGAAGCCTCGCGCCGGTCTGCAACTCGCTGGCATTTCCGCCACCAGTCAGGCGGCCGCACTCGATCTGTTGCAAATTGCACTAAGCGAAAAAGGCCACGCAACGGTAACAGGGCTGCTGCGCGCCGATGACTATCTGGGCACCATGCAAAGCGGCTATGGGTCGAGCCTGTATTCGCTCGCCATCGTCGGAACACCGTCGGAATCCAGTGATTTTGAAATCATGTTTGGCGGCCATCACATGGCGTACAACCTTAACTTCGTCGGCGGTGCCTTCTTTCCAACCCCACAACATCTTGGCGCCGAGCCCAAAGCCAGCTTCGAATTCAACGGCGCTACGTACGCGCCTATGGTCTCGAAAGGCGCTGCGATGTTTGCGATTTACGAAGCGTTGAGTGCCAGCGAGCGTACCTCGGCGTACCTTAGCGGCCAAAGCTTCAACGATGTCGTCGTAACGCCGGACATGGATTACGGCAAAGGCCAAAGCCGATCCTCGAAGAGCGCCTACCCGACCGGCAGCAATCGCAAAGGCATGTTGGTATCGGCAATGAGCGACAGCCAGCGCGCGTTGGTGACGGTAGCTATTGAAGAATGGGCGCGGCAATATCCAGCGGAGGTAGCCGACCCGTTGATGGCTGCCTATGTCGCCGGCTACGACGACACCTACTTCGCGTGGGGTGGTGCGGCGGCCGGCCCGAACGCGGATACCAGCGGCAGCTATTTGCGGATTGATGGCCCTCGCGTGTGGATTGAGCTCGTGGTGCAAGGTGGCATCATTATCCGCAACACCACGCACTATCACTCCATCTATCGCGACAAGACCGGCGACTACGGCGGTCAGTTCTAAGGCGATACCGATGCGTCCACGAATCATAGTGCTCACCGGTTTGTTGCTGGCGGCCTTGCTGTGCCGGGTCCCAGCGGCGTTTGCTCATGACGTCAAAGGCTCTTTGGGTTACGTCGACATCGGCAGCGATACGCTACAAATCGAATGGCAACTGCCGGTCGATGAACTTGCGCCGGTGTTTGGCTGGCATTCGCTCGTCGACGCCCAGCGCGCAGTCGCGTCGCCAGATTTCACGAACTACATCGCCGCGCACCTACGAATCACAACGCCGCAAGGCACGCCGTTTGCCGTGACGATTGAACGCGCTACCACGCAAGAACACGATGATGCATGGTGGGTGCGCGTCGTGACCACGGCGCACGGGCCTGCAGCTGCGTCACCGCGCCAAGCGACAATTACGACCGATATCATTACCCACCAGGTTGTCTCGCATCACATCAGCTTGTTCCTGCGCCACGACTTCGACGCCGGCCACGTTGGCGAACTCACGTTTCTCGATACGTTGCATTACCAACGCACATCGCTCCAGCTCGATCGCGCAGCGGGCAGTTGGTGGCGTGGCTTTGCAGCGATGGTGCGGGTGGGTGCACGCCATATTGCCGACGGCCGCGATCATCTATTGTTTTTGCTGACGTTGCTCGGCCCAGTCACGCTGGTGGCTCGCCGACGACGCTGGGAGCCGACCAAACCGTTGCGCGCCACGGTCAAAGATATCGTTGGTGTTGTCACTGCATTTACGCTTGGCCACTCGCTGTCGCTGTTCGCGTGCGCGTTGGGCATCGTCGCGTTGCCGAGCCGGTTGGTTGAAGCACTCATCGCAGCATCGATCATCGTAGCTGCAGTGCACACGCTCACGCCATTATTCCCGCGACGCGAGAGTGCCATTGCCCTGGCGTTTGGATTCATTCATGGCTTTGGCTTTGCCAGTGCGCTCGAAGGCATTGGTTTCGAAGGCCACACCTTGATCCTCACCGTCGTAGCGTTCAACATCGGCGTCGAACTGATGCAGCTCGGCATCGTTGCTGTGCTGCTGCCAGCACTTGCGTTGGGCTTACGCTCACCCATCGGCAGCGTGCTGCGTTCAACGCTTGGTGTCGTCGCGGCATCGGCAGGCTGCGTTTGGCTGGTGAATCGCGCAAGCGGCGGCGCCGTCGCAGGCCAAGCGGCCCGGTGGTTGGACGCCGCGATCGCGCACGGCTGGTTATTCGGCCTCGTGCTTTATGCGGTTGCTGCAATGGCACTGCTGCAACGCCGCGTTACCAGCGTTCTTGAATCTGGCCAATGAACTGATACGGATATCCAACGTCAAACGCGCTAGCATCGTCGAGAGCTTTGACTTGCGCAGGCGTTAGCACCAGGCTCGCTGCGCCAATATTGTCGTCGACTTGGGCGACATCGCGAGCGCCGAAAATCACGCTCGACACAGTTGGCTTGGCAAGCAACCAGGCCAGTGCGGTTTGCGATGCGCTTGCGCCGATTTCTTTGGCAACACCGTCGAGCGCAGCCAAGATTTTCCAGTTGCGTTCATTGTCGTAGCCAGCCCAACGCGTTTTCCATTGCGCCATGCGAGTGCCGGCTGGCGGCGCTTCGCCTTTGCGATATTTGCCCGACAAAAAACCACCTGCCAACGGCGACCACGGCAAGATGCCAAGATTGTGCGTGCGGCACAGCGGCACGTGTTCGCGTTCCAAGTCGCGCACGACCAAGCTGTATTGCGCTTGCAACGTGATGAACTTGGCAAAGCTGTTCACGCGGCTGATCCACAGCGCATCAGCGAGACGATAAGCCGCGTAGTTCGAGCAACCGATGTACAGCAGCTTGCCAGCGCTGACCAAGTCATCGAGGGCGCGCAGGGTTTCTTCCTCGGGCGTGGTGATGTCTTGCATGTGTATCTGATACAGGTCGATGCGGTCGGTTTTGAGGCGACGCAAGCTGTCTTCGACGCATTTCACGATGCGATAGCGCGATGCACCACTTTTATTGGCGTCGCCTTGGCCTGGCATGGTGAAACGAAATTTGGTTGCGATCACCAGCTCGTTGCGTTTGCCACGCTCGGCCATCCAATCGCCCAACACGCGTTCGGACAAACCGTCTTGGCCGTACACGTCGGCGCTGTCGATGAAGTTGATGCCTGCAGCTACCGCGCGATCCAACACCGCGTAGCTGGTCGCAACGTCGGCACCGACGTTGTGCATGAACGATTTTTCGTCGGCTTCGCCAAACGTCATCGCGCCTAAACAAAGGTTTGAGACCTTAACCCCGCTGTTGCCCAGATTTCGATATTGCATGGCGCAACGCTACTCGATCTCAAATGTAAAAGGCGGCAGCGCCGGCTAGCAACCTGGGCAGGTCGAGCTATGGTCAGTGGGTGCAGGCTCCCGCGCGCGTTTTTATTTTTGATCTCGATGGCACGTTGGTCGATTCGCTGGGCGATATCGCGCACCACTTGCGAACCGTCATGGTGGCGCAGGGCTTACCCGCGCCAAGCGACGTGCAAACCCGAGCGTGGGTAGGCAGCGGTGCCCGTGAATTGATCGTCCGCGCCGTAGCTGAACTTGGCGGAAGCCGAAGTGCCGATGCAACGCTGGTAAGCACACTCTTTGATGCGTTCATGGCAGAGTACCGAGCTCAGCCAGTGATAACCACCGCGCTCTACCCGGGCATGGCCGCCCAACTCGATCATATCGTCCGGGAACCGGACGTTAAGCTAGCGATCTTGTCCAACAAGCCTCACGATCTAACCGTGCGCATCAGCGAGCAACTGCTCAACGCGTGGGGTTTTGCGCCTGTCTTTGGGCAACGCGATGGCATTGCGAAAAAGCCCGACCCAACCGCCGCCCTGGCGATCGCAGCGGCCTATCAGGTGGCACCAGCACAGTGTGTTTTCATCGGCGACACCGACGTTGATGTCGAAACCGGCCACGCCGCTGGCATGCCAACGCTAGGCGTGTCCTGGGGCATCGGCGATCGGCATGAAATGCGCGCTGCGCGTCCGACTGCGGCCATCGACCACGTTTCATTCTTATTTTCGGCGCTGCGCGATCTGGGTCGCTAACCAATTTGCAGCGTGTGCTAGGGTCGCGGCGTGACGTTTGAACAAGTCGGCTTCGTGCTGATTCCGCCGCTGTTGTTGATCATCAGTGGCATGATCGCAGCAGCGCATCCACCATCGATGGGTGTGCGAATCGGCATCTTGCATTTTGCCGCAGGTGTGGTGCTTGCCGTGGTTGCCGTCGAGCTGTTGCCTGATCTTCGCCACGAGCATGAAGTAATTCACTCCGGCGTCGGCTTCGCCCTAGGCGTCATCGCGATGTTTACGGTGCGCTATTTCACCGAGCACAACGAGGAAGAAGAAGAGTCCGGCGCAGCGACGACGCCGTCGACCAGCGCCTTGCCCTCAAGCATGGTGGCAGCCATCGTCGTCGATCTCGCCATCGACGGCTTGATGATCGGCA
Organism: Deltaproteobacteria bacterium; assembly: GCA_029565465.1. Lineage (GTDB taxonomy): Bacteria > Myxococcota_A > Polyangia > Haliangiales > Haliangiaceae > JABFXX01. The sequence goes on from JAKQOD010000298.1 coordinate 14,288, forward strand.
TCGGCTTCGCAGCTGGTGCGCACCAAGGTCGCTTGCTTGCGATTGCACTTTCCACCGAGTTGCTTTCACTCGGGCTCGCGCTTGGTGCGACGATGTTCAAACGCCGTGCGAGCCGCGGCCGTGCGTTCCGCATGCTTGCCTTGTTGCCCGTCGGTTTCGTTATTGGCGCCGGCTTGGGCTTGTCGCTGTTACGCCACCTATCGCCACCGTGGCTGTCGTTTGTATTGTCCTTTGGCGCTGCGGCACTCTTGTTCTTGGTCACCGAAGAACTCTTGATCGAAGCGCACAAAGAAAAAGAAACTGCCTGGATGACAGCGATGTTTTTCGTCGGCTTCTTTTTGATGATGATGCTCGGCCTACTGGAGTAGTCAATCGCGACGTCGATGTCGCGGCTTTGGTGCAGCGGCCCAAGAGCGAAATGGCGATGCGTGTATTTTTGCACACCTACGCGGTGGCACACTTTGTGCTCTGGCTTAGCCCATGAGCATACTTTGGAAAGTTGCCGTTGCTGTGGGCCTAGCAGTGACGCTCAATGGCTGCGCCGAATATCTGGCGATCGATCCAGCGCCGTGTGGCCCACGCAAAAATGATGCAGCATTTTGGCCGGACGCCTGGCTGCCTGACGCGGCCACTGCAAAAGTTAACGCTGGCCCGTTATTTCCGGACGCCGGCCCGCCACCGTGCCAAGACGCGACGCCTGATGCCCACACAGCCACGCCAGACGCGGCCTGCGTATGCGACGCACCGAACTATCCTGATGCTAATCCACGCTAACCCCGTGCCTTTTCCCTTGGCAGCGGCGACGGTTTGGCTTACCACCCCGGTGCATGTTGGAAACGACCAACCCTAGTGCACCGTCTACGTCCGCGCCGCCGCCACTCGCTGGCGCTTCGGGGACGAGCACTGCAGCGCCCGCTACACCGCTTTCAACTCACGACGTGCGCCCGTACGTGCGACGCGAACCGCTAACCAGCAAGCTGGGCCGGCGCGCACTCACGATGCCGTTGCATTTGTTGTTCACGGCACTTTGGTGGGCGCTCGCACCAGTCGCGTTGCCAATCTTGATCGTTGCCGATCTGGTCCGTGGCACGCCGCTGCTGTGGACGCGCTTCTACATCATGATTGGGCTGATCATCTTCGGCCAAAGCTGGGGTTTGTTCCTGCTGTTTGGCTGCTGGCTGTTGAGCGGCTTCGGCAGCAACTACGAGCGCAACAATCGCTTGAGCATGCGCTGCGAAGGTTACTGGGCCGACTGGAATGTGCGTGCCCAAGGCTGGGTCTACGGCATCAAATATCACGTCGAAGGTTCGGAGCTTTTGCGCAACGGCCCGACGCTGTTGCTAGTGCGCCATACCAGCATTAACGACACGATCTTGCCGATTGGCCTCATCACCTATCCGCACGGCGTGCGCTTGCGCATCGTGCTCAAAGCCGAGCTGATCTACGCTGCCATCGTCGACGCCATCGGCCACCGCTTGCCAGTTGCGTTCATCAAACGCTCGGGCGCTAGCAAAAAAGAACTCGATGCGATTCGCATGGCTGGCACCAACATGCACTCGGAAGAAACCGTGATGATCTTCCCTGAAGGCACGCGGTTCACCGACGCCAAACGCCGCGCCCTGATGGAAAAGATCGGCGACCGCGACACCAAGCTCGCTGGCCGCGCCCGCGAACTTACCCACGTGTTGCCGCTGCGCTTAGGTGGTACCAACGCGCTCATCGAAGCGGCGCCAACCGCCGACATCGTGATCTGCGCCCACACCGGCTATGAAAACACCGAGCAGCTCAAAGACTTCGTCAACGGCGGTTTGTACAAAGCCAACGTGCGCGTGAAGTTTTGGCGCATCCCCGCAGCGCAAATTCCGCGCGACCTCGACGAGCGCGCCGAGTTTCTGCACCAAGAGTGGCGCAAGGTCAACGACTTCGTTGCTTCGTATCGCGAGAATATCGCGAGCAATTAATCCACGCGCGCGTCACTTCGCCGAGATTAGAAACGTGGCGGTTGGGCCAAGCCCTTTGAGCTCCACCTCGCCGCGTGCTTCGATGGCGAACCGCTCAGCCAACAAGTCTCGCGTGCTTTGCGAAACTTGCACACGGCCAGGAATGCCATGCGATTCCATGCGACTTGCCAGGTTCACCGTCGCGCCCCAAAGATCGTAGCTCAGCTTGCTGCGGCCAATCACACCGGCCACCACAGGCCCTGACGCCAAGCCAATACGCAGCTGCAACGCTGGCTCAAGTTGGCCCAGTCGCTCGATCATGTCGAGCGCCATTTTCGCTGCCAACACAGCGTGATCTTGTTGCGGAAACGGCGCGCCTGCGACGGCCATATACGCATCGCCCATGGTTTTGATTTTCTCAAGGCCGTGTTGTTGCGCGAGCGCATCGAACGCCGAGAACACGCTATCGAGGCGTTGCACCAGCTGTTCCGGCGTTAGCTGCGTCGCTAGTGTGGTGAACCCTTTTAGATCTGCAAACAACACGGTCACGCCGTCGAGGCCATCGGCGATCGTCTTGGGGCCATCCTTGAGCCGAGCCGCGATCGGGTCCGGCAATAGATTTCGCAGCAGGGCTTCGCTGCGATTTTTCTCGGCTGCAAGCAAGCCGGCTTGCACAAAGCGAATGCGGCGGGCAACTTCGGCTCGGCCGCTCATAATTACAGCGCCCGCAAAAGCAACACCGACCCAAAGCACATCCACCATGACGTCGCGCGCGCTGGTGTGCGGCGACACTACGATCACGACAACCATCACCGTTGCAAGCACGGCGCCGACCACCACAATGTGGAACGCGCGCCCGAGGTCGAGGCCTGAACCAATCGTCAATGCCAGCAAGAAGCCGCCGAGCGTGTACGCAAACACATCCGCCGAGGCAACCGCAGCAAGCGCAATCGTTCCGCCTACCACCGTCGCCAGCACGGCAATCGCCATGCTGTGCCACCACCGTAGGTACACCTGCATCGGCGCAAAACTCAACGCGATGGCCAGCGCGAAAACCGGCGCTACCACGGCGAACCGAATCACCATGTAAGGCGTCCGCGTCCCAGCCGGTGCCGAGAAATCCAACCCTACCGAGGCGCACCACAAGATCAAGATCGAGATCATCGCAATGCGATAGAATTTGCGCACCTCGCGCCCGTGCGCTTGCATGTATTCCGCTTCGCGCTGCGGATCGCGAAACGCCAACGTCCAATGCTGCGGCTCACCTCCGATCATAGGTTAAGCGTAACAGGCCTTGCGCGGCCCAGGCGGTCGGCGAGCTGGAAAGTGTGCGCCTCAGCGTTCGCAGCACGCAAGAGGAGCAAGCGCGATGGATTTGCGAAACGCGGTCGCCCAAGGCGTACCACTCGTCCGAAACCCGCGCGGCGTTGTTATCGGCTGCTTGTTGGCGCGCACGCGTCGCCGTACGTTGTGGCCATTATGATTCCGCGACCCATCGCAAATAACACGCGCTCGACGAAGCACGATGCGACACATCACCGACGCGCTGCAACTATCGCAGTGCGCGTTGCGACCATCGCGATCGCGACCGTTGGCGCTTGTAAAAAACCTGCGCTGCAGCCAACGGTTACACACAATAACGCCACGGTTGTCGTCGATGCGCCGACCGCCGTCGCCGCCGATGCGCCGAATACAGACCCGAGCTCGCTCCAACGCGACTGCAGCAACGGCAACACCAGGGCTTGTTATGATCTCGGCGTTGCTTATGTGGACGGCACCGGTGTTACGAAAGATGCCACCAAGGCCGCGGTGCTCTTTCGACAAGCCTGTGCTGCTGGCGAAATGCGGAGTTGCGCCCACCTTGGCTTTTTGTATGAGCACGGCACCGGCGTCACCAAGGACGCCGCCAAAGCCGCCGCGCTCTTTCAACAGGCCTGTGATAGCGGCGAGGGGACGGGTTGTTTCAACCTCGGATTTTTGTATAGCGACGGCAACGGCGTTGCCAAGGACGCCGCCAAAGCCGCCGCGCTTTATCAACAAGGCTGTGACTTCGGCACCATGTGGAGTTGTTTCAATCTGGGCGTTTCGTACGACAAGGGCGTCGGAGTCGGCAAGGACGCCACCAAAGCCGCTGCGCTCTATGAACAAGCTTGCACCGGTGGCGACATCGCGGGTTGTTATAACCTTGGCATTCTGTATGCCGACGGCACCGGCGTTGGCAAAGACGCCACCAAAGCCGCCGCGCTGTTTCAAAAGGCTTGTGCGGGCGGTTTGCGCGAAGCATGCAATTAGCACGATCCGCGTTTCTGGCCATCTCAGGCGCAGCGCTCAGCCAGCAACATCAGCCGATCTTCGCCAACCAGGCAGGGCAGCAGGTGTGCCAATTGCCCCATAATTCAATATAGTTACACAAACGCCCCCAACCCGCCCCAGGAACTGCATCCTGCTAGGTAGGAACGCTTGACCGCCGAGGCCAAGGCAAGGTAGATAGCCGCATCCTTAGCGGCCCCGTTCCGAGCGTTCGCTCGTTCACTCCAAATTGGGCCCCTGCCTGCATAACACGCGGAGAATTCACGTGATTACCGACCTCTCTAAAGTTCGCAACATCGGCATTTCGGCGCACATCGACAGCGGCAAGACCACGCTGACCGAGCGCATCCTTTTTTACACCGGCCGCATTCACGCCATTCACGAAGTGAAGGGCAAAGACGGCGTCGGCGCCAAGATGGACTCGATGGAACTCGAGCGTGAGCGCGGCATCACGATTCAATCCGCAGCGACGTTCTGTGAATGGATTGGTTCCCAACCAGAACGCGGCATCGCCAAACACCACATCAACATCATCGACACCCCGGGGCACGTTGACTTCACCGTCGAAGTTGAACGCTCGTTGCGCGTGCTCGACGGCGCCATCATGGTGCTTTGCGGTGTTGCCGGCGTGCAATCGCAATCGTACACGGTTGACCGCCAAATGCGCCGCTACAAAGTGCCTCGCATTGCATTCGTCAACAAGCTCGACCGCACGGGTGCCAATCCATTCCGCGTTCGTGACCAACTGCGTGAAAAGCTCAAGCTGCACCCAGTGATGATCCAATATCCAATCGGCCTCGAAGACAAACTCGAAGGCGCGGTTGACTTGATTGAAATGAAAGCTTGGCGCTTTTCGGGCGACAACGGCGACGACATCGAAGTGTCGGATCCAACTGGCGACTTGCTGGAAAAAGCCAAAGCCGCTCGCGAAGAAATGCTCGACCAACTGTCGATGGTTTCGGACAAGCTCACCGAAGCAATGCTCGAAGACGCCGTTACGCCAGAACTCATCCGTTCGGAACTGCGCGCTGGCACCATCGGCCTCAAGTGCACGCCAGTTATGCTTGGCTCGGCACTCGGTAACAAAGGCGTTCAGCTGTTGCTCGACGGCGTTACCTACTACTTGCCAGAACCTCGCGAAGTTGAAAACGTTGCGCTCGATCTCGACAAAGAAGAAGCGCCAGTGGTTGCGATCTCGGATCCAGCCAAGCCGCTCATCATGTTGGCGTTTAAGCTCGAAGACGGTCGCTACGGCCAGTTGACCTACGTCCGCGTCTACCAAGGCACGGTTCGTAAAGACGACTTCATCGTCAACAGCCGCACTGGCAAGAAGGTCAAAGTTGGCCGCTTGGTGCGCATGCACTCGGACGACAAGGAAGACATTACCGAAGCCGGCGCTGGCGACATCTGCGCGCTGTTCGGCATCGATTGTAACTCGGGCGATACCTTCACCGACGGCAGCATCAATGTTGCGATGACGTCGATGTTCGTGCCGAAGCCAGTTATCTCGGTGGCGATCAAAGCCAAGGATGCAGGCGCTGAAATCCAAATGTCGAAAGCGCTCAACCGCTTCACCAAGGAAGATCCAACCTTCCAATGC